>JBBAGE010000124.1:0-6961 GCA_041655055.1 Paracoccaceae bacterium
CGATCGTGTTCACGGGTGCGGGGCGTGCCTTTTGCTCGGGCGCGGATCTGAGCGATAGCGGCCAAAGCGTCGATGCGGCCGAATCCGAACGGGTCATGCGCGAAGAATTGGGGCCGCTGATCCAGTCGATCATGCATTGCCCGCTGCCCACGATTGCGGCGGTGAATGGCGTGGCCGCAGGCGGCGGCGCCAATCTGGCACTGGCCGCAGATGTGGTGATCGCCGCCGAAAGCGCCAGCTTTGCGCAGGTGTTTTCCCGGATCGGGCTGGTGCCGGATCTGGGCGGGACATGGATGTTGCCCCGGCTGGTCGGGCGGGCGCGGGCGATGGGGGCGGCGCTTTTTGCCGAACAGATCAGCGCGGCGCAGGCGCGCGATTGGGGCATGATCTGGGAAGCGGTGCCCGATGCGGAATTTGCCGCCCATTGGCAGGCCCGCGCCGCGCATCTGGCACAGGGGCCAACCAGCGCCTATCGCCGGATCAAACAGGCGTTTCAGGCATCCGATGCCAATGATATCGAAACCCAGCTTGCGCTAGAGGCCCGGTTGCAGGGCGAATCCACCGCAAGCGACGATTTCCGCGAAGGGGTGCGGGCGTTTTTGGAAAAGCGCAAGCCGGTCTATACCGGCCAGTGATCAGCGCAGGCCCGTGGCCTCTAGCATCCCGCGGCGCTTGGCTTCGTAGTAATAGCCGCGCGCATACCACATGATCGCGCGGTCGGGATCGCCATCGGCCACCATCCACGCACCGCGCAGATAGCGCGTGCCGTAGCGCAGATTGGTATCTGCATCGAGCAGCCCCTCGGGCCCGCCGCGATAGCCCATCGTCCCTGCCGTTTGCGGCAATAGCTGCATCAGCCCGTAATAGGGGCCGTTGCGCGCGGCGGGGTTATAGCTGCTTTCGCGTTGCACCAGATCGGCGGGAATGCCGTTGATTTGCGCATGTTGGGTGATCAGCGCGCGCAATTCGGCGGTTTCATTGGGGTAAAACGGCGCATTGCGGCTGACATCGGCGGATTTGTCGCCCGAACACGCGGCCAGCGTTGCGGCGGCAAGCAGCATGATTGCGGCACGGCGGGAAAGGGGCATCTGCTGTCTCACTTAGCTGATGGGGATCGGCCGCCCAAAGGGCGACCGAAGATGGCTGTCAGCGGTTTTCAACCTCGACATAATCGCGCAGCGTGGCGCCGGTATAAAGCTGGCGCGGGCGGCCAATCTTCATTTCCGGATCTTCGATCATTTCCTTCCACTGCGAAATCCAGCCCACGGTGCGCGACAGCGCGAAAATCGGAGTGAACATCGATGTGGGGAAACCCATCGCCTCAAGAATGATGCCCGAATAGAAATCGACATTCGGAAACAGTTTCTTGTCGGTGAAATAGGGATCTTCAAGCGCCTGACGTTCCAGTTCCTTGGCAACCTGCAGCGTCGGGTTGTTTTCGATCCCGAGCAGATCGAGCACCTCATCGGCGGATTTTTTCATCACCGTCGCGCGAGGATCAAAGTTTTTATAGACCCGGTGGCCGAAACCCATCAGGCGGAAGGGATCGTTCTTATCCTTGGCGCGGGCGATGAATTCGGGGATGCGATCCACGGTGCCGATTTCGCGCAGCATTTCCAGACAGGCCTGGTTGGCGCCACCATGTGCAGGCCCCCACAGACAGGCAATCCCCGCCGCGATGCTGGCAAAGGGATTCGCCCCCGAGGACGAGGCCAGCCGCACCGTCGAGGTCGAGGCGTTTTGTTCGTGATCGGCATGCAGCGTGAAAATCCGGTCCATCGCGCGGCTTAGAATCGGGTTCACCACGTAATCTTCGGCAGGCACGGCAAAGCACATGCGCAGGAAATTCGAGGCATAATCCAGATCATTGCGCGGATAAACAAAGGGCTGGCCCACGTTATATTTATAGGCCATGGCCGCGATCGTCGGCATTTTGGCAATCATGCGGATCGAGGCCACTTCGCGCTGCCATGGATCGCTGATATCGGTGCTGTCGTGATAGAATGCGGACATCGCGCCCACCACGCCCACCATGATCGCCATCGGATGCGCATCGCGGCGGAAACCGGAAAAGAATTTGTGGATCTGTTCATGCACCATCGTGTGGCGCGTGACGCGGTTTTCAAAATCTTCCAATTCGGCCGCCTTGGGCAGGGCGCCGTAAAGCAGCAGATAGCAAACCTCAAGGTAATGGGATTTTTCCGCCAGCTGATCAATCGGATAGCCGCGATGCAGCAGCACGCCCGCATCCCCGTCAATATAGGTGATCGAGGAATCGCATGATGCGGTGGACGTATAGCCCGGGTCATAGGTGAACAAATCGGCATCGGAATAGAGCTTGCGGATATCAATGACATCCGGACCCTCGCTTGGCGAACGAACCGGCAACTCATACGTCTTGCCGTCGTAGCTGAGGGTCGCGGTCTTGTTGCTGTTTGCCATATTCAGTCCTTCGTTGAGCGGCCGCCCACAGGGGATGCCGGGTATTTGGATCTCTCAGCCAGCGGCGTCATTCAGCCGCGCAATCGTTTCCTGCCTGCCCAGAACGAGCATCATATCAAATATGCTGGGGGCCACCGTGCGCCCGGCAAGTGCGGCGCGCAAGGGCGCTGCCAGCTTGCCAAGTTTCGTGCCATGGGCCGTGGCCACATCGCCCACGACTGCCTCCAGCGCTTCGCGATCCCAGCTAGCATTTTGCAGATGGTGCGTCAATTCGTCCAGTATACCACGGGATACAGTATCAAGTGCCGTTTGCGCCCCCTCATCCTTGTCGATGGGACGATCCTTCAGCACAAACCTTGCTTTTTCAATAAGATCCGGAAAAGTTTTCGCGCGTTCCTTCAGGCAATACATCGCGCGCAAAAGCCCGTCTTTTTGCGCCCCGGAAAAACCCGGATTGCCATTCGCGATCCAAAAAGCGTCAATTTCCGCCAAAAGTGCGGCATCATCCGCCACGGCAATATGCCGGCTGCAGATATTTTCCAGTTTCTTGAAGTCAAACCGCGCCGGCGCGCGCCCGATTCCATCCAGATCGAACCATGCGCGCGCCTGTTCATCGGTGAAAAATTCGTCGTCGCCATGGCTCCAGCCCAGCCGGGTCAGGTAATTGCGCATGCCGGCGGCGGGATAGCCCATGGTCTGATAATCCTCGACACCGGTGGCGCCGTGGCGTTTCGACAGTTTCTTGCCATCCTCGCCAAAAATCAGCGGAATATGCGCCCAGATCGGCACATCCCACCCCATTGCCGCATAGACCAGCATCTGGCGCGCGGCATTGTTCAGGTGATCATCGCCCCGGATCACATGGGTCACATTCATATCGTGATCATCGACCACCACCGCCAGCATATAGGTGGGCGTGCCATCCGATCGCAGCACGATCATATCGTCAAGCTGGTCATTGCCGATCACAACCTTGCCCTGCACCTGATCTTCGATCACGGTTTGCCCCGTAAGCGGCGCCTTGACGCGGATCACATAGGGCGTATCGGGATGGGTGGCGGGATCGGCATCGCGCCAGGGTGAGCGGTAGAGGGTGGATTGCTTGGCGGCCTTGGCCGCGTCGCGAAACGCGGCAATTTCTTCTTGCGTGGCAAAGCATTTATAGGCGGCACCGCGTTCCAGCATCTGATGCGCCACTTCGGCATGGCGCTCGGCGCGGGCGAATTGGCTGATCGGTTCGCCGTCCCAGTCAAGCCCCAGCCAGGCAAGGCCGCGCAAGATCGCCTCGGTCGCGGCAGGATCGGAACGGCTGCGGTCGGTATCTTCGATCCGCAGCAGGAATTTGCCGCCCCGTCCGCGCGCATAAAGCCAGTTGAACAGCGCCGTGCGCGCCCCCCCGATATGCAGATAGCCCGTAGGCGAAGGGGCAAAGCGGGTGACGATCTGCGCTTCTGTCATGCGTATTTTAACCTTTTGGAAACCATGCGGGCGATACCATGCGAAAGGTCTATTCAATCCGACGTAAGGACACAAGGTGCGGGTGGCGACCAGCTTGCTGGATATCATCGAGGCGCAGCGCGGCCATCTGTTCGCCTGGATGCCGGTCTTTTTGGGTATCGGCATCGCCGCCTATTTCGCTGCGCCGCGCGAACCGGGGCTGGCGGTCTATGCGGCAGTGGCAGGTGGCGCTGTGCTTTGCGCGGTTGCGATCTGGCGCGGGCCGGCGCGCACGGCACCGATTGCGGTGGCGGTGTTGATGGTCTGTCTGGGGCTGATGCTTGCCGGGCTGCGCGCCCATGCGGTCGGCGCGCCGGTGCTGGGCTGGCGCTATTATGGCCCGATCGAGGGGCGGATCGTGATGATCGACCGCTCGGTATCCGACCGGATGCGGATCACGCTGGATCAGGTGGTGCTGGAAAATGTGGCGCCCTCGCGCACCCCGGCGCAGGTGCGCATTTCGCTGCATGGCGATCAGGGCTATATCACGCCCGCCGCCGGGATGCGGGTGATCCTGACCGGGCATCTGTCGCCGCCCAATGGCCCGACCGAGCCGGGGGCCTTTGATTTTCAACGGCTTGCGTGGTTTCGCGAACTGGGCGCGGTGGGATATACCCAAAGCCCGGTGTTGCGCCTGTCGGCGGATGCGGCCCATCCGGTGGAACTGGCGGTCGTGCGGCTGCGCCTGTGGTTATCGTCCGAGGTGCAGGCCCGCATCCCCGGCGAGGCAGGCGGCTTTGCCGCGGCCCTGACCACCGGCGACCGATCCGGCATCAGCGAGGATACGAATGAGGCCCTGCGGATTTCCAGCCTCTATCATATCGTGTCGATTTCCGGGCTGCACATGGGGATGCTATCGGGCTTTGTGTTCGGTTTCGTGCGGCTGTTGGTGGCGGTTTTGCCGATTTCCAGCGCGCGTTTCCCGGGGCATAAAATCGCGGCCGTGGCGGCGCTTGCGGCATCGGCATTCTATCTGGTGCTAGCGGGGCGCGATGTCGCGACCGAGCGCAGCTTTATCATGGTTGCGGTGATGTTGACGGCGGTGTTGTTGGACCGGCGGGCGATTTCGCTGCGATCGGTGGCGATTTCGGCGCTGATCGTGATGGCGCTGCGGCCCGAAGTGCTGACCGAGGCCGGATTTCAGATGTCCTATGCCGCCACAATCGCGCTGGTCGCCGCATTCAGCTGGATGCGCGACGCGAAAACCATGGCCCGCGTGCCGCGCTGGTTGCACGGGGTGGTGGCAACGGTGGTTTCCTCGGCGGTGGCGGGGCTGGCATCGGGGCCGATTGCGGCGGTGCATTTCAACCGCGTGGCCGATTACGGTTTTTTTGCGAATATGATCGTGGTGCCGGTGGTGGGGGTTTTCGTGATGCCCGGCGCGGTGGTTGCGGCGGTGCTGGCGCCCATCGGGCTGGCCGATCTGGGGCTGTGGTTCATGGGGCCGGGGCTGAAATGGACGCTGTGGGTGGCCCATTGGATCGCGGGGCTGCAGGGCGCCCAAAGCTTTGTGCCCACGCCACCCCCATCGGTTCTGGCGGCGCTGACGCTGGGCGGGCTCGTGGCGGTTTTGTGGCAGGGCTGGCAAGGCCGGCTGGCGGGCGTGGCGGTGGTGGCGCTGGGGTTCGTTTTATGGTTTGGCGCTACACGGCCTGCGGCGCTGATCGCATCGGATGGCGCTTTGGTGGGCGTGATGACCGATGCGGGCCGTGCCCTGTCCAAGCCGAGCGGCTCGGGCTATGCGGCGGAAAACTGGCTGCTCGCCGATGGGGACGCGCGCAATCAGGCGCAGGCGCATGAACGTGCTGGATTTTCCGGCGTGCAGGGCGCGCTGCGCTTTCAGATTGGCGATACGCGCTTTGCCTATGTCAGCGGGCGCGGCGCGGCGGATCGCGTCGTGCCGGCTTGCGAAAACGCCGATATCGTGATCGCCCATCTACAGGTTGAAGAAGCGCCCCCCGGCGGGTGTCAATTGCTTGACCATGCCACATTGCGCGATAGCGGCGCGATCGCCGTGCATCTGACACAGGGCGAGGCGCGGCTTTCAAGCGCGCGCGACGCCGCGGGCACGCGCCTGTGGAACCATGCCCCGACACGCAATGCCCATCTGCGCTGGCGCATCGGTCAATAGGTGCGGATCAACCCCACGAGCCGCCCCTGCACCCGGACCTGATCATCGCGCAGCACACGGGTTTCATAGGCGGGATTCGCGGCCTCAAGCGCGATGGTGTTGCCATTGCGGCGAAAACGTTTCAGCGTGGTTTCGTAGCCTTCGACCATGGCCACGACGATATCGCCATTTTGCGCGGCGGATGTTTCGCGGATCACCACGACATCGCCATCGTTGATGCCAGCCTCGATCATCGAATCGCCCCGCACCTCAAGCGCGTAATGCTGGCCCTGACCCGACAGCATCGATCCCGGCACCGAAATATGCGCCGCGCCATCGGCGATCGCCTCGATCGGGACACCGGCGGCAATCCGGCCCATCATCGGCAAATCAACCACGCCCGATGTTTCCACCGCGATGCCGCCCCGGCGCGGCTGCGCGGGCAGATCGCCGGCAATCACGCGCGGGCTGAAACCCGTGGCGCGCGGCGCGGCCAGCGTATCGGGCAATTTCACGATTTCGATCGCGCGGGCCCGGTGCGCCAGCCGGCGGATGAATCCCCGTTCCTCCAGCGCGGTGATCAGCCGGTGAATCCCCGATTTCGACCGCAGATCAAGCGCTTCCTTCATCTCATCAAAAGATGGCGGCACGCCGTCACGCTGCACGCGTTTATGGATGAATTCCAGCAAGTCGAGCTGTTTACGGGTCAGCATGGATATCGGCTCCTGATCAACGGCACAGTGGGTTCGGGTTATGTTCTGCCCGCGTTCCCCTTATGTGTCAAGGATTCTTGCGCCTAGTCCAGCGGCAGATATTCGACGATATCGCCTGCGGCGCGGGGCGGGTCGCCAATCGGGCGGATCATCAGCGCATTGGCCGATGACAGCACCGACAACAGCGCGCTGTCCTGAC
>JBBAGE010000125.1:0-6797 GCA_041655055.1 Paracoccaceae bacterium
GATCCGGTGTTGATGGTGGCCGGATCGACGCTTTTGGCGCTGCTGGCGATGTTTCTGGCGCGCGCGCTGCATCCGCCGGGGGGTGCGGTGGCACTGACGGCGGCGCTTAGCCCCGATGTGCTGGAGGGCATCGGCTTTTGGTTCGTGCTGGGGCCGGTATTCGCGGGCACGCTGTTGCTGGTGGCGCTGGCGATGATCTGGCACCACCTGTGCGGGCGGGTCTATCCGTTCCGCCAACCGGCCGAAGATGCCACCGCAGACCGCCCCGCGGCCCAACGGCTTGGCCTGTCGCCCGAGGAACTTGCCAGCATTCTGGCCGACTTTCGTCAATCCGCCAACGTCGGGGTCGAGGATCTGGCCCGGCTGATTGCCGCCGCCGAACAGGTGGCCGCGGGCCATGCGCTTGGCACCACCACGGCGGGCGCGATCATGTCGCGCGATCTGGTGACCGTGACGCCCGATACCCGCGCGGCCCAGGTGGCGGCGCTGTTTCGCAAATACGGCTTTACCTCGATCCCGGTGGTGCAAGATGACGACACGTTGATGGGCGTGATCTTTCAGCTCGATCTGATCCGGCGCGCGCGCCGCCCGGCGCTGCGTGGGCGCGAACCGCTGGGCGCAGTTCTGGCCCGGCTGAGGCGTGAACGCGACAGCGGGCTGTTGCGCGCGCGCGAAGTGATGTCCACCACGCTGCCGACCGTGTCCGAAGAAACCCCGGCCGCCGATCTGATCGCGATGCTGGCCGATGGCGGGCCGGATGCCGTGCCCGTCATGCGCGGGCCGCGCATCATGGGGATCGTGACGCGCACCGATCTTTTGTCATCGCTGGCGCGCGGGATTGCGCGCGGCACGCCCGGCTAGCTATTCGGCCTCGGCCTGGGCGACATCAAGCACGCTTAACTGCCGCGTTTCACCCGAGCGGGTTTCCCAGTTGAACCGCGCCCCCGCCTTGAGCCCCAAAAGCGCCACCCCGATCGGTGTCATCACCGAGGCGCGCCCGGCGCTGATATCGGCCTGTTCGGGCCAAACCAGCGTCACCGTCTGTTCGCGCCCGGTGGCTTCGTCGCGATAGGTCACGCGGCTGCCGATCCCGGCCACATCGGCGGGCACTTTGGCCGCATCGACGATCTTGGCGCGCGATAATTCCTCTAACAAACGCTCGGACAATTCGGGATTGCGCGCGAACATGCCCTGCGCCAGACCTTCGAGGTGGTCGAGCGTTTCACGGGCGATAACAACTTGCGGACGTGGCGAACGGGCCATCAAAATTCCTCCGGTAGGGCACATGGGCGACAGGCTGGATCAGCGTCTGCCTGTCTGGCAAATGGAATGGTCGAAGTGCCCCGAGCGCATGATGGCACAGCCGTGCCTGCCCGGGGCAGAGCACTGCATTTGCAGCAATCGGGCAAAGCGCCAGACCCTGCGCCGGATGAACAACCTGGCCATGACCAAGCATAAGCTGGCGACAGACCCCGAGTCCACCGCGATCATGCGAAAGGGGCGTCAGATCAGGCCGTCTGCCTGAAACAGCGTCTTGATATCGGTTTGCGGGCGGGCGCCATAATGGCTGATCACCTCGGCGGCGGCGATATTGCCCATCCGCCCGCAATCGGCCAGATCGCGCCCGGTGGCCAGACCATAAAGAAACCCGGCGGCGAATTGATCGCCCGCCCCGGTGGCATCGACCGGCACGACGGGGCTGACCGGCACCACCACCTGTTCGTCACCGCGCACCATCACCACATCATGGCCCGAACGCGTGCACACCACCAGCGCCGCTTCACGCGCCGCCTGTTCCAGCGCGCTGGACAGATCGGTTTGATAGAGCGATTCCCATTCATGTTCATTGCCGATCACGAAATCCAGATCGCGCACCAGCTTGCGGAAATCATTGCGGTGGCGATCCACGCAAAACGGATCGCTCAGCGTGATACCAACCCGCCCGCCGCCCGCGCGGCACAGTTTCGCCGCCCGCTCAAACGCGGCCTTGCCCTTGGGTTTGTCGTAAAGATAGCCTTCGAGAAACAGGATACCCGCCTGCCCCGCGACATCATCGGCCACGTCATCGGGGCCAAGCTCGGCGCTGATGCCCAGATAGGTGTTCATCGAACGCTCTCCGTCGGGCGACACAAAAATCATCGCACGCGAGGTGGGCAGATCGCCATCCGCTGCCGGGGGGTTCACAAACGCAGTGCCATCGCGGGCCATCTGTTCGGCATAGAACCGGCCAAGCGCATCATCGCGCACCCGCCCGACAAACCCGGTATCCAGCCCCAGCGCGCCCAACCCCGCAATCGTATTGGCAACCGAACCGCCCGCCGCCTGCAGCGGTGCGGACATCGCATCATAAAGCGTTTCGGCGCGGTCGCGTTCGATCAGCTGCATCACGCCCTTTTCAATCCCCATCCGGGTCAGAAAGTCATCGCCGCTTTGGGCGATCACATCGACGATCGCATTGCCGATACCGACAATCTGAAAACGTTGGCTCATAGGTTCTTATCCTCAAACAAGCAGATATCGCGGATCAGACAGGTGCCGCACAGCGGTTTGCGCGCCTTGCAGACATAGCGGCCGTGCAGGATCATCCAGTGGTGGGCATGCAGTTGAAATTCGGCGGGGATATGATCCTCGATCGCGCGTTCGACCGCATCGACATTGCGCCCGACCGCAATGCCCGATCGGTTGCCCAGCCGGAAAATATGGGTATCGACCGCCTGCGCAGGCATGCGAAACCACATGTTGAGCACCACATTCGCGGTTTTGCGCCCCACGCCGGGCAACGATTGCAGCGCCGCGCGCGAAGATGGCACCTGCCCGCCGTATTGATCGACCAGAATCCGCGACATAGCCATGACATTGCGGGCCTTTTGGCGAAAAAGGCCAATGGTCTTGATATGCTCCAGCAGCCCTTCTTCGCCCAGATTGAGCATCTTTTGCGGCGTATCGGCAATGGCAAACAGCGCCGCCGTGGCGCGGTTCACGCCCGCATCGGTCGCCTGCGCGCTCAGCGCCACGGCCACCACCAGCGTATAGGCGTTGGTATGATCAAGCTCGCCCTTGGGTTCAGGCTCGGCCTGTTGAAAGCGGGCGAAAATCTCGTGGATGGAATGATAATCAAGTTGGGCAGCCATGCGCATGGCCTAGCCTGCCCATAGCCGCAGGGCAAGAATCATTCGTGGTGGCGCGTGAAATCGGCTATAGTAGTGGTATGGAACAACAAAGCCCCTTTATCACCAACGGTGCCGAACTGCTGCAAGCGCGGTTTTTTGTGCCGCGCGGCGCGGCCCATGGGCACAAAGCATCGCCCCCCGCGGATAGCGCCGGGCTTGCGATCAGCCATGGATGGTTCGACAGCCCCTTTGGCCGCGTGCTGGCCATGGGCAGCGAACACGGGCTTTGCGGGCTGGCCTTTGCGGATGAATGCGGCGACGCCGCGGCGCTGGCCGATATGCGGGGCCGCTGGCCATCGGCGGATTTCATTGCGGCCAATGATACGCTGGCCCAATGGGTCAAAGCCGCGTTTGACGGCGGCACCCCGCCGCTGCATCTGATCGGCACGGATTTGCAGCAGCGCGTTTGGGCCGCGCTTTACGAAATCCCGCCCGGCCATGTGACCACCTATTCGGCGCTGGCTGCGGCCGCCGGCAATCCGCGCGCCGTGCGCGCCGTGGCCAGTGCCGTGGGCCGCAATCCGATCAGTTGGCTTATCCCCTGCCACCGCGCGCTGCGTAAGACCGGCGGTTTGGGCGGCTATCACTGGGGCCTGTCGGTCAAACGCGCCATGCTCGCGCATGAGGCCGCACGCATCCTTGCCCAGGACGCCGCATAGGCAGATTTTCGCCCAGATGCGCCAAAATCTTTGACGATTGTGAACACAATCGCGGCGCGCTACGTTATCAAGGGGCGAATTTGCAAATGAGGTAAGCCATGATTGCCATGACCCGCACGAAAATGACATTTTTCCTTGGCGCAGCGAGCCTTATTGTGCTCTCTGCCTGCGCCGATCCATCCATGACCGGCCATACCCGCGCGCAGCAAGGCGCGATCACCGGCGCCATGGTGGGCGGCGTTTACGGCCTGAGCCGGGGTGGCGACAATTCGCTGGCACGCACCGCCGTGGGCGCCGTGATCGGCGCGGCTGCGGGCGGGGCGATCGGCACCGCGCTTGATCGTCAGGCGGGCGATCTGCGCCGCGATCTGGATGATAATGTAAGCGTGGTGAACACCGGCAACCAATTGGTCGTGACCATGCCGCAAGACATCCTGTTTGCCACCGACAGCGCCGCTGTGCGCCCCGCATTGCAAGGCGATCTGCGCGCGTTGGCCGCGAACCTGCAAAGCTATCCCGATACCTCGGTTGATGTGATCGGCCATACCGACAGCACCGGCGCTGCGGCCTATAACCAGGATCTGTCCGCCCGCCGCGCGAATGCGGTGGCGAATGTGCTGCTGCAAAACGGCGTGCCGTCATGGCGGGTGCGCGCCTTTGGCCGGGGCGAAGATGCGCCCGTCGCATCGAACCTGACCGCGCAGGGGCGTGAACAGAACCGCCGGGTCGAAATCATCATTCGCCCCAACTAAGCGAACACCAGAAATGAAAAGGCCGGGCAGATCGCCCGGCCTTTTGCATTCATGACTGCCCGAATTTCAGTGCAGTTTTTCGCCCACGGTGGCGATGGAATCGTCGATCAGACGGTTGGCCTCGGCCGTGTTCATCTGGCTTGCGATCACATCGCGGGCGGCATCGATGGCCACCGTGATCGCCGCGTCACGCACTTCGCGCACAGCGCCGGCCTGGGCCGATGCGATCTGTTCCTCGGCCGCAGTCAGGCGGCGCGCAATGGAGGCCTGCAGATCAAGCTTGGCCTGTTCGGCGGCAAGACGGGCATCTTCGCGGGCCTGGGCCACGATACGATCGGCCTGTTCGGCAACCTCGGCACGCTTGCGCTCATAGCTGGCAAGGATCTGTTCGGCCTCGTCGCGCAGGGCCCGCGCCTCGTCGAGATCCGAACGGATACCCTCGGCGCGTTGGTCAAGCAGACCCATCACCCGGCCCGGCACCTTGAAATAGATCACCAGCGCGATAAAGGCGATGAACGCCAGCAGCACGATGAAATCGGTATTGGCAAGCGAGAACAGCGGCCCATCCGCGGCCAAGGCCGGGGTAGCAGCGCCCAAAGCGAAAAGAGTTGCGATCTTTTTCATGATCTCAGCCTTTCAGACGGGCGCTGACGGCGGCATCCACCGCAGCGGCATCGGCCTGACCACCAAAGGCGGCCACGATTTCACGCGCGGTATCTTGCGACACCTCGCGCACGGCATCCATGGCACCGGCGCGGATTTCGGCGATAGCCTTTTCCGATTCGGCGGCCCGGGCGGCGATTTCGGCATCCGCATGCGCGATGGCCACGTCAAGCTCGGCCTGAATTTCGGCGCGGGTGGCGGCGACGATGGCTTGCGCTTCGCTGCGTGCCTCGGTCAGCGCGGCGTTATAGGCCTCTTCGGCGGCGACGGCTTGCAGGCGCAATTGTTCAGCGGCGGTGATATCGCCGGTGATCTTGGCCGAACGATCCGACAGCACAGTGCCAATGCGGGGCAATGCGACGCGCGAGAGAATCAAATAAATCACGACCAGCGTGACAAAAAGCCAGAAAATCTGGTTCGGAAAGGTCGAGATATCAAGCTGCGGCATGCCGGCAGCGCTCTCGGCACCCTGCGTATCTGTTGCCATGTCTTTCTCCTGGAACCGGGGTTACACCCGGGCGGGTCTGTCAGCAGCCCGCCCGGTCGTAAGGATGGTCCGGCAGATCAGACGGCGAACATCAGCAGAAGAGCTACGAGGAACGAAAAGATCCCCAGCGCTTCAGCAAACGCAATACCGATGAAAAGCGTGGCAATCTGGCCCGAAGCGGCCGAAGGATTGCGCAGCGCGCCCGACAGGAAGTTGCCGGCGATGTTGCCCACACCGATAGCTGCGCCACCCATGCCGATGGCCGTCAGGCCGACGCCGATGTATTGGCCCAGTTCTCCGATATTGCCTTCCATGCTCATTCTCCTTGGGATTGGAAGTTGGATAGTGTGGCGCAGCGCATCATTGCGCCGCGCGCGTGACTTGCCTGATCAATGTGTCGGATGCAGCGCATCCTTAAGGTAAACGCAGGTCAGAATGGTGAAAACATAGGCCTGGATAAAGGCCACGAGGATCTCGAACGCATACATGCCAACCACGGCCACGATCGCGATCGGGGCCACGGCGACGATGGCCGCAAAGCCCGCGAACACCTTGATCACGGCATGGCCTGCAATCATGTTGCCGGCAAGACGAATGGAATGGCTGACGGGGCGCACGAAATAGGAAATCACCTCGATGATCGCCAGCACCGGGCGGATCGCCAGCGGCGCGGATGACACCCAGAACAGGCCCAGGAATTTCGCGCCATTCTTGACGAAACCCAGCACGGTCACGCCGACGAATACCAGCAGCGCCAGCACGCCGGTCACCGCGATATGCGATGTCGTGGTAAAGGCGAACGGCAGCAGGCCAAGGAAGTTCGCGGTCACGATGAACATGAACAGCGTCATGATATAGGGGAAATATTTCACCCCTTCCTCGCCCGAGATATCTTCGACCATTTTATGAATGAAACCATAAGCCAGTTCCGCCACCGATTGCGCGCGACCGGGGATCATGGCGCGGCGGCTGGTGCTGGCAACCAGAATGAACAGCACGGCGATAACCGAAAGCGCCATCCACAGCGTCACGTTGGTGATGGAATACCAATGCACGGTATCGCCAC
>JBBAGE010000126.1:0-6708 GCA_041655055.1 Paracoccaceae bacterium
CGCCGCCGATGCGGATGGTGTGCTGAATCGATTGTCGATCACATTGGGTGATGTGCAGTCCGGCACGGCGGCCAAGGGTGTGACGGCGGCGCTGGATGCCATGGGCGTCACGTCCAGAATCCTGAACGGCGAAATCACGACGACTGACGGGCTGCTGGACGCCATTGCCGGCAGCGCCAATCGCTTTGCCACCGAGGCGCAATTCACGTCGCGCGTGGTCGACGTGCTCGGCCGGAAATTGGGGGTGGAATTCGCCGCTGCCGTGCGCGATGGCGGCCAGGCACTGCACGAAGCCGAAGGCCGGGTGACGGCCGCAACCGAGCATCAGATTCAGGCCATGGCGGACGCCAATCGCGCGATCGAGCGATTTACCGCCGACACACAACAAAAATTTCTGCTGTGGGCGGGCACGGTGGTGGGCGCGGTGCAGGATGCGACCACGGCGATTCAGAGCATGTCGCGGCTGGAAGCGGCCGGGCGGTTTTTTGTGTCGCCTGTATTGGCGACGCGCGCGGCGATCGGCGCCGGCGCTCAGATGCGCGTAGCCGCGGATCATTTCGAGGCCGGCGGCAGTATCGCAGCCGACCTGGCTGCCATGCAGGCATTGCCGCGTTGATGGCGAAATTCCAGAAAAGCTGGATGCCTTTCGGCGGCGAGGCGGAGGCCTGGGGTGACGAAATCACCGTGACCGCGCCGCGCCGCGACCCAAAGCCGGCGCGCGCCGGGCGGGCGGCGCCACCGGAATTGTCGCCCGCGGAATTGCGGCTGCAGAATGTGGCCGGGCCGGGCGTGCTGGAAGGCGTGGACCGCACCCTGGCCGATGTGCGGGAATTGCAAGGCGCCTTGCTGGAAGTGCAGGATTTTACCGCCGACATAGAGGCGTCGGCCTTGGCGGCGTCGTTGGAAGGCGCGCGGGATTTTACCCGCGACATGGCTGACAATCTGGCGCAGGCCATCGTTTATGGCCAGGACATCGGCACAGCGTTGGTCAATAGTTTCAAGGCTGCCGCCGCCGAAGCGCTGGCCAATGGCCTGTTCAAGCTTTTGCTGGGCGAAGGCGAGAGCGGCGGGCTGTTTGGCGCGTTGATCGGTGGCATTGGCCGCGCGCTGGGCGGCAAACGCGCGCTGGGCGGGCCAGTATCGGCCGGGCGCGCGTATCTGGTGGGGGAGCGCGGGACGGAGGTTTTTGTGCCGAGCGTGTCGGGCCGGGTTCTGGCCGGTGGGGCCGGCGCCAGTGCGCAGCCAGTCACATTCGACATGCGCGGCGCCGTCGTCACCGAGGATCTGTTGATGCAGATGGAGGCCATGGCGGCGCAGGGCGCAGCCACCGCCATTGGCGTCAGCCGCCGTGATATGGCGCGATCGCAGATGCGGCGCTTGCCGCGGGCGATGGGGGCCTGAATGCCGAGTTATCGCCTGCCCGGAGAAATCCGCTTTGCCACGCTGGAATGGACCATGCCGCAAGCCCGCACCATCAGCCGCACATTGGGCGGCGGCGTGGTCGATGCAGCCTATGGCGCCAGTGCCGGCTGGGCGGCGCGCGGCGCGTTGGTGCCCTTGCGCGGCGCCGATGCTGTGCGCGCGCAGCTGTTGCTGGGGTTGCTGGCACGCCCGGGCGGGCGTTTGCGCCTGCCGTATTTGCGTGCCGGCGATGACCAGACCGGGCCAAATCATATCGGTGACGCGCAATTGTGCAGCCTGGCTGGATGGACATTGCCAGGCGGCATTGCCCGCCTGGCGTTGGCCGACCCGACCCTGCCCGCGGATTTCGCGCTGCGGATGGTGGCGGGCGCCAATCGATTTGCCCGGCCGAACATGGATAGCTGGCTGCCATGTGCTGCCGGCGAGAAAAAAGCGCTTTCGGGCTGGTTTCGGCGCACGGCTGGATGCGATTGGCATGCGGCGTTGCAGGTGTCGTTTCGCAAAGCCGATGCCAGCAGTTCCGGCGTCGATTGGATTTCGACGACGACGGTTGCGGCCGATGGCGTGTGGCGCCCGGTTTCCGGGATCATCACGGCGCCGACAGACACGGTGGAAATGCGCATCGAGGTCAAAGCCAATGCCGGCACGGCTGGCGAATGCTGGATGGCCGGCATGCGGGTTGCGGATCGGCCGCATGCCGGCACGGTGACGGCGGCCGGATCGACCGTGATGGCAATCAATCTGCGCGACCTGGGGCCGGCCGGCGAAGTGCTGGACGCGGGCGCAAAGGCGACGGTGCGGTTGCCAGGCGACGAAGAACAGCTGTTGATGCTGGCGGCGCCGCTGGTGGCGGACGGCAGCGGCAACGGCGTGTTGTATCCAGTGTGGCCGGCGCGGCGGTTGCCGGCCGATGGCGCGGCCATCGAATTGGCGCGGCCGTGGTGCCGCATGATCCTGCCCGATGGCAGTGCGCCGGCCCTGCGCCAGCGCCCGGCCGGTGTGGACGAACCGGCGGCGCTGGAATTTGAGGAGGCCTATTGATGCCGGGCATATCCGACAGCGATGTGGCGTCCGGCGCGCAATTGGCGCTGTGCGCCTATCTGGATATCGATGGCGATCCGGCCCGCGCGGCATTGGCGCCGGTTGATGTAGTGGCGCCGGCCATCAGCATATTGGCCGCCCCCGATTCCGATTTCGATGGCCAGACATTTTCGACCATTGGCGCCCCGGCCGTTGGCCAGGCGTCGGCGCCGTTGCTGGTGCGGATCGATCCGATCACATTGGCGGCTGGCGGCGGCGAAGGCATGCGGGTGTCTTTGTCCGGCGCGCTGCAGGTGGACGCCGACATCCTGAATACTCTGGCGGATGCCAGCAGTTATTTCGGGCGACGGGTGGCATTCTGGCAGGTGGCGTTGAATTCCGATTTCGAGCCAATTGCCGGGCGGCTGTTTTACAGCGGCAAAATGGTTTCGATCGCCAGCCGCATCGGCCGCGATGCGCAGACATTATCCATCGACATCGAGGACTGGCGGGCGCTGCTGGGCAGCGGCGTGCCGGCGCGCACGGTGAGCCAGCAGACGATGTATGACCCTGACGATCATGTGGCCGACGCCATCATCGGCAAGCCGCCGCCGACGGCGTTCGGGCCGGGCGCCTTTCCGAATTTGACCGGCATCAATTTCAATTTGGGGATTTTTTGATGCTGCTGCGTCGGCCGGATTGGGAAAAGCATCTGTGTGCATATCTGGATGCCAATGCCGCGCGGCCGTTTGAATATGGCCAGTTCGATTGCTGCCTTTTTGCCGCCGGCGCGGTGGACGCCATGTGCGGCACGGATTTCCGCGCGCGCTGGGCTGGGCAATACACCACGGCGGCGGGTGCCTTGCGCGTGATGCGTCGCGCCGGCTGGGACAGCCCGGGCGGACCATTTGCCGATGCGCTAGGCGGCGCCATTGCGCCGTTGCAGGCGATGCGCGGCGATGTGGTGAGCGATGGCGAAAATATCGGCCTGCGCTGGGGGGCCGGCGCGCTGTTTTTGACCGATGACGGGCTGACTGAAATGGCGGCGGCCGTGATCGTCCGAGGCTGGCGGGTGCCGCATGGGTAGAGTCCTAAAGCCGCTGGCGATCGTTGCGGCGGTCGCGATTAACGTCATCCCCGGCGCCGGGCAGGCCATCAGCGGCGCGATTTTGGGCACCACACTGGCCAGCACTGCGGTGGTGACCGGCGTAACGGTCGGCGGATTGTTTGCCGGCGTCGCAACGGCAGGGCTGCTGGCCTATGGTGCGCCGGGCGCGCGTAGCCCGAATGCCGGTCTGCCGGATTTGCAACGGCGGCAGTTGACCGCCGAAGATGATCCCGCGCGCAAGATGGTGCTGGGCCGCACGGCCGCTGCATCAGACATGGTGTATTCGGAGCCGAGCGGCACCGACCAGGAATATGTCGATTACATCGTGCATCTGGCCAGCCACCAGCTGACATCGGTTGTGGAAGTCCGGATCGACGACAAGGTGGCCTGGCGGCCATCGACCGGCGCGCTGGGCGAATTTGCCGGGTATCTGTGGATCACGCCGATCCTGCAAGGCGGCGCGGCGGCCTATCACACGGTCAATTCTGGCGCGCATTGGGGCAGCGCGCAACGATTTACCGGCTGCGCATCGTTGAAAGTGCGGGTGAAGCGCAGCGGCAACAGCAAAAAGACCGCATCGCCATTCGCCGCCGGGATTTCGACGCAGTTTTTGACTGTGGTCGAGGGCATGCCGGTTTATGACCCGCGCCGCGACAGCACGCGCGGTGGCAGTGGTTCGCACCGCGCCGACGATCAGGCCAGCTGGGAATTCGTGGCCAGCGACGGCGAGCGCATCGGTGAGAATCTGGCCCTGCAGGCTTTGGCTTGGTTGCTGGGCTGGCGCATCAATGGCGTGCTTTCGGTGGGTTGTGGCGTGCAGCCGGATGAAATCGACATGCCCGTCTTTGCCACATCGGCGAACGCCTGCGCCGAAGCGGTGGCGCTGGCGGCAGGCGGCACCCAGCCGCGATATCATGGCGCCGGCCTGCGCCATGATTTCGAAGATCCGGGCATGGTGCGGCAGATGTTCGCCGATGCCTGCAACGGCGAATGGCGGATCGTTGATGGCCGCATCGGCCTGCATGTCGCGGTCAACGATCTGGCCGGCCCGCTGTTTGAAATCACCGACGACGATGTGATCAGCGATGGCACGCAATGGGTGCCGCACCCGCATGCCGAGCAGGCCATCAATGTGTTGACCGGGCGCATAGCCCAGCCGGCATTGCCGGCGAATTACGGATTGGTATCCTTGCCGCCGGCGCGCATCGCCAGCCTGGACGGGATGGACCGCACCGCGCCGCTGAACCTTGGCATGGTCGAGGATGGATCGCGCGGGCAACGCATTTTGAAACAGGCGTTGCAGCGGCAGCAATATCAGGGCGTGCTGTCATTCACCATGGGCTTTCGCGCCTGGCGGTTGCGGTTGGGCCAGCCGGTGCGGGTAACTTTGGCATCGCGCGGCTGGACGAATGAACTTTTCCGGGTGCAGCGGCTGGATTTCGATGTGATGAGCGGTGCCACCGCCATTGAATTGCGGCAAGAGCACGAAAGCATTTATCAGTGGGATCGCGATGAAGCGCCGATGCCGACGCCCGGCGCGCCGGTGTTTTACGATCCGCAGAACAACCCCTATCTGTCATCGCCGCCCTGGTCCGAGATTGTCGACGATGGCGGCAAGCCCGAGGACGGCGCCACGCGCAATGTCAATCGCGGTGCGCATTCGACGGCGATTGCCTATGATGCCGGCGATATCGTCCGCAATGCAGCGGGTGATGAGATTTATTCCGCGGTGCAGGATGTGCCGACCGGCATTGCCCTCTCCAATACCGCCTATTGGTCACTGTGGCTGACCTCTGGCGGGGGTGCGCCGGGGATCAATTCGGCAACTGTCTATCTGTATCAGCGCACCGCCAGTGCATCGCCGCCCGCCGTGCCGGGCGCGACGCTGACTTATAATTTTGCGACGCAGGGGCTTTCGGGCGGGCTGGGCAGCTGGAGCCGCAGCCTGCCCGCATCGGGCGGCGCTTATCGCTGGATGACGTCCGCGAGCGCCGCTAGCGCGGCCGCGACCGACGATATCGCCAGCAGCGAGTGGGCGGCGCCGGCCTTGATCGGCGAGAGTGCGCCGAACGTCGACACGGTGATCTTGTATCAGCGCGGCGCCACTGCGCCGGCTTTGCCGGGCGTGACTTTGACCTATACCTTTGCGACGCGCGCGCTTTCTGGTGGCAGCCTTGGCGGCTGGTCGCAGAGCATCCCGGATGCGGACGCCGCCGGCCATCCGTTGTGGGTGACGACTGCAAGTGCCTTGTCCGTCAGCACAACGGACAGCATTCTGCCCGGCGAATGGGCGGCGCCGGCGCAGCTGGCGCGCGACGGGCAGACCATCCGCGACGGACTGGTCGAGTATTTCGACAATTACGCGGCCATCGCCGATGTGCAGCGATATTGGACGATCACCGACGGCGCCAGCGGGCCAGCGACAGTCAGCCTGATGGCCGGCAATGGCTATGCCGGCGGCATGCGGGTGCAGGCCACCGGGCGGGTGGCGATCGTCGGGCGGCAGCGCATCGCCTATGATTCCGAGGATCTCTATCGCGTGCGGGCGCGCTGCTATATCGAGACGGTCGGCAGCGGTAATCAGATTTTCGTCGGCGTGGCGGCCTATGATTATACCGGCGCGGCGTTGCCCAGCGACGCGGGCACCTATCATTATTTTGCCGCCGGCGCGCAATCGATCACCAGCACCGGCTGGCTGGACGTGGAGGGCTATTTTCGCGGCACCGCGCTGGTGGGCGCCGGCAATAATGTTGGGCGCCCGGCGCCGGATCCGTCATCACCCCGGCCGATGGCAAATGGCGCGGCTTCGATGGCCGGCGTTTTTTTGGGCAATTACGCCGGCACCGGCGGCAAATTGAGCCTGGATTCGTTGATCGTCGAAAAGGTCGAGGATCTGACGCCATTGCCGCCGCGCGCCTGGGTGACCGGGGTGCTGCAGCAAAAGGGCCAGGTGGTGACCTTTGGCGGCCGGACATGGATCGCGCGGGTGGCGAACACCGGCGTGCAGCCGCCATCGACCGGCACCGGCAATGCCACATGGGCGTTGATGGCGGACAAACTGCTGACGGACGGCAGCACGCTGGGCGAAGTGGGCGGCGTGATCGGGGTCAATCCGGGCGGAATTAATACGGCCGAAGTGGCGGTCAATGCGGTCAATG
>JBBAGE010000127.1:0-6629 GCA_041655055.1 Paracoccaceae bacterium
ATGCCGACGCCGCAGGTATTTCTCAAAGGCAAGCGCACGGACCCCGGCGTGACCAATATCCGCAACACCGCATCACCCCATTGGCAACGTTGGCTCGGGGTGGAACATCGCTGCCTTGTGCCCTTTACCAGCTTTGCCGAGCCCGATAATCGCCCCGGCGCGCCGCGCAACCATCCGGTCTGGTTCGCCCTTGGCCAAGATCGCCCGCTTGGCTTTTTCGCGGGTATCCGCACGCAATGGACCTCCGTGCGCAAGCTGAAAGAGGGCGAAGTGACAGCAGAGCTTTTTGCTTTCCTGACCTGCGCCCCCAATGCCGAAGTGGCGCCGGTGCATCCCAAGGCGATGCCCGTGATCCTGTCCACGCCCGAGGAGTGCCAGCGCTGGCTGAGCGCGCCCACGGCCGACGCTCTGCGCCTGCAACGTCCGCTGGCCGATGGTCTGCTTCAGATCGTAGCGGAAGGTGTGCATGAAGATCCCTGAGCCCCTGAACCTGCGCCCGCACCGTATGCATGAAGCCGAGGGCCGCGGTCGGCGCAGCTTTGCTTTGTTCCAAGCCGCGCAGCTTTCCGGCCCGTTGGTCTGGATTTTACCAGCCCATGCCCCCGAGCTGCCGATGCTGCCCGGATTGCCACAGGACGTCGGCGCGCGACTGCATATCCTGCGCCCGACATCCGAGGCTGATCTACTCTGGTGCACCGAGGAATGCCTGCGCGCCGCCCCCGTCAGTCTGGTCATTGCTGAGCCTTCAAACCCGCTGTCGCTGACCGCCGGGCGCCGGCTGCAACTGGCGGCCGAGGCTGGCCGGACCACTGGTTTGATGCTGATTTTAGCGGGCGCGGGCAGCAATGCCTCCGAGACCCGCTGGCAATGTGAACCCATTGCCGGCACGTCGGACTCGACTCTGCATTCCTGGGCTCTTAATAAGAACAAATCAGGAACAATTGCCTCGTGGGATGTAAACTGGAATGGCACGTCGGCTGCTGTCCATATGGTTTCCGAGACTGGCAAGCGATGTCAGCCTGCGGATGCGCCCCGCTGAGGGGTCTTTTGCTCTGACACATCGGTCGGGCAATGCCGATCACCTGCATTGCCTGAACCCGACAGCCAGCGCGCAGGGCCTGCATCGCGGCATGGCACTGGCCGATGCCCGCGCGATCTGCCCGGATCTGGCAACCCGCCCCGCAGATCTGGTGCGCGAGGCGGGCGCGCTGGCCAGTCTGCGCCGCTGGGCCAGCCGCTATGCGCCGATGGTGGCTGTGGATGGACCCGATGGATTAATGGCCGATATTTCCGGTGTGCCCCATCTGTTTGGCGGCGAGGCCGATCTGCGCGATGATCTGCACGCGCGGCTGGAACGCGCCGGGCTGCATGCGGCCAGCGCCATTGCAGGCACGCGGGGGGCTGCCCATGCGTTGGCCCGCCATGGCGGCGGTATCATAGCCGATGGCCGGTTGGCCGATGGCATCGAGCATTTGCCCATCACTGCGCTGCGGGTGGATCGCGCCACGGGCGAGGCCTTATCCCGCGTCGGGCTGGTCCACATTGCCGATCTAATCGCCCTGCCGCGCGCGCCACTGGCACGCCGGTTTGGGCCGGGGCTGGTGTTGCGGCTGGATCAGGCTTTGGGCGCGCAGCCTGAACCTGTTGCCGCCGCACCCGATGCGCCGCATTTTGGCGTGCGCCTGACGCTGGCCGACCCGATCGGGCTGCATGCGGATGTAATAGCCGGGCTGGCGCGGTTACTGGACCGGCTTTGTGCTAAGCTGGCCAGCGCCCAGATGGGCGCGCGGCGACTGCGGCTGGAATTGCGCCGCGTAGATCGCGGCATGACGCATATCGACATCGGCCTTGCCCGTCCGATGCGGGATCCGGCCCGGATCGCGGCGCTCTTTGCCAAAGGGGTCGATGCGGTGGATGCGGGTTTTGGCATTGACGCGCTGCGGCTGAGCGCCACGGTGACCGAGCCGCTGGGGCCAGAGCAAATCGGCTCTGGCCCCACGATCCACCATTCCGATGCGCTGGCAGATCTTTTGTCCTCGCTTGGCAATCGCATTGGCTTTGATAGGGTGCTGCGACTGCTGCCCGCGACCAGCCTGATCCCCGAGCGCAGCTTCATTCTGGCGCCCGCTGCCTATTCCATGCCCGAGCACGCCTCGCACACCACCGGACCCCAGCGCCCCAATGTGATTTTCCCGCCCGAACCGGTGCACGCCGCCCTTGGTATCCCACCTGCCAGTTTTCGCTGGCGGCGCATGCGGCTGACCACTTTACGCGCCACAGGGCCAGAACGGATTACCCCGGAATGGTGGTTTGACGATCCCGCATGGCGCAATGGGCTGCGCGATTACTGGCGGATTGAAACATGCGAGGGTCCGCGGCTATGGCTATTTCATACCCCACAATCGCAGGCGGGCTGGTATGTGCAGGGGGAATTCGCATGACCCCCTATGCCGAACTTTGCGTGACCTCGAATTTCAGTTTTCTGCGCGGCGCTTCGCACCCCGAAGAACTGGTCACCCGCGCAGCCGAATTGGGCCTGGCCGCCATTGCGATTACCGATCGCAACTCGGTGGCAGGGGTAGTGCGGGCTTATTCTGCGCTCAAGGAACTGGCGCGGCTACGCGATCAGGCCACCTCGGATGGCCCGGCAATCCGCTCGCAACAGGTGACTGACCATTCCAGCCGCCAGACAGCGGTGCAAACCGGCCCCCCCGCCCCGCAAACTCATGCGTCTCTCCCGAAACTGATCGCCGGCGCGCGGCTGGTGCTGACCGACAGTCCAGTTGAATGGGTGGCCCTGCCCACCGATCTGGCCGTCTGGTCGCGGCTGACGCGGTTGCTTAGCCTTGGCAAGCGGCGCGCCCCCAAGGGGGAATGCCATTTGACCCGCGCCGATCTGATGGACTGGGGCAAGGGGCTGATCCTGATTGCTTTGCCGCCTGATCCGCTGGAAGATACCGCGCCAGAGGCCACAAATGCCGATTTGCGGATGATGGCCCGCCACTTTCCCGGCCAGTGTTTTCTTGGGGCTGCGCCCCGCTATGATGGCCGCGATCAGGCCCGGTTGGATCAATTGGCAATATGCGCGCAGGCAGCCAACCTGCCCATGGTCGCGATTGGCGATGTGTTGATGCACCATGCCGCCCGTCGCCCACTGGCCGATGTGCTGACTTGCATCCGGATGGGCTGCACCATCGACAATATCGGTCGCCACCGACTTGCCAATGGCGAATGCCGCCTGAAATCCGGCGCCGATATGGCCCGGCTCTTTCACCGCCACCCCGCCGCGATCCGCCGCACGTTGGAGATCGCGGATCGCTGCGCCTTTGGCCTTGATCAGCTGCGCTATCAATACCCCGATGAGGCACGGAACGGCGAACCCGCCCAAGACCGGCTGGAACGGCTGGCGCGCAACGGACTGACCTGGCGCTATCCATCCGGCCCGCCGCCCAAAATCCTGCACCGCGTGGAAAAGGAGCTATCCCTGATCCGCGAGGTCGAATACGCCCCCTATTTCCTGACCGTGCATGACATCGTGCAATTTGCCCGATCCAAGGGCATCCTCTGCCAAGGGCGCGGATCGGCGGCCAATTCGGTAGTCTGCTACCTGCTGGGCATCACCGAAGTGCCACCCGAAGCGATCACCCTGATCTTTGAGCGGTTCATTTCCAAGGAACGTGGCGAGCCCCCCGATATCGACGTCGATTTCGAGCATGAACGCCGCGAAGAAGTGATCCAGTGGATTTATGAGCGCTACTCTCGAGAACGCGCCGGGCTGACGGCGGTGGTGATCCATTTCCGCGCGCGCGCCGCGATCCGCGAAGTGGGCAAGGTGATGGGGCTCAGCCAAGATGTCGTGGCGCGGCTGTCTGGGCAGATCTGGGGCTGGTCATCGCAGGCCCCCGGCGAGGATCGGTTGCGCGATGCCGGGCTGAACCCGGATGACACCCGTGTGCAACTGGCGGTCAAACTGATCGCCGAGATCATCGGCTTTCCCCGGCATCTTTCCCAGCATGTCGGCGGTTTCGTCATCACCCATGGGCGCCTCGATGAGCTGTGCCCGATTGAAAATGCCGCCATGGCGGATCGCACGGTTATTGAATGGGACAAGGATGATATCGACGCGCTCGGCCTGCTCAAGGTCGATATTCTGGGGCTGGGGATGCTCAGCGCCATCCGCAAGGCCTTTGGCCTACTGGCCGATCACCGAGGTCAGCACCTGACCCTTGCCAATGTGCCCCCCGAAGATCTTGCCGTTTACGATATGCTTTGCCGCGCTGATGCCATCGGCGTGTTTCAGGTGGAAAGCCGGGCGCAGCTCAATTTCCTGCCCCGGATGCGCCCGCGCAAATTCTATGATCTGGTCTGCGAGGTTGCCATCGTCCGGCCCGGCCCGATTCAGGGTGGCATGGTCCATCCATTCCTCAACCGCCGCATGGGCCGCGAGGCGGTTGAAGATCTTGGCCCCGCGATGATGGAGGTGCTGGGGCGCACCTATGGTGTGCCGCTCTTCCAGGAACAAGCAATGCAGATCGCCGTGGTCGCCGCCGGTTTCACCCCGGCCGAGGCCGACCGATTGCGCAGGTCATTGGCCACGTTCAAACGGATGGGCACCATCGGCTCGTTTCGCGACCGTTTCGTCAGCGGCATGCTGGCACGCGGCTATGACGCCGAATTCGCCGCGCGCTGTTTCGCCCAGATCGAGGGGTTTGGCAGCTATGGCTTCCCCGAAAGCCATGCCGCCAGTTTCGCCCGGCTGGTCTATATTTCGGCCTGGCTAAAATGCTATCACCCCGCGGTCTTCACCTGCGCGCTTTTGAACTCTCAGCCGATGGGGTTTTACGCCCCCGCGCAACTTGTGCGCGATGCGCGCGAACACGGGGTGGAAATCCGTCCCGTATCCGTGAATCACTCGGCTTGGGATTGCACGCTGGAACCGCGGCCCGATGGCACATTGGCGCTGCGGCTGGGGTTTCGTCAGGTCAAGGGGATGCGCGAGGAAGATGCCGATTGGATCGCCACCGTGCGCGGCAATGGTTATCCGGATGTCGAAAGCCTCTGGCGCCGCGCCGGTGTGCCGCCGGCCACGCTGGAACGTCTGGCCGAGGCCGATGCATTTGCGCCGCTTGGCCTGACGCGGCGCGATGCGCTTTGGGCCGCCAAAGCCCTGCGCGCGCCCGCGCCACTGCCGCTGTTCGGCTCGGATGGCGAAGGCGGCGTTGAACCGGTTGTCACCCTATCGCAGATGAGCCTGGGGCAGGAAGTGATCGAAGATTATCTTGCCCTGCGCCTGTCGCTACGCGCCCATCCCATGGAGCTTCTGCGCCCGCGCCTGCCTGAAAGCCTGCCGCATAGCCACCTGCCAAAAGCCCAGGGCCGCATCATCACCACCGGCCTTGTCATCACCCGTCAACGTCCCGGCACCGCATCGGGCGTGATCTTCCTGACGCTTGAGGATGAAACAGGCGTGGCCAATATCATCGTTTGGAAAAAGATCTATGCGGCCTTCCGCAAAGCCGTCATCGCCGGCCGGCTGGTCCGCGTCACGGGCAGAATCGAACGCGACGGACCCGTCACCCACCTGATCGCCGAACGGGTCGAAGATCTGTCGCATCTGCTGACCACCCTCGGCCGCCCAGAAACCACCAGCCGTGCAGCTGACTCGGCTCGTCCCGTCGATAGCCCTCAAGCCACAGCCCGCCACCCGCGCGAACAGGCCAAGAAATTATTTCCGAGCCGGGATTTTCATTGAGTGGGAGATAGTAAGCTGCAAGCTTCCGAGGTCACGCCTATTGTCGCTGATGCATTAGCGACCGCAGCGCACTTGTCGCCGGGGGACATGCGCGGGTTTCCCGTGCGGGCTGAACTTCCTGAACGAGGGCTGCGCAACTGCTAGCATGCAAACAGCTACCGGCGGTTTGCGCCTAAGAACCGCGGCGAGCCACGAGCGTTAATCGTGCTGGCCTCGATACTCATTTCCCCGTAAGCGAGGACGCCGCGAGATCGAGCGTGGCTGACATTCCGTCTGCTGTAAACCGACGTGAAATCGCGCCACCCAGAGCACCCCGAACGGTATTGTCACACATGCGTGTGCCGAACCCTTCGAGATCGCCCGACACGGGGTCAAGGCGGCACTGTTCCTGCCAGTGGACCAAGACGCGATCGTCTTGCCGTTCGGCTCTGAGAAAAACTTTTCCGTCCTCGGCACCAAAAGCGCCGTATTTCAGCGCATTGGTGCAGAACTCATAAAAGATAAGGACAATTGGCGTGATTGCAGATGGAGCGATCAGAATATTTTCGATGTCGAGATGCGTTTCTGTCGCCCCCTTAAAAGGCGCGATAATCGTAATGAGGAGATCTTTGAAATTCACGCCCTCTGTCGTCGCGCCGTCCGGGTCCAGGACCGCCATCCGGTGAACCGCCGAGAGCGCATGAAGACGATCGCGCATGAGATGTGCAAGTTCATATGATGTGCTTACCTGGCGCGCACTTGCTGAAAGCAGGCTTCCGGCCACCGCAAAGGAGTTAGGCTCAGGATTCATAACCAGAAGATGACGGTTGCTGCGAGGGCGATGGCAGAGAGGAAGACCTTGGGACAGCGGTCGTAGCGGGTCGCGACGCGCCTCCAG
>JBBAGE010000128.1:0-6582 GCA_041655055.1 Paracoccaceae bacterium
GCGCACCAGGGTTTCGGCCTGATTGACCAGCGCGTCCTTTTCGGCCAACGACAGGTTGCCGCGCGCGCTGATATAGATGATGGCCTGATCGGGCTCGGTCGGCTCCATGAATGTGGTGCCGTTATTGGCCGCGCCATACCAAAGGAAAATCCCGGCAACCGTGGCCATCACCGCGCCGATGGCGGCCAGCGCGCTGATCGGGCTGCGCACGATGATATGGGTCAGCCGCCCCGCCAGATTGCGCGATTCGCCCGCCTCGGGCGGGGGTGGCGCGGGCGGGGGGCGCAGCGCGCCCATGGCGATCGAGGTGGCGATTGTGCCCACAAGAAACAGCGCCCCACCCGGCACATGGGCCAGCCAGCCTGCGCGCGGTGATACCCCGCCAAAGATAAAGCCGGGATTGATCAGTTGGAGACAGGCGACAAACAGCACCCCCGCCGCCAGTGCCGCGATCCCCAGCCGCAGGGGCAGCGGCAGATGGGCGCGCAGCAATGCGCTTGCGCGTTCCATCACCCGCGCAAACCGCCCCGTGACCCCGCCCATCACCGGCACATAGATCAGCGTCACCAAAAGCGAGGCCGTCAGAACCGTAATGATCGTCACCGGCAGCATGCCCATGAATTCGCCCGCCACACCGGGCCAGAACAGCATTGGCAGGAAGGCGCAAAGCGTGGTCGCGGTCGAACTGGTGATCGGCCAGAACAGGCGTTTGGCCGCATCGGTATAGGCCTGCATCTGGCCTGCGCCCTCGGCAAGCCGGCGGTCGGCATATTCGACGACGACGATCGCGCCATCGACCAAAATCCCCACCGCAAGGATCAGCGCGAACATCACGATATTGGAAATCGTGACCCCGAACAGCCCCAGCAGAATAAAGGCCAGAAGAAACGATGTCGGAATCGCAAACCCCACCAGCAGCGCCGATCTGATCCCCAGAGATCCCAAAATCACGATCATCACCAGCGCCACCGCGGTCAGCACCGCGCCCTCAAGCTGGCTGACCACTTCGGTGACCTGAACCGAACGATCATTCGATGTGCCGACGCTGATCGCCGCGCGCATGTCATCGGGCCAGCTTGTATATTCCGCCGCCACCGCGTCGCGCACCAATGCGGCCGTGTCGATGACGTTGAACCCTTTGCGCTTGACCACCTGAAGCGCCACGGTCGTATCGCCATTATAGCGCGCCGTGCCGGTGCGATCGGCAAATGTCATGCGCACCTCGGCCAGATCGCCCAGCGTGACCACCCGATCGCCGTTGGTTTTCACCGGCAGGGCGTGGATATCATCGGGCCGCGCGAAGGCGCCTGGGATTTTCAGCGCATAGCTGCCTTGGGCGGTTTCGACCTCGCCGGCCGCGATCAACTGATTGTTGGCGCGGATGATGGATATTAGCTCGCTTGCGGTAAGGTTATGGGTCTCAAGCCGCAGCGGATCGATGATCACCTCGACCATTTCATCGCGAAAACCGGTCAGCGTGGCCTCTAGCACCGGCTCTAATGTCTCAAGCGCATCTTGCATGGCGCGCGCGGCGCGCACCAGCGTGCGCTCGGGCACGTCGCCGGTAAGCTGCACGATGATGATCGGAAATTGCGAGAAATTGAATTCATTGATCGAATAGCTTTCGGCGCCCGCGGGAAATTCCGCCTCGGCCCGGTTCATCCGGTCGCGCACATCGGCAAGGATCGCGGATTTGTCCCAGCCGAATTCAAATTCCAGCCACAGTCCCGCGTAATTTTCCGCCGCCGTGGCCGACAGCGATTTCAACCCCTCAAGATCGGCCATTTCCGATTCCATCGGCCGGATCACCAGGCGTTCGCTGTCTTGCGCGGAAATGCCGGGAAAGGGGACCGACACGAACAGCCCCGGGATTTCGATATCGGGATCGCCCTCTTTGGGCAGGCCGGTATAGGACAGCGTGCCCGCAATCAGCGTCAGCGCGATAAAGGCCATGACCATGCGGGCATGCCGCCCGGCCCAGTCAATGATCGCGTTCATGGATAGGACTCGCGCAGATCGGGCAGGATTTCCACCCCGTCGCGCACATATTCCTGCCCCACCACGATCACCTGGGCCACATCGGGCAGGCCGGCCACCCATATGCCGCCCGGCGCATCGCGCAGCACGCTGACCGGGGCAAAACGGGCACGCATATCGCCATCCACCAGCCGCACGCCGATGATGCCGGCATCATCCAGCGTCAGCGCCGATTGCGGCAGCAGATGCGCAGGCTCAACCCCCGTGGCAATCGCGATCTGGGCCGATTGGCCGTCGCGGATCGCAAGATCGGGGTTGGGCAATTCGATATCGACCTGAAAGGTGCGGGTCATCGGATCGGCGGTGCGCGACACGAAACTTACGCGCCCGGCCACTTCGCGCCCCGACATCAGCCGGCCTTGGGCTGCCGCGCCGGGCGTGATCCGGTCGATATCACCCTCGGAAATGAAACCCACCAATTTGATCGGATCAAGCTGGAACACCGTGGCGCACAGCGTGCCCGCCGCCAGAAACGATCCGATCTCGGCGCTGTCGGTTTCTAAAATGCCCGCAAAAGGCGCGCGGATGTTCAACCGCGCCAGTTCGGTCTGCGCGGCCTTGACGCCGGCCAGCGCGCGTTCATGGCCTGCGCGCGCGATGATCAGCCGGTTTTGCGAGGCAAAGCCATCAAGCGCAAGCTGTTCGGCCTGCGCCAGTTCGGTCTGCGCGGAGGCGAGCGCGGCCTCGGCCTCGGCCAGTGCGGCGTCGCGGATGCCGGGATCAAGCTGGCAAAGCAGATCGCCCTGATCCACGCGCGCGCCCCGGCGCAGCGGTTCGGAAATCACGGTGGATGTGGTCTCGGCCCGCACTTCGACCCGGCGCGCGGCCTCGGTCACGCCGCGCAAGGTCACGATCCGCTCCAGCGGCTGGGCGCGCGCATTCAGCGCCACAACCGGCACCCCTTGCGCGGTGGTATCCGCAGGCGCCTCGGCCGCAACCGGATCGGGGCTTTGCGCCAGCAGGCGCAGCCATGGCCGCTCGAATATGAACAGATACAGGGCCGCAAGCACCAAAAGCGCCGTGATTGCATGGGAAAAGCGCATTCAAGCCTCGCACGAACCGATCAATGAACGACAATCCCCGCCCGGATCTTTGACATTACCCTGCCCAGATGTGGCGTGGAATCGGCTTTTCAACATGGCAGGTGGTGCAAACATGCGCAACATCACGCGCATCACGGTGCTTTGTTGTCGCGCACAGGCTTTCACACGCACTTGGCAAGCCAAACCCGTTCAGGGTAAGAGAGGGCAGGAACACGCGAAAAGGCAGGCCTCTGGTGAGCAATACAGACAGTTTCATCGATGAAGTAACGCAAGAAGTTCAGCGCGACCGTCTGTTTGCCCTGATGCGCCGCTACGGCTGGATCGGCATCGTCGCCATTTTGGCGCTTGTGGGCTATGCCAGTTGGTCGGAATGGGAAAAATCCCGTCAGGCCGCACAGGCGCAGGCACTGGGTGACAGCATTCTGGCCGCCCTGGCGGTTGAGGATAACCCCGGCCCGGCGCTGGCCGCAATCGAGGCGGATGGCGAAGCAGGGGCCATCGTGGCGTTGCTGGCCGCGGCCAATGGTGGCGATGAGGCGGCAGCACAGCTTGGCGCGATGGCCAATGATCCGGCCCTGCGCCCGATTTACCGCGATCTTGCGGCGCTGCGGGCCGTGATGCTCAGCGCCGATACCACCGCGCCCGATGACCGGATTGCGGCCCTGACCCCGCTTGCCCGCCCCGGCGCGCCCTACCGCGTGCTGGCCGAAGAACAGATCGCTTTGGCCGAAATCGAGGCCGGCCGGCAAACCGATGCCGTCGCGCGCCTGACCCGGATTTCCGAGGATAACGAGGCGGGCGTCGCGCTCCAGCGCCGCGTGGCACAATTGCTGGTGGCGCTCGATGATGTCGCCCAGGGCGCGGAACCGGCAGGCAACAGTCAGAATTAACGCCACAGGCACCGGCGCGGGGTCTGAGGCGCGCGCCACCAGATAGCATGGAAATCAAAGGGGCGGACAGCATGGCGGGGATCAGATCAGCAGGCGGCATCATTTCATTGCTGGTGCTTGCAGCTTGCGCACAACCGCAGGAAATCCTGCCCGGCGAACGGCTGGATCTGCGTGCGGGGCTTTTGTCCGATGATGGCACGGCCGCGCGGATGAATGAAAGCCGGCCGATCAGCCTGCCCGCGCCGCGCACGAACGATAGTTGGACGCATCGCGCCGGCACCGCCAGCCACCGCATTGCGCATCCGGCGCTTGGGGCGGGCACCACACCGGTCTGGGTGGCCGATGTCGGGCAGGGCAATGCCCGCCGCCACCGTATCACTGCCGATCCGGTGGTGGCCGGCGGTCGGGTGTTCACGCTTGACAGCCGCGCCACGATCACTGCGACATCCGCCGCCCAGGGCGCGACGCTTTGGGCCGCCGATCTGACCCCGCCGGGCGAACGCACCGACAGCGCCTCGGGCGGTGGCCTGGCCACGGCGGACGGGCGGGTTTTTGTCACCACCGGCTTTGGCGAACTGGTCGCGGTCGATGCGGCCAGCGGCGGGATCTTGTGGCGTCAGCGGCTTGAGGCCGGGGCCACCGGTGCGCCAACGGTTGCAGGCGGCGTGGTCTATGTCGTGTCCAAGGATAACCGCGCCTGGGCAATTGATGCACAGGATGGCAAGGTGCGCTGGCAGTTTACCGGCACGCCGTCGCCTTCGTCCATCGTGGGCGGCGCTGGGCCTGCGATTGGCGACACGCTTGCGATCTTTCCCTTTACCTCGGGCGAAGTGGTGGCCACATTCCGCAACGGCGGGGCTGAACGGTGGCGCTCGCGCGTGATGGGCCAGCGCCCGGGTCAGGCCTATGCCGGTATCACCAGCATCGCCGCCGATCCGGTGATCGTGGGCAATACGGTCTATGCGGCCAATGCTTCGGGCCGGGTGGCGGCCCTGTCGCTTGACAGCGGCAATCCGGTCTGGACCGCGCGCGAAGGCGCCACATCGCCGCTCTGGGTCGAAGGCGGCTCGGTGTTCTTTGTCTCTGATCAAGGGGAATTGCTCCGCCTCGATGCCAGCAGCGGCGCGCGGATCTGGGGCGTGCCACTGCCCTATCAAGTGACCGATAACCCCCGCCGCCAGCGTGATGTGCATGTGCATTATGGCCCGGTTCTGGCCGGTGGCCGGTTGTGGGTGGCCTCGTCCGACGGGCTCATGCGCGCCTTCAGCCCCGAAAACGGCGCGCAGATCACGGCCGCCGAAATTCCGGCGGGCGCGGCAGCGAACCCGGTGGTGGCAGGCGGCACCTTGTTCGTGGTGTCGGCCGCGGGGCGGTTGCACGCTTACCGCTAGGGCCAAGGCCCTTTCCTGCGCGCGGGCTTTGGTGTATCGCAACCCTCTGAAAGTGAGAACGCGTCATCATGAGCTTTACCCTTGCGATCGTGGGGCGCCCGAATGTGGGCAAATCCACGCTGTTCAACCGTCTTGTCGGTAAACGTCTGGCGCTGGTCGATGACCAGCCGGGCGTCACCCGCGATTTGCGCGAAGGCGAGGCCCGTCTGGGCGATCTGCGTTTTACCGTGATCGATACCGCCGGGCTTGAGGAAGCGACCGATGAAAGCCTGCAGGGCCGGATGCGCAAGCTGACGGAACGCGCGGTGGAAATGGCCGATATCTGCCTGTTCGTGATCGATGCGCGCGCAGGCGTGCTGCCTGCGGACGAAGTCTTTGCCGATATCTTGCGGCGCAAGAATGCGCATGTGATCCTTGCCGCCAACAAGGCCGAAGGGGCAGCAGCGGATGGCGGCGTGATCGAAGCCTGGGGGCTTGGGCTGGGCGAGCCGATCCGCCTTTCTGCCGAACATGGCGAAGGGCTGAATGATCTCTATTCCCGGCTGATGCCGCTTGCCGATGCATTTGCCGAACGTGCCGCCCGCGATGCCCCCGAAGTCGATGTCGAAATCGATGCCGATGCCGAAGATGACGACGGCCCCCGCATCCCGACCAAGGCGCGGCCCTTGCAGGTGGCGGTGGTTGGCCGTCCGAATGCGGGCAAATCCACCCTGATCAACCAGCTTTTGGGCGAAGACCGCCTGCTGACCGGCCCCGAGGCCGGGATCACCCGCGACGCGATTTCCGTCATGCTTGATTGGGACGGGGTGCCGGTGCGCATGTTCGACACCGCCGGCATGCGCAAAAAGGCAAAGGTGCAGGAAAAGCTTGAAAAGCTGTCGGTTTCCGATGGGCTGCGCGCGGTCAAATTCGCCGAAGTGGTGGTGGTGCTGCTCGATGTCGAAATCCCGTTCGAACAGCAGGACCTGCGGATCGCCGATCTGGCCGAGCGCGAGGGGCGGGCCGTGGTCGTGGCCGTCAACAAATGGGATCTTGAGGGCGACAAGAACGCCAAGATCCGCGAATTGCGCGAAGAATTCGAACGCCTGTTGCCGCAGTTACGCGGCGCGCCGCTGGTGACGGTATCGGCGCTGAGCGGCAAGGGGCTCGACAAGCTGATTGCCGCGATCCTGCGCGCGCATGACATCTGGAACCGCCGGATCACCACCGCCAGGCTCAACC
>JBBAGE010000129.1:0-6449 GCA_041655055.1 Paracoccaceae bacterium
CCGAACTGCTCAGCGATGAATGGACCGGGTTTTTGTGCACCGCCGTGTGGGAAACCAATTACCGCTATGCGCTGGATAACCTCGCGGACCCGATGCACGGCTGCTATCTGCATTCCGAAAGTTTCACGCTGGCCTATGGCTCGAAACAGGATCTGATCAAGCTCGACAAAACCGAAAACGGTTTCCACGTGACCCGCGTGGGTCAGGTCGGCGACAATTTCGACTGGTCGGAATTCGCGATCCATCCGGGCAATATGTATTGCTTCCTCGATATCCCCTATCCGCCCGCTGCCGGGCCGGGCGGGAACATGCGCATCATCGGCTTTACCACGCCGATCGATGAAACCACCTGCAAGGTGTTTTTCTGGCGTATGCGCAAGGTCGAAGGGGTCGCGCGCGAAAGCTGGCGTTTCCTTTATCGCGCCGCGCTTGAGGAACGTCATTGGAACGTGCTGGAACAGGACCGCGTGATGCTTGAAGGGATGCCCGATGATGCGCGCAAGCGCGAAATGCTCTATCAGCATGATCTGGGTGTCAGCCGTATCCGTCAGCTTCTGACCCGCGCGGCCAAGGAACAGGTCGAAGCCGAGCAAAGCCTGCAGGCCGCAGAATGATGCTGGACGGTCGCACCATATTGATCACCGGCGCCGGTGGCGGGCTGGGTCAGGCGCTGGCGCGTGCCTGCGCCGGGGCCGGCGCGCGGCTGGTGCTGGCCGATATCGCCATGGAGGCAACCGAGGCTCTGGCCTCTGATCTGGGTGCGCGCGCGGTTCAGGTGGATCTGGGCGATCCGGATTCGGTCACTGCGCTGGCCGCCGATATCGCCGCACATGAAGGCGGGTTGCACGGGCTGGCCAATAATGGCGCGGTGGCCACCAATGTCGGCGGCATGGGGTTCGAGGATATCGCGCTTGAGCTGTGGGACCAGGTAATGCGCGTCAATGTGCGCGGCACCTGGCTGATGACCCGGGCCTGTGCGCCGATGCTGCGGGCATCGGGTTCGGGCCGGGTGGTGAATGTGGCCTCTGACACCGCGCTTTGGGGCGCGCCACGGCTGTTGTCCTATACCGCGTCCAAAGGCGCGGTGATGGCGATGACCCGCTCGCTCGCGCGCGAATTGGGGCCCGACGGGGTGGGCGTTGCCTGTGTGGCGCCGGGGCTTTTGACCACGCAATCGACCGAATATGTCCCCGAAGCCCGCCATCAGCTTTATGCCGATGGCCGCGCCGTGCCCGGCCCGCAGGGGGTGGATGATGTCACTGCCACGATGGCATTCCTGTTGTCCGAAGGGGCGCTGACCCTGACCGGTCAGGTGCTGCCGGTCAATAACGGCTTTGTTTTTGCGACATGAACAATTGGCATGAACATAGCACCCATGGCATCGCCTGGCGCGAACGCCCCGGGACCGGGCCGGTGGCGGTGCTGCTGCACGGGATTGGATCGCGCGCCTTTGGCTGGGAACGGCTGGGCGAACATCTGCCGGGCTGGCGGCTGATCGCATGGGATGCGCCGGGCTATGGGCAATCTGACGCGCTCGCAAACGAATGGCCGCTGGCCATCGACTATGCCGATGCTTTGGCGGGGTTCGTGCAGGCGCTGAATCTGGCGCGCTTTCATCTGGTGGGCCATTCGCTGGGCACGCTGATCGGCGCGGCATTCGCGGGCAAATACCGCGATCTGGCGCATAGCCTGACGCTCGCATCTTGTGCGCAGGGCGGCGGGGCCGCACCGGGCGGCGCGCTGTCGCCCGCGCATCAGGCCCGGATCGATGAATTGCAATCACAAGGCGCCGATGCTTTTGCCGCCGCGCGTGCGCCACGGCTGATCCACCGCGCGCAGGATAACCCCGCGCTGGTGGCCGATGCGACCCGCGCCATGGCCAGCGTGACCATGCCCGGCTATGGGCAGGCAGTGCGGATGCTGGCATCGGGTGATCTGCGTGCCGATATGGCGGCCGTGGATCTGCCCACCACCGTGACCGTGGGTGCCGAAGATGTCGTCACCCCGCCCGAACAATCGATCGGTGCCCATGCCGCTTTGCCCCGGCCCGCGCCACTTGCGATCCTGCCCGGCTGCGGCCACGCCCTGCCCCTGCAGGCGCCCGAGGCGCTGGCCCGTTTGATCATGGAACAGGTGAAAGCCTGCGCCACCCCTGAAACACCAAAGAAAGCAAGCCAATGACTGAATATCTTGTCGGCGCGCTGCGCGGTATCGTCATGCGCGCCCCGGGCATCACCGCCACCAAGGATTTCTATACCGCCAATTGGGGCCTGACGCTTGCGCATGAGGAACCCGGTCAGGTCTGGCTGCGCGGCACCGGGTCCGAACCCTTTGCCTATGCATTGCATGACGGGCCGGTCTATGGGATCGAATATATCGATTTCGCGATGGATGACCGCGCGCAGGTGGCGCGGCTGCATGAACATGCCACCGCCCAGGGGGCGAGCGTGCTGGGCGCGCCCGGTCCGTTTGACGATTGGCCCGGCGGCTGGGGGTTCGAAATCCTTGACCCCGACAACCGCCGCCTGCGGTTTCGGGCCGAAGCCCGCCAGCTTGACCCGGCCCCCGAATGGGCCCGCCCGCGCAAGGTCAGCCATGTGGTGCTGAATTCGACCGATATGGACGGGATGCAGGAATGGTTCACCCGGGTGCTCGGGTTTCGCGTATCGGATTATTCCGCCGATCAGATGGTGTTTTTGCGCTGCGCATCCGATCACCATTCCATCGCGCTGGTGCGCGGGCATTATCCGTCGGTCAATCACGTGGCGTTCGAACTGCCCTCGATCAATGAATTCATGCGCTCGGTCGGGCGGATGAAGGAACGCGGCATCGTGCCCACATGGGGCCCGGGGCGGCATGGTCCGGGGGATAATCCCTTTGCCTATTTCGTCTCGCCCTCGGGTTTCGTGATCGAATTCACGTCCGAGCTGCAACAGATCGATGAGGCGACGCACGAAGCCCAGGTCTGGCCGCGCGATGTGCCCGAAAAGATGGACCAGTGGATGACCGCCGGCCCCCCCACCGCCGCGCAGCGCGCGGTGATGCAAGGCAGGCCCGATCCCGGCTTTCCCGAACTGCGCGAGGTCAAACAATGAACCGGCCCTTTGACGATCAGGTTGCCGTTGTCACCGGCGCATCATCGGGCGTGGGGCTGGCCACGGCGCGGCTGTTGCTGACCCAGGGCGCGAAAGTTGCAATCTGCGCGCGCGGCGAAGGCCGGCTGATGGATGTGGCCGCCGTCATGGCGCGTGATTTCGGCGCGGAACGTGTGTTGGCGCAGGCCTTCGATGTGCTTGATGCCCCTGCAGTCGATCGCTTTGCGGCCGAGGTCAAATCCCGCTTTGGCAAACTTGACCTGCTGGTCAACAACGCTGGCCAAGGCCGGGTCAGCACCTTTGCCGACACATCCGATGATGACTGGCGCGCGGAATATGAACTGAAACTGTTCAGCCAGATCCGCCCGATCCGGGCCTTTCTGCCGATGCTGCGCGACGCGCAGGGCGCGGTGGTTGCGGTCAATTCGCTGCTGGCCTATCAGCCCGAGGCGCATATGGTCTGCACTTCATCGGCGCGGGCGGGGGTGCAAAACCTGCTCAAATCGCTCAGCCTTGAATTTGCGCCCGATGTGCGGGTCAATTCCGTCCTGCTGGGTCTGATCGGCTCGGGGCAATGGACCCGCCGCTTTGCCGAGCGCGAGGATAAATCCGTCAGCCGCGAAGACTGGTATCGCGACCTGAGCAACAAGAAGGGCATCCCCCTTGGCCGGCTGGGCGATCCGTCTGAAGCCGCTGCCGCCATCGCCTTTCTGGGCTCGCGGGCCGCAAGCTATATCACAGGCGCACAGCTCGATGTTTCGGGCGGTCTTGCGCGTCATATCTGATTTCGGAGAAGAACCATGAAACTCGACGCGATTTCCCAGGCCGAGACAGTTGGCGATTTCATCGCCCGCTATCTGGCAGAAATCGGCGTGACGACAGTCTTTGGCGTCATCTCGATCCACAATATGCCGATCCTTGATGCCATCGCCCGTCAGGGCCGCATCCGCTTTGTTCCCGCGCGCGGCGAAGCCGGCGCGATGAATATGGCCGATGCCTGGGCGCGGGTGGCGGGGCGGATGGGGGTGGTCATCACCTCGACCGGCACGGCGGCAGGCAATGCCGCGGGTGCGCAGGTCGAAGCCCTGACGGCGGGCACACCGCTTTTGCATATCACCTCGACCGTGGATACCGAATTCATGGACCGCGACCGCGCGCCGATTCACGATGTGCCGCGCCAGCATGAAATGCTGCGCGGTATTTCCAAAACCTATCTGCGGATGTGGAGCGCGTCCGGCGCGCTTGGCACCCTGACGGCTGCGGTATCGGCCGCGATCAGCGCGCCCGCAGGGCCCGTATCGCTGGAAATCCCCGTCGATGTGCAGCGCAAACTGATGCCCGCCGTGGCGCCGATCTTTGCCCCCGCGCCCCAGCGCCCGGACCCCAGCCCCGCCAGCATCGAGGCGCTGGCCGATATGATCCGCAAAGCCCGCCGCCCGATGATCTGGCTGGGCGGCGGTGCGCGCGGCGCCGAAGCCGAGGCCCGCGAATTGGTGGCGCGCGGTTTCGCCGCCGTCAGTTCCACACAGGGCCGCGGCGTCGTCCCCGAGGATGAATCCGCCAATCTGGGCGCCTATAACATGAGCCCCGAGGCACAGGCGCTTTATGCACGTGCCGATTTCATGCTGGTCGTGGGATCGCGCCTGCGCGGGAATGAAACGCTTAACAACACCATGGCCCTGCCCCGCCCGCTGGCCCAGATCGATGCCGAACCCACACAGGGCGGACGCAACTATCCGGTGGATCTGTTCGTCCATGGCGATGCGGCGCGCAGCCTGCGCCGTCTGCTCGATCTTTTGCCCGCCACGCTCGATACCGATCCGGAATTTGCCTTTGAAACGGCCGCCGCCCGGGCACAATCCGAGGGCGCGCTGCGTGACCGGCTTGGCCCCTACCGCGATCTGGCCGAGGCGATTTCCGAGCGCGTTGCCGCTGGCCGCAGGCCCTGGGTGCGCGATGTGACCATTTCCAATTCGACCTTTGGCAACCGATATATTCGCATCGCGGAACCGCGTCTGGGTGTCCATGCCCTGGGCGGTGGCATCGGTCAGGGCGTGGCCATGGGCGTTGGCGCCGCACTTGCGGGCGAGGCCAAGGCCATCGTGCTGATCGGCGATGGCGGCACGCAGCTTGGGATTGCCGAAATGATCACCGCCGTCGAGGCCGGGGCCCCGCTGGTCTATGTGTTGATGAATGATCAGGCTTATGGCGTGATCCGCAACATTCAGGATGCGCAATATGACAGCCGCCACCACTATTCGGCGCTGTTGACCCCCGATTTCGCCGCACATTGCGCCTCGATCGGGCTGCGCCACCGCAAGGTAAGCGCCGTGGCCGATTTCGCGGCGGCGCTGGACGATGCTTTGGCATCCGATGTGCCCGAGCTGATCGAGGTGGACATGATCGCCATCGGGCCATTCGCGGAAAGTTTTTCCGGCCCGCCCGCGGGTGCTGCGGGCAACAAGGTCTGACGCAATGCATCTGGGACTTATCGGATATGGCAATATTGCGCGCGCTCTGATGGGGGTGCTGACAGCCGAAGGCGTGGCCCCCACGCGGGTCAGCGTCCTGACCCAGCCGGAACGGGCCGAGGCCACCGAGGCCGCGCTTGGGGCCGATCACGCAGCAGGTCAGGTCGTCACCGATGCTGATGGGCTGATCGCCTTGCGCCCCGATCTGGTGGTGGAATGCGCGGGCCATGAGGCCGTGCAGACCCATGCGACCGCCGTGCTGCGCGCGGGTATCGAAACGGTGATCGTGTCGATCGGCGCGCTGGCCGATGATGCGCTGTTTGCCGATGTCGATGCCGCGGCCAAAGCCGGCGGCAGCCGCATCATTTTGCCGGCGGGCGCCATTGGCGGGGTGGATATCCTGTCGGCGCTGCGGGCATCCGGGATTACCGCCGTTACATATAGCGGGCGCAAACCGCCGCTCGCCTGGGCCGGCACCCCGGCCGAAACCCTGCTGGATCTGGCAAATTTGCGCGATGCGGCGGTGTTTTTTGAAGGCAATGCCCGCGAAGCTGCGGTGCAATATCCCAAGAATGCCAATGTCGCCGCCACTTTGGCGCTGGCGGGGATCGGGTGGGACGACACGAAGGTGCGCCTGATCGCCGATCCGGGTGTGAGCCGGAATGTGCATGAATATACCGTCACCGCCGGGGCTGCCGATTACACGATCCGCATTGAGGGCCACCCCTCGCCCGACAATCCCAAAACCTCGCTGACCACGGTCTATTCCGTCGCGCGCGAGGTCATGAACCGTTCCCGGAGACTGGCGATATGAGCGTGCTTTCCAACCTGCCCGATGGCCGGCTTTATATTGGCGGCGAATGGGAAACCGGCACCGGGGCAC
>JBBAGE010000130.1:0-6384 GCA_041655055.1 Paracoccaceae bacterium
GCCGGGTCAGCCCCACGGAAATCGGGCTTGCCTATTACGACCGCGCGCGCCGCGTGCTGACCGACGCGACCGAGGCCGACGCGCTGGTCAGCACCTTGCAAGCCGCGCCATCGGGGTTGCTGCGCCTGTCGGTCAGCACGGATTTCGGCATGCATCACATATCGCCCGTTTTGGGTGATTTTCTGCGCGCCTATCCCGATATTACGGTGAATATGGTGCTGGGCGATGATTATGTCGAATTGATATCGGGCGGGTTCGATCTGGCCATTCGGGTGGGCGATACGATCGATGGCAGTTTGCGCGCCCGCAAGCTGGCCGAAACCACCTGGCGGATGATCGCAAGCCCCGCCTATTTCCAGAAATACGGCCGGCCGATGCGGATTGACGATCTGAACGATCACAAGTTGCTGCATTATTCCAGTCAGGCGAGCACTGCGGTCTGGAAACTGACGGCGCCATCGGGCGAAAGGCGGCAGGTGCGCACCGGCGGTTGGCTAAGCGTGAATGACGGGCAATCGCTGCTCAATGCCGCGATTGCAGGGTTGGGGATCGCCTGGCTGCCCAGCTATCTGACCGCGCAACCCATGGCGCAGGGCCTGGTTGAGGAAGCGATCAGCGGCCTGCCCGCCGAAACGCAGGGGATCTATGCGCTTTATCCGCCGGGGCGGTTCATGCAGCCCAAATTGCGCGAATTCATCGAATTTCTGGCCAGAACCTTTGCCAGCAAAGGCCCCGACGACTGGTAAGATCAGCGGATGGTGATCAGCACGGCCTCGACCCGGCGATTTTGCGCGCGGGTATCGGGGGATTGATTATGCGCGCGCGGCGCCAGATAGCCGATACCCTCGGCGCTGATCTGGTGGGCGGCGGCGCCATGGGCGCTGATCAGCCGGGCACGCACGGCCTCGGCGCGGCGGCGCGATAGCGCGACATTGGCGGCCAGCGACCCTTCGGCATCCGTATGGCCGACCAGCACCACATGATCATGCGGATGCAGGCGCAGATATTCCGCCAGATCCGCGAGCGAGGCAAAATCCCGCGCCCCCAGCGCCGCCGATCCGGTGTCAAATTCCAGATCATCCAGCGGCGCGCGCCCGGATCGTTCCAGCGCCAGCGCGATATCCGTGGCGGGCGCATCCGCCTGTGTATCGGCCTGGGCCACGGTTTCGGGCAGCGGTGCCACCGGCCCGCCGATCTGGGCGATCTGCACATAGCCTGCGCCGGGGCCGCTGCTGGTCACGATGGCGATATGATCATCCGGCCCCGCGCCGCCCCGCCGCGCCGCAAGGTAATGAAAATCGCCCAGATCGACATGCATTTCCGGTTCGGGCAGAGTTTCGATTTCAAACCGGAAATCAAAGCCGCCACAGGCACGGTCGGCACATTCAAACACGATCTGGTAGCCCGCATCCAGCAGCCGCTGACGCAAGGGCGCGATCAGGCGCAGGGCACTGGCGCCGGGCTCGGGGATTTTCCAGGCGCTGATCTGCAGCGCGCCTTCGGCAATCACCAGCGGCACGGCGCCATTGGCGAACGGGCCAGTGGCGATCGCAAGGCTTGCGGCCGGATCAGAAACCTCGGCCTGCCGGATATAGGGCGCGGGCAGATCCAGCGGGGCCGCCTGCGCCCCCATGCCCGCACCGAGGGCCACCATTATGAATATCCACCGCATCGCCAGTCCGCAGGCCACCTAGCGCAAGGGCGCGTTCATGCCGGGAACCGTTCGGCCAGCCGCAGCATGGCGGCCTTGACCTGCGCGCCATCGGTGCCGCGAATGACGACATTTGCCCCCGGCACGCCGTTGACGTGGAATGGATAGGAACCGATGCTCAGATCCGGGAAATCGGCGGCAATCTGGCCTAAAGGCCCGGCAATCGCCCCTTCGGGCTGATTGATGCGCAACGATTGGCTTAGCAGCGGCAACCCGCCCACCAGCGCGGGCAGGACGGATGCGACCATCGCCTCGAATATCACCGGCACGCCGGCCAGCACATGCACATTGCCCAGCGTAAATCCCGGCGCGATGGACACCGGGTTTTCGATCAGCACCGCGCCCTGGGGGATGCGGGCCATGCGCAGGCGGGCGTCGTTGAACTCGGTTTCGCTTTGCGCATAGTGGCGGGCCAGCAGCGCATGGGCATCGTCGCGCACATCGATGGGCACGCCAAAGGCTTCGGCAATGCAATCGGCGGTGATGTCGTCATGGGTGGGGCCGATGCCGCCTGATGTGAACACATGGTCATAGCGATCGCAAAGCGCCCGCACCGCATCCACGATCGCGGCGCGCTGATCGCCCACCACGCGGATTTCGCGCAGATCGATGCCACGCGTTGCAAGCTGGGTGGCCAGGTGGTGGGCATTGGCATCGCGGGTGCGCCCGGACAGGATTTCATCCCCGATCACAAGCATCGCGGCGGTAGGGTTCGGCATGGCGGGTCTCCTTGCGCTTTTCTTTGGTATAAGACCGGGTCATGCGGTTTCAAACCCCCGTTCTGCGGCATCGGCGGAATCGCTTCGCACTGGCATCATCGCGCCGCGCCGCCTATATGTTGCCCAAGCAGTTACGGAGAGACAACGTGGACGAAACCCAACGTGGCCGCGTCACCAAAGATGGCATCCGCATTCACACCGAGGCCGATTTCGCCGGCATGCGCATTGCCGGGCATCTGGCCGCGCAGATTCTGGATGAGGTGGCGCCGCTTGTCGTGCCGGGGGTGAGCACGGCGGAACTTGATGATTTCATCACCCGGCGCGTAACGGATGCGGGCGCGATTTCCGCGACCATCGGTTATCGCGGCTATCGGCATGCAAGCTGCATTTCGGTCAACCACGTGGTTTGTCACGGGATTCCGGGCAGCAAGGTGCTCAAGGATGGTGATATCCTGAATATCGATGTGACGGTGATCGTCGATGGCTGGTATGGGGATACGTCGCGGATGTATGTGGCCGGCAAGCTGGCCCGCCGGTCCGAGCGGCTGATCGAGGTCACGCATGAGGCCCTGATGATCGGGATCGAGGCCGCGCGGCCCGGCAATACTTTTGGCGATATCGGCCATGCGATTCAAAACTTTGTGGAAGCCCAGCGGATGAGCGTGGTGCGCGATTTCTGCGGCCACGGGCTGGGGCGGGTGTTTCACGCGCCGCCCAATGTGCTGCATTACGGCCGCCCCGGTTCGGGCGCGGTGCTGGAAGAGGGGATGTTTTTCACCATCGAGCCGATGGTGAACCTCGGGCGGCCGGAAACCAAGGTGCTGGCTGATGAATGGACGGCAGTGACGCGCGACAAATCGTTGTCGGCGCAGTTCGAACATTCGATCGGGATCACGGCGGACGGGGCAGAAATTTTCACCCTGTCGCCTGCGGATAAATTTCACCCCACTTACGGCTAGGAACGCGCTGGCACGGGCGGATCGCGGGAAACAGCCTTGGCGAAACTTTCCCGTTGATGGCGCGATAAAATTGCCCCGTTGCGTCAATGAAGCAACTGGCATAGCAATCGCGCATCAAGCCGCCGCAGGGCTTTGGCCCGCGGCCCCACCGCCTGACAGGGAGGCCATCACATGATCCCCAAAATCGCCCTTTTTGCCGTTGGGCTGATCGCCGCCGGGGGCGCGGCCCAGGCGCAAGAAGTCACGCTGCGGTTCCAGCATTTCGTTTCGCCCGCATCTGGCAGCCCGATGTATTTCATGGAGCCCTGGGTCGAAAAGATCGAATCCGAATCGAATGGCCGCATCAAGATTGAACTGTTTCCGATGATGCAGCTTGGTGGTCGCGCGCAGGATCAATATGATCTGATCCGTGATGGCGCAATCGATGGCGGCTGGATCGTGCCCGGCTATCAGCCCGGCCGCTTCCCCGAGGTCGAGGCGCTGGAACTGCCGTTCATGACGCCCAAATCCGGCGAATTGGCATCAGTCGCGGCATGGGAATTCACCCAAAAACACCTGATGGATGATTTCGCCGATATCCACGTCATCGCCACCCATATGCATGGCGAAGGCATCGTGCATAAACGCGGCCCCGCGCTGACGGTGGCCGAGGATTTTCGCGGCCTGAACCTGCGCGCGCCGACCCGGCCTGCCACGCTTTTGCTGGATAAACTGGGGGCAACGCCGGTGGGCATGCCTGTGCCCGCCTTTCCCGAAGCCTTGGCCAAAGGCGTGCTGGACGGCGGCGTGATCACGATTGAAATGGCGCCATCGCTGAAACTGGATGAGCTGACCGACAGCCATACGGATATGGCGGGGGATCGCTCGCTCTATAATCTTTATTTCATCTGGGCGATGAACAAGGCGAAATATGAAGCCCTGCCCGATGATCTGCGCGCAGTGATCGATGCCAATTCCGGCGCGGCCACATCGGCGCTGGCCGGGCGCGCCTATGATCTGGGCGATGAAGATGGCTTTGCCGTGCTGGTGGAATCTGGCAATGATATCGCGGTCTTGGGCCCCGAGGAAACCGCCCGCGTGCGCGCGCGCGGGGATGAGGTCACCGCCGAATGGATCGCGGAAATCACCGCCAAGGGCTATGACGGCGCCGCGCTTGTGGCCGATGCGCGCGCGGCGGTGGATGCGGCGATGGCAGGCGCCGCTGATGCCGATCTGCGGGGCGCGGCAGCCACGGTGGCGGACGATTAGGCGCGTCGTAGAAAGGCGATATGGGTATCGCCATAGCGGCGCTGATCCAGCAGCGTGAAACCGTCGGGCGCGGGCTGGGGGGCCGATTCCTCGCACACCACCAGCGCGCCGGGCGCAATCCAGCCGCCCGCGGCGGCGGCGTGCAACGCCTTGGCGCCCAGTGCCTTGCCATAGGGCGGATCAAGGAAAATCAGATCGAACCCCGCCCCCGCATTCGGGCCAGGCCGCATTGCGTCGCGCCGGATCAGGGTGGTCGCGGCCTCGGCCCGGCAAAGGGCGATGTTGCGCTGGATCAGCGCCTGCGCCGCGCGGCCATCATCGATGAATGTGACATGGGCGGCGCCCCGGCTCAGCGCCTCTAGCCCCAGCGCGCCGGTGCCTGCGAAAATATCCAGCACCCGCGCGCCGGTGACCGGATCGGGGCCAAGCGCGCCGCCCATCAACACGTTGAACAGGCTTTCGCGCACCCTGTCGGATGTGGGGCGCAGATGCGCGCCCCTGTCGCCATGGCCCACCGCGGCCAGCGCCAAGCCCCGATTGCGGCCTGCGATGATCCGCATGGATTACGCTTTCAACAGGGTTTTCAGGTCAATCGCCGGGTTTTCCACCACATCGGGCAGGGGGGATTTGCCGGCCTCGATCAGGCGTTTGGCCACCATATACGCGCGGGCATCGTTCATCGCATCCACCGCGATCAGCCGTTCGCCTGCGTAATACCAATGCGACAGTGCCCCGTCATCGCCATGCCGGATCACAACGCGATCCTGCCCGCCCGAAAGCCCGGCAATCTGCAGTTTGACATCATATTGATCCGACCAGAACCACGGATGCGGGCGGTATTCGATCGCCGCCCCCAAAAGGTTCTGGGCCACCACTTCGCCCTGATCGATGGCGTTGCCCACGCTTTCCAGCCGGATTTGTTGCCCCCCATGCGGGAATGAGGCGCAATCGCCCGCCGCATAGATCAGCGGATCGGATGTGGCCCCAAAGGCATCGGTGGCAATGCCATTTTCGATGCGCAGCCCGGCCGCCTGCGCCAGTTCGCTTGCAGGTGTGATCCCCAGCCCAAGCAGCACGAAATCGGCCGCCAATTCGCGCCCGTCGGCCAGACGCGCGGCGCGCACATGGCCGTCATCGCCCAGCAAACGCACCAAAGCCGTGCTTTCATGGATGCGCACCCCATGCGCGGTATGCAGGGCGCGGAAATAATCCGATGTTTCGGGGGCGGCAACGCGCTGCAAGATACGGGGCGCCGCTTCGACCAGATCGACATGCAGCCCAAGTTTGGCGGCAACGGCCGCGGCCTCTAGCCCGATATAGCCGCCGCCCACAACCAGCAGCCGCCGCCCGGCCACGAATTCGGGGGCCATCGCGTCGATATCGGCCAGGGTGCGCAAGGTGAACACGCCGCCCAAAGTGCCGCCCGCATCGGCGGGCAATCGGCGCGGCGCGGCGCCCGTGGTCAGCACCAGCTTGTCATAGGTCAGCACATCGCCGCCCGCCATGCGCAGCGTTTGCGCATCGCGGTCGATCGCGGCCACGGCCTCGTCCAGGCGCAGGGTAATATCATGTTCATCGTAAAACGCCGCAGGCCGCAGGAAAAGCCGTTCGCGCGGCAGTTTGCCCAGCAGATAGGCCTTGGACAGGGGCGGGCGCTGATAGGGGGGCACGGGTTCTTCGCCGATCAGCGTAATCTGCCCGTCAAACCCCCGCGCCCGCAGGGTTGTCACAACCGATTGCCCCGCCT
>JBBAGE010000131.1:0-6347 GCA_041655055.1 Paracoccaceae bacterium
TATCCTTGACCAGCCAGTTATGTTTGGTGCAGGGGCGGGTGATGCCGACGGTATCGGCCTCTTGAAAGGCATCGGTGCCGACGGCAAAGGTGGGCACCTGACCGGTCAGCACCACGATCGGAATGCTGTCCATCAGCGCATCGGTGAGCCCGGTGACCGCATTCGTAGCCCCGGGGCCCGATGTGACCAGCGCCACCCCCGGTTTGCCGGTGGAGCGGGCATAGCCTTCGGCGGCGTGGACGGCGCCTTGTTCGTGGCGCACAAGAACGTGCTGGATATCGTTTTGCTGAAAGATTTCGTCATAGATCGGCAGCACGGCGCCGCCGGGATATCCGAATACAACGTCCACGCCCTGATCTTTCAGGGCCTGAACCACCATTTTCGCGCCGGTCATTTGACGTGTCATCTTTTGCTCTCCGTGCCGCTACGCTTATCAAATAAAAAAGCCCCCGATACGGGCGGGGGCGCATGGAAACCTGTGTGATCTACCGCTACCGGCCCATGCGCTTGGTGTCAGCATTTATGACAATGGTTGGCATTGTCCGGGCTCCTTCATGCGTGGGGTGACATTATGTGCCCATTTCGGGGGCGTCAACCGCGTTTTGGCATGAAATCTGTCTCGCGGGCCAAGAAATTTTTACTAAAATTGCCGATTTCGGAGTTTTCGCGAAACTAGTGCAAAAATCGCGGCGGCTTTATGGCTTGCCCGCGGGTGTGCGCCCGCCGGGCAGGGTGATTTGTGCCACCTGTTCGGCAATCGGCGGCGCGTCAAGCGGGTGAGTGTCATCGGTGAAATCATCGGTTTTCGCCAGATCCTGCCAGATGCCATGGCGATAGATTTCCAGCGCCGAAAAATTGGCCTTATAGCCCATCTTCGGGCTGCCGGGCACCCAATAGCCCAGATAAACATAGGGCAGACCGGCCTGACGCGCGATCTCGATATGGTCAAGCACCATAAAGGTGCCAACGCTGTCGGCAATGCGGGCGGGGTCGTAAAAGGAATAGACCATGCTCAGCCCGTCATCGAGCACATCGGTCAGGCAGGTGGCTACCAACGGGCGGTGATGCCCGTCGGGTTCGGGATCGGTGGTATATTCGACCACGCGCGACCGGATCGGCGTTTCCTCGATCATCGCGGCGAATTCGAAAATATCCATATCGGCCATGCCCCCGTCGGCATGACGACTGTCGAGATATTCGCGAAACAGCGCATATTGCGCCTCGGTCGCCCAAGGGGATGTCGCCTCGCGGCGCAGATCGGCATTGCGTTTCATCACCCGGCGCTGGCTGCGGTTGGGTTTGAAATCCGCCACCCGGATGCGCGCCGAAAGACAGGCGGCGCAATCGGCGCAAGACGGTCGGTAAAGCACATTTTGCGACCGGCGAAACCCCTGTTTGGACAGCGCGTCATTCAGCGTGCTGGCATTGTCGCCTTGCAGCGCGGTGAACAGCTTGCGTTCCATCCGGCCAGCAAGATACGGGCAGGGCTGTGGGGCCGTCACATAGAATTGCGGTGCGATCGGTAAGGTATGGCGCATGGCTCGGACATAGGTTGACGGGGTGAGGTTAGCAACCCCGGGGCGCTGCGCCAAGCCATTCCGGCATGCCTTGTCACAAATGCTTAGTGTTCGGCAGCGCGGTTGATGGCGGCTGTGCCCAGAATGTGATCGCTCAGCCCTTGGCCGCGGGCGCTGGTCAGCATCAATATGATTGATATCACCTGCGGAAAGAACATCGCGAACCAGATCGCAAACAGCACCGAATGCGCCGCCGCGCGCCCCAGATCAAAACGCGCCCCCGTGGTGGTGCGAAACTCGATCCCCACCAGCCGCATGCCGGGCGTGGCCGAACTGTTGGCCAGCGTCACGATCCGATAGGCCAGATTGACCACCAGCCAGAGCAGCGGCAGGAAAAACAGCGCGATAAAGGCCGTGAACGGAATAAGCAGCAGGCAGATCGCGCCCACGATCAGCGTATCAGCGACAAAGGCCAACAGCCGCTTGGTGGGCACATTGGCATAGAATTCCGGCTGTCTATCGGGATCTGGAAGTCCCCATGCGGTGTGTTCGCTCATATCTGCCCCTGATCTGATCACCCTATGATGCCTTCACACGGCCCCCGATGAAAGGGGCCGTGTGATCTGGCTTATGCGTTTGTGGGGGTGTCGTCCTCGCTGCGGGCCTTGCGGGCGCGGTCTTCAAGGAACTGGTCGAACTCGGCCTTGTCCTTGGCCTCGCGCAGCCGCTCAAGAAAGGCCTCAAATGCCTGTTGTTCTTCTTCAAGCCGGCGCAGGGTGTCGAGCTTGTAGGCATCGAACGCGCTGTTGCCCGAGGAACGGAATGGATGTCTGGGGCCCTTGACCCGGCCACAGGCCTTGCCCGCGAATTTATTCGCCCAGATCATATAGGCCAGCAGCGCAAGGCCAATGGGCCAAAAGACGATAAAGCCGAGGACCATGGCCACGATCCACGCCGCTTTGCCCTTGGCATCGAGCCAGGCTTCGGCTTGGGATGGCCAGGTTGCGATGGTGCTCATGGGGTGTGCTCCTGATATTGGTTGGCAATGTAAATAGTGTTCACATGGCCAATATGGGGCCGGGCATCGCGCCGTCAAGGGGTGATGTTACATTGATTTACATTTTTGCCCCGGCTGCGCGCCTTGATCGCGCTTGACGCCATTCACGGGCCGAATAATGCTGTGGCCATGACATTTTCTGCCCGTATCACCCGCGCGCCCATCCCCTTTGAACCCGCGCGCGGCGCGGATGCCTGTGCCCGATTGGGGCTGACAAGCGGCGCTCTGGCCGATCTGATCGCGGGGGCTGCGGGCTGTTCGCCCTATCTCAATGATCTGATGCAATCCGAGGCCGATTGGCTGCCCGGTGCGCTGGAGGCCAGGCCCGAAGATGTGCTGGCCGATCTGCTGGGCGCGATCACGCGGCTTGAGGGCGTGAACGAGGTCGCCATCGGGCTGCGCCGCGCCAAACGGCGGGTGGCGCTTTTGGCGGCGCTGGCGGATCTGGGCGGGGTCTGGCCGCTTGAGCAGGTCACGGCTGCGCTGACCGATCTGGCCGATGCGGCGGTGCAGCGCGCGATGATCACGCTGGTTGCGGCCGAAATCACGCGCGGCAAGATCCCCGGGGCGGGGCCCGATGATATTGCGGATGGCGCGGGCATGGTCGCCTTTGCCATGGGCAAGATGGGTGCGCATGAGCTGAACTATTCATCCGATATCGACCTGATCTGCCTGTTCGATGAAGCCCGCTATGATCCGGCGGATTTTCTGGATGCGCGGGCGGCGTTCATCCGGGTGGCCAGGAAACTGGCCAATATGCTGTCGGAACGCACGGCCGAGGGCTATGTGTTTCGCACCGATCTGCGGCTGCGGCCCGATCCGTCGGTCACGCCCGTCTGCATATCGATGCTGGCGGCGGAACGTTATTACGAAAGCGTCGGGCGCACATGGGAACGCGCCGCATGGATCAAGGCACGCCCCTGCGCGGGCGATCTGGCGGCTGGGGCGCGGTTCTTGCAGGAACTGGCGCCGTTCGTGTGGCGCCGGCATCTTGATTTCGCGGCCATTCAGGATGCCCATGACATGCGGCTGAAAATTCGCGATCACAAACGGCTGGGCGGCCCGATCGTGCTCGAAGGCCATAATATGAAACTCGGTCAGGGCGGCATCCGCGAGATTGAATTTTTCACCCAGACGCGCCAGTTGATCGCCGGCGGGCGCGATCCCGATTTGCGCGCGCGCGATACGGTGGCCGGGCTTGCGGCGCTGGCGGCCAAGGGTTGGGTCGCGCCCGCCGATGCCACGACGCTGACCGCCGATTACCGCGCGCACCGCGAAGTCGAACACCGCCTGCAGATGATCGCCGATGCCCAGACCCACAGCCTGCCCACCGGGGACGAAGGCTTTGCCCGGCTTGCAGCCTTTATGGGCACCGATGCGGATGCCCTGCGGCGCGATCTTTACCAGCGCCTGTCGCGCGTCGCGCGGCTGACCGAGGGATTCTTTGCCCCCGGCACCCCCGGCCAGCCCACGCCCGAATTGTCGGACGCCGCGCGCGAAATCACCGGGCGCTGGGCGCATTATCCGGCGCTGCGATCCACCCGCGCGGTGCAGATTTTCAACCGTCTGCGCCCCGATCTGCTGGCGCGGCTGCAACGGCTGGACCGCCCCGACGAGGCGCTGATCCATTTCGACGGCTTTCTGGCCGGGCTGCCCGCCGGCGTGCAGCTTTTTTCCCTGTTCGAGGCCAATCCGCAACTTGTCGATCTGGTGATCGATATCTGTTCGACCGCGCCGCATCTGGCGCGCTATCTGTCGCGCAATTCCGCCGTGTTCGATGCGGTGATCGGCGGCGATTTCTTTGCCCCATGGCCGGGCGTGGCGTCGTTGCAATCCATGCTGGCTGCCATTCTTGCCGATGCGCCCGATTACGAATCCCGCCTCGATGCGGCGCGGCGCTGGGCCAAGGAATGGCATTTCCGCGTTGGCGTGCATCAGTTGCGCGGGCTGATCGATGCCGATACGGCCGGGCGCGAATATGCCGATCTGGCGCAGGCGGTGGTGGCGGCGATCTGGCCGCATGTGGTCGCGGAATTTGGCCGCAAACATGGCCCGCCGCCGGGGCGCGGCGCAATGGTTCTGGGCATGGGATCACTGGGGGCAGGGCGGCTGAATGCGGCATCCGATCTGGATCTGATCGTGATCTATGATGCCGCCGGCGAGGCCGCGTCCGAGGGGCGCAGACCATTGGCAAGCCGGGCCTATTACGCGCGGCTGACACAGGCATTCGTGACCGCGCTAAGCGCGCCGATGGCCGAGGGCAAACTATATGACGTCGATATGCGCCTGCGCCCATCCGGGCGTCAGGGGCCGGTCGCCACATCAATCGACGCATTTCGCAGCTATCAGATGTCCGAGGCATGGACATGGGAACATCTGGCGCTCACCCGCGCGCGCCCGGTGGCGGGCGATGCGGGGCTGTGTGATGAAATCGCCGCATTTCGCCGCGAATTGCTGGCCATGCCGCGCGATCAGGTGAAACTGCGCGCCGATACCGCCGATATGCGCACAAGGCTTGCCGATGCCAAACCCGCCACCGCCCTGTGGGAGGCCCGCAATGGCCCAGGCCGGTTGATGGATATCGAACTGATTGCACAGGCCGCAGCCCTTTTGGCGGCAGAGCCATCGCAAAATGTGCTCGATCAGCTCGCAGCCGGGGGGCGGCTGGGGTGGTTCACGGGCGATGAAGTGACGCTGCTGATCCGCGCCTATCGGCTGTTCTGGAGCCTGCGTTCCGCCGCAAGGTTGCTCAGCGGCGATGACATCGACGCAGACCGCATCGGCCAGCGCGGCATGGCCTATCTGCTGCGCGCCACCGGCGCGCGCGACGAGGCAGACCTGGCCGCGGCACTATCGCAGACTGCCGATGCTGCGGACGCGGTGATCACCGCGCTTCTGGCGCGCCAAGTGCCCCGGCTGCAGGCTGCGCCGTAACATACGCGGGCTCGCGGGCCGGTTCCATTGCGCTTCTTGGCGGAATTTCGCCCACCTTGTCGGCTGTGCTGCCGGGCAAAGCCACAGCAGCGGATGCGGCGTTTACCGCGCCTTGGTGCGGGCGGTGCCGTGCGGCGACCTTCGCCCCGTGGCCGTCGCCCTGTCGCGGGCCGCTTCCACTGCACGTTCCGGCGGGATTTCCTCCGCCTTGTCACTGGATGCCGGGCAAAGCCACAGCGGTGGAGGCGGCGATCAGCGCGTTTTGGCGCGCGGCCGGTGTCGAAGCTGCAGCCCGCGCCGTGACACGCGCAGGATTGCGAGTCGGTTCATCTGCGCTTCTCGGCGGGATTTCGCCTCTCTTGTCAGCGGACTGCCTGCAAAGCCACCAATGCCGCGATCATCGCCCACTGATGCGGTTGGTGTTGGGATGGCAGTCCGTGCCGTGACCGTCGCCCCGTCGCGGGCCAGTTGATCTGCACTTCCCGACGGGATTTCCTCCGCCTTGTCGGCTGTGCTGCCGCGCAACGCCACAGCGGCGGTTGCGACGATCATTGCGCTTTGGTGGGGCGAGGGCGGGCGGTGATCAGGTTGGTTTATCAGCGCCATCAGCGCGGCCCTGTCGGATATGGCCACAGCGGCACGTTCCGCGATCAATCCGCTTCGGGCGTGGCCATCGTCGGGCCACCATCCGCGCCGGGATGCCAATTGCAGGGCTTGATCAGACCGGGTTCAACAGCGCGACCGGCGCGGCTGTCGGATGCGGCGGATGGCGCGATCAGCGCCCTTGTGGGGCGAGGGTGGCCGCCTGTGCCGCGAGTGTCGTAATTCCCGCCCAATCG
>JBBAGE010000132.1:0-6263 GCA_041655055.1 Paracoccaceae bacterium
TGCGCTATGTGAGGGCTACGCAGCGCCGGGCCTGCTCACCACCAAGGGGGTCAATATTGGACGCCGATAGGGGGTCAAACTTCAATGCCGATTGACACATTCAGCGATGCGATGTGAAAGGCATTTTGCGTCAGCTCGACACCCTTGGGGGTGCCCGTCGTGCCGCCGGTATAGTAAATGCCCAGCAAATCATCGGCCTCGGCATCGAACATGGCCAGCGGATCGCTGGCGAGCAAACGCGCAAATTCCGTCGCCGCGGGCTGATCCGTCCCGGGTTCCAGCGCCACCATCCCATCGAGCGGCGTAGTTAGCGCCCCCGCCCGTGCGGCGTTGCGCTGATCAAAGGCGAGAAAGCGGCTGCCGCTGCGGCGCAGGATATCGTCGATCTCGGGCCCGGCCAGCCGGGTGTTAAGCGGCACGATGACAATGCCCGCCCAGATCGCGGCATAGGTGATTTCCATGTTCTCGGGCACATTGGCCGACAAAATCGCCAGCCGATCCCCCGCGCGCAGACCCAGCGCCCGCAGGCCGCCGGCCAGACGGGCGACGCGATCTGCCTCTTGCGCCCAGGTGATATCCGCCCCGAGATGTCGGATCGCCACGTGGTTGGGATGCGTCTGCGCCGCGCGCGCGATGCTGATTGAAATTGTCATGCGCTCTCCTCCAAAAGCTCTTTGACTACTTATCAATCGGTAAAATCTATAAATCAACCGGTAACCGTTTCGCATCTGCAACTGTTGTGTTTATTTCCTGCATTAATCCTGCATTGCAAGGGAAATACACCATTTTTTCGCAGGTAAAATCTGCACACCTGCGCCGGTTTTCGGGCGAGGATTGCCGCTTTTGATCAGTGTTTGCGACTTTACTGATCAAGTAATCGATAAAGTCTTGAACGAATCTGATAGATGTATAGAAAATAACCCCTAACCGATGATTCGCGAGGGAGGGGCGCTTGACCGAGGTGATTTTCAATGAGGATGGCCAGCCGGTGCTGCGCGGGGCGCGCGATCCGCAATCGGGGGAATATTACTTTCCCTTTCGGCCCCTGACGGCGGATGGCACGCTGCGCGCCTGCGAAGAAACGCTGCTGTCAACCGAAGGCATTCTTTACACCTGGACCCGGTTTGCTGGCCGCTTTTACGGCCAGATCGACCTGCCCGAAGCGGTGCGCATCCAGACCGAACTGGGCGATGGCCCGCATGACATCGGCGCGACCTATCGCCTGACGGCTGATCGCACCGACGACAAGATTGACTGGAGGTTCGAGCGTGTCTGGCGATGTTTTCGTGATTTCGGGCGGTGCGGTGCCGGTGCATAACAAATATCCGCTGGGTTCGGGGCGAGTGGTGGCCCGCGACGCCGGCCTTGCGGCATTGCGTGATGCGGGCGTGAACTATGCGGATATGGATGCGCTTTATTGTGGCGTGGCGATGCCCACATCGCCGGCTGCGGTGCTGGTGGGCAAGGAATTCGGGCTGACCGGCATTCCGGTCGTGCAGGTGAGCAATGCCTCTGCCTCGGGGTTGGCGGCGATTCATGCTGCGGTGGATGCCATGCAGGCGGGCCGCGCGGATCTGGTGCTGGTGATCGGCTATGACGTGCCGACCAATCTGGATAATCCGATTGCCGCACAGGGCTATCTGCCGCCGCCGGCGCTGTTTGGCATGTGGGCGCAGCGGCGGATGTATGATCATGGCACCACGCCAGAAACGCTGGCCCGGATCGCGGCCAAGAACATCAACTATGCCCGCGATATTCCCTTTGCCTCGCGCCGCCCCGACCAACCGGTGAGCGCCGAGGATGTGCTGGCCAGCCGCCCGGTGGCCGATCCGCTGACCGCGTTGATGTGCACGCAATGGGTTTACGGTGCCGCTGCCATTGTGCTGGCCACCCGGCGCGGGCTGGACCGGCTGCCCCAGGCGCCCGCCATCGTGGCCCGGATCGAGGCGACCGAGTTTCAGTCCGAAGTCATCGGGCCGCATCATATCATCGAAGGCGCCATCGTCGGCCCCGCCGATATTTCGCGCACCGCGACCGAGGCCGCTTTGCGCCGCGCCGGGCGCGGCCGCGATGAAATCGACTGCGTGCAGATCCACGATGCTTTCGCGATCGAAGAGCTGGTCTATTACGAAACGCTGGGTTTCGCGCCCGAAGGCGGGGCCGATGCGCTGGTGGCGCAAGGGGCCTTTGGCCCCGGCTCGCGCGCGCGATTTGGTCTGCCGGAATTTTCGACCGATGGGGGGTTGATCGGTCGGGGGCATCCGGGCGGGCCCACCGGGGTGTTTCAGGCGATCGAGACCTTGCGCCGGTTCCGCACCACCGATGATCAGGTCGGCCTGTGCCACATGCTGGGGGCCGGATCGACCTGTCTTGCGCAGGTTTATGGCCGCGTCGCGTTGTAATTGTTTTGCTGCCGCGCGACGGCGCGGCGCTTATCCGGCGGCCACCGCGCTGCCATCCTAGGGAGGACACCGAATGACGAAACTGTTCCGACATGCTGCCGGTCTTTGTTTGGCCGGGCTGATGGCCGCGGGCGCAAGCCAGGCCGCCGCCGATACGATCAACCTGCGCATCAGTTCGTATGCGCCGGCGGGTAATTTCATCAATGATGAAATTATTTCGGGCTGGATGGACCGCGTGGTGGCGGATTCCGAAGGCACGATCACCTATCAGCTATTCCCCGGGGGCACGTCGGGCCGCAATCCGGCTGAACAACTGCGGCTGGTGCAAGATGGGATTGCCGATATCGCCTTTGTCATTCCCGGCTTTACGCCCGGGGCCTATGACGGCTACGGGGTGATCGAATTGCCGGGGCTGGCTGAAAGTGCCGTTGAGGCTTCGATGATCTTGGGCGAAGCCTATGCGGATGGCTTGCTCGACACCCCCGATCGCACCCGTGTGCTGGGGGTCTGGAGCTCGGACATGAACCGCATCCATCTGCGCGCCCCGATCGCGAGTCTGGCCGATATGTCTGGCCATACCTTCCGCGCCAACGGGGTGCCTGCGTCGATGGCTGTGCGCAGTCTGGGTGGCGCGCCGGTGACGGGTCTGACCTCGACCGAGGTGGCCGAAGGGCTTTCGCGTGGCACGATCGACGGTGCAGTCATGGGCTCTGCTTCCTTGACAGCGTTTCGCGGCGGCGAGATCACGACGATGCATATCCGCGCGCCCATGGGCAGTTCGGCCCTGATGCTGCCTATAAACCTCGGGACGTGGAACAAACTTCCCGATGTTGCCAAAGCGGCCTTTGAAAAGCACGGCGGGGTCGGTTTTTCCCAATTCGCGGGCGAAATCATGATCAAGCATGATGATGCCGCCTTCAATGAACTGGTCGAGATGTCCGGGCACTCTGAATTCCCGTTCGAGGGTGCGGTCGCCGAAGAGGCTCTGGCAAAGCTGGCAACCGTCGGCATCGAATGGGTCGCCGCCAATCCCAACCGCCAGGCGATTTACGATCACGCTGTGGCAACGGTGGAGCGGCTTCGTGGTCAGTGACACCTACCAACCACCGGAACCCAATGGGTTCCGGTCGGCCTATGTCGCCATCGGCCAGAAGCTGGCCGATGGCGTTTCCATGGCGGCCATGACCTTGCTGTGCGTTTATGTGGTTCTGGTCACGTTCAACGTAATGATGCGCTATCTGTTCAAAGCGCCCATGGGCTGGATCAGCGATATGGGCTTTGTGTTCATGCCGATGGCGATGGCGCCCTGTCTGGGCGTTGCTGCGGCGCGGGGGATGCTGGTTTCGCTGACCTTTCTGGAAAAACTGCTGCCTGCGCGTGGCCGGGTCATGCTGACCGTGGCCACCCGGATCGTTTCGGCAACCGTGCTGGCGGTGATCGGCTGGAAAATGGTGGGCTATGGGCTGAGTGCGCTGGCCGAGGGGCGTTCGACCATCCAGACCGGTATTCCGCTGGGGCCGGTCTGGCTGTTTGCGGCGGCTGGCTTTGTGCTGGCGGTGCCGCTTGTGTTTGCGCGGCCCGTAACCGCAACGCCGGGGGCGCATCATGGTTGAAACCCCTATCCTCTGGCTTGCCGGGGCCTTTGTGGCGATGCTGGCGCTGATCTTTGCGCAGGTGCCCATCGGTATTGCCATGGCAATTGTCGGTGTGATCGGCACGGCGATGATCATCGGGATCGAACCCGCGCTCAGCCTGTTGGCGGTTGAACCCGCCAATGCGATCAACAGCGCCGATCTGGCGACCATTCCGCTGTTCCTGCTGATGGGTAACCTTGCCACCGCATCCGGGATTTCGGGCGATATCTTTCGCGCGGCGCAAAGCTATCTGGGCCATAGGCGCGGTGGCATGGCAATGGCGACCATCGCGGGCAGCGCGGGTTACGGTGCGATTTGCGGATCGTCCTCGGCCACCACGGCGGCCATGGGGCGGATCGCCCTGCCGGAAATGGAACAGCGCAACTATTCCCCGGGCCTTGCTGCGGCCACGATTGCCACCGGGGGTGGCCTGGGCATCCTGATCCCGCCGTCGATCATCATGGTGCTTTATGCCGTGCTGACCGAACAATTCGTGCTGGATCTGTTCGCTGCGGCCATTGTGCCGGGGCTGCTGGCGGTCGTGCTTTACATGGCCACGGTCAACATCGTCGTGCGGCTGAACCCAGGCTCTGGCCCGGCGACCGATCGTGCGCCCTGGTCCGAGCGACTGCGCCTGACGCTGCGCGCCTGGCGGGCGGTGCTGACGATCCTGCTGGTGATCGTGGGCATTTATTCCGGCGTCTTTACCGTGTTGGAGGCGGCCGTGGTGGGCGTGTTCATCACCGGTGCGCTTTATCTGTTTTCCGCCGGGCGAAGCTGGCGCGGGCTGAAAGACATCTTCATCGATACCGCATCGCTGACAGGGATGGTGATCATCATGGTGATCGGCGCCGCTACCATGGGCTATCTGCTGACGCTGACCAATGCGCCGGCCGATATCGTCGCTGCGGTGCGGGGCATGGGCCTGTCGCCGACGCTGGTGATCGTGTTGTTGATGGCGATGTATGTCATGTTGGGGATGATCTTTGATTCGATCGCGGCCATGGTGCTGACCATTCCGTTTGTGTTCCCGCTGGTTGTCAGCCTGGGCTTTGATCCGGTCTGGTGGGGCATCATGAACGTGATGATCGTGGAAATCGCCCTGATGACGCCGCCGGTGGGGATGAATGTGTTCATCATGCATGCCGTGGCGCCGCATATTGCAATGGGTGCGATTTTTCGCAATATCATGCCCTTTGTGGTGGCGAATGTGGTATGGTTGGCGATCATGCTGGCATTTCCGGATTTGGCGCTGTGGCTGCCTTCGGTGCTGCGCTGATGCCTGTCGCAGACCACGTGACCATGACGGCAAACAGGAGTCCGCAGATTGGCATCTCGTAACAAAACCACGCCTGCCCCCACGGGGCGGGCGCGCCGCGCCCGTGGGGCGGGCGTCGAAGACCCAAAGGGGCGGTTGATCCGCGTCGCGCTGGATCTGTTCGCCCGGCATGGTTTTGACGGGGTTTCGACCAATATGATCGCGGCTGCGGCGGAATTGTCGCAACCGATGGTCTATTATCATTTCCGCTCCAAAGACGATCTGTGGCAATCGGCCGTGGACAGCCTGATGCGCGATCTGGGCCAGCGCTATCCGCGCAACACGGCCGAGCTTAAGGATCTGGAACCCACCGCCCAGCTAAGCGTGATGTTGCGCCGGTTCCTGCAGCTAAGCTTTAGCGATCCACGTCTGGCGCAGATCATCATTTCGGAAACCACTGCCCGCAGCGAGCGGCTGGATTGGCTGGTGCGCGCCTATTTCAAATCCGGCTTTGGCGAATTTGATGCCGTGATCCGCAAAGGGATCGAGGCCGGCCAGATCAAGGATCTGCCGGTCTATGTGCTGACCAACACGCTTGTCGCCGCCGCTTCGCTGATCTTTTGCGTGGCGCCGCTGGTGGAGCGAGTCTACGGCGTTGACGTATCCAAGCCCAGCCGCTTTCCCGAAATCGCCGATACTGTTGTGGATATCCTGCTCAAAGGGATGCTGCGCAACGACGACCGGGGGCCGGGGGATTAACCCCTATTCCCGCACCCGGCGCGACGTGGGATACCCAAGAATTCCTGTCGGGGCAAAGGCATAGGCGTTGGTGCGCATGGGGTCACCCGTTACCGCGATCATGAAATCATCCGGGTCATGCACGATCGGGACATGCCGTTCGGGATCGGCGCTTTGCATGAAAACCGCGGGGGCTTTGCCCATGCGGACATGTTCGTCGATCGACCAGGT
>JBBAGE010000133.1:0-6257 GCA_041655055.1 Paracoccaceae bacterium
TCATCACGATGCGGCGGATACCGCCCGCGCGCAAGGCCGTCAGCGCAGGCAGGGCGCTGGCGCGGGGCTGATCGGCGACGCTGGCCGCGCCCAGAACCCGTGCCCCGCGCCCGAGCCAGATCACCGTATCACTGCCGGCCTTCAGCGCCGCAAAGGCTGGCTGGTCAAGCGCGGCGCCCATCTCGGTCGCCAGGATTTCATTGCCGGCCCAGATCGGACCTTGCGCGTCGTTTCCGGTAATGCCGGCGCCGGGGCGGGCGGTCACGTCGCCGACCGGCGCGGGATCGAGCCCGCGGGCACTGGCCTCGCGCCGGATGGCGGCGGCGATATGGTGTTCGGAATGCGCCTCCAGCCCGGCCAGCAGCGCCAGAAAGCCGGCCTCGTCGCCATCGGTCGCCACCAGCCCGGTCACGGCGGCATGGCCGGTGGTCAGGGTGCCGGTTTTGTCAAAGGCGAAATTCTGCACGGCGGCCAGCGTTTCCAGTGCGCCGCCGCCCTTGAACAGCACGCCGCCCCGCGCCGCCGCCGACAGCGCCGACAGGATTGCCGCCGGCACCGAGATGACGATGGCGCAGGGGCTGGCCGCGACCAGCAGCACGGCGGCCTTGTAAAGCGCCTGTTCCCAACCGTGGCCCAGCCCCAGAAAGGCCGCAAAGGCGAGGGCCGAACCCAGCAGCACCGCGACCGTGTAACGCTGGCCGAACCAGGTGCTGAAGCGTTCGGACGGGGCCTTCTGCGCCTGTGCCTCGGTCACCAGACGGATCATGCGGGCAATGGTGCTGTCGGCCACCGCGCGAGTGATGCGCACCTGCAAAACGCCGTCGAGATTGACAGTGGCTTCATGGACCATCGCCCCCGGCGCCTTGGTCACTGGCATGGATTCACCTGTGATGTTCGCCTCGTCGATGCCGCCTGCGCCGGCGACCACCTCGCCATCGCTCGGCACCCGCGCGCCGGGGCGCAGCACGACGATATCGCCGGGAACGAGGGCCTCGGCCGGAATTTCCTCGACCTCGCCATCGGGGCGTTTTCGCAACGCGGTTTCGGGACGCAACTGCATCAGGGCCTCGATCGCGTGGCGGGCACGGCCCAATGCGCGATCCTCCAGCGTGCCGGCGACGCTGAACAGTACCAGCAGCACCGCGCCTTCGAACGGTGCGCCAACGGCGGCGGCGGCGATGGCGGCCACCACCATCAACAGGTCGATATCCAGCACCCGATCGCGCCACAGCTCAGCCCCTGCCCGCCATGCCGCGGGCAGGCCGCCGGCCAGATAGACCAGCACCAGCCCCGCCACCGCGAGCGGCGGTTGACCGAACATCCATTGCCCGAATGCCGCGAGCGCCATCCCGAGGACGGCGAGGCCCGACAGGGCAAGCGAGGGATCGGGCCAGCCCGGCCCGCTGCGGCCGCCGGGCTGACTGGCTGGAAAGGAAAGCTGGCTGGTCATGTCACGATCCTAATTCGTCGCAAACCGGAAGGCTAGTCACTGATTACTTTGGCCGGGCGTGAAACGCGCCTCGAATCCATCAACCCGGCCCGGCGCGGGCGAGGCTAGGTCCAGCCGCCCGCCGCTGCCGGCGGCAATCGCGCGGGCAATGGCTAGGCCCAGCCCGCTGCCTTCGGCCGGCGTGGCGCCGCGGGTGAAAGGTTGCGCCAGTTGCGCCATGACCTCGGGCACCACCACCGGCCCGGCATTGCGCACGACCAGCGCGCCCTCCGTGGACAAGGCCACCTGCACCGGCTGACCGGCGGCGCCGTGTTTCAGGGCGTTCTCGATCAGGTTGCGGGCGAGGATAGCAAAGGCATCGGGGTCGATTGCGGCCATGACCGGCCCATCGCGCAGCGAGGTCAGAATGCGGCCGGCATCGGCGCCCATGTCGCGCAGGACAAGGCGCAGGATCGGCGCCAGATCAATCGGTCCGGCAGGTTGCAGCGCGCCGCTTTCGGCGCGCGCCAGTTGCATCAGCTTTTCCGACAGGCGCGACAGGCGGCGCAGGGCCGTTTCGATGGCCTGTGCGCGGGTGCGGGTGGCATCCTCGGGCGCCTCGATCATCAGGCGCTGAACCTGGGCAAGGGCCGCCGCCACCGGCGTGCGCAATTCATGCGCGGAATTGGCGGTAAAGCTGCGCTCGGCCTCCAGTGTGCGGCGCAGCCGGTCGAGCAACTGGTTCACGGCAGCCGCATTGGGGCGGATCTCGGCGGGCAGGCCGGTATCGGGGATCGGCGTCAGGTCGCCCGCATCGCGGGCCGCGATGGCGCGGCGAAAATGCGCCAGCGGCGCCAGCGACAGCCGCACCGCCAGCCAGATGCCCAGCAGGCCAAGCGGCAGGAACAGCAGCAAGGGCAGCAGCAACCCGAGAACCACCCCGCGCATGGCCTGCCGGCGATGGGCCAGCGGCTCGGCCATCGAGATGGTGAGCGAGCCTTGCAGCGCGGCATCGGAATAGATCCGCTGCGTCGGGGTATCGGCAAAACCCACGCCGGAGAATGCCGGAAAATCGGCGGGATTTGCGCTGTGCGAGCGCATCAGGACCGTGCCCGCGCGGTCGCGGATCACATAGGTGAAATATTCGTCATGCAGCCGCAGCGTATCCACCCGCTGATCGGGCGCATCATCCGCGTCGCGGTCCAGAATGTCGCGCACGGCCAGCGGCAGCAGGCGTTGGGCGGCCTCTTCCAGCGCGCTGTCGAACACCACATCCATCTCGCCGCGCAGGCGGTGCGCGGTCATGGTAGCGGCCAGCGACCAGGCCAGCAGCAGCCCCAGTCCCAGCCACAGCGACAGCCGCCCTTGCAGGCTTTGCGGCCATCCCATCAACCGCGCCCCAGCCGATAGCCCAGCCCGCGCAGGGTCTCGATCACACCGCCCCCCAGTTTCTTGCGCATCCGGCTGACATGGGCTTCGACCGCGTTGCTTTCGACCTCGGCGCCGAAGGCATAGAGGCGGTCCTCAAGCTGCGCCCTGGACAGCACCTGCCCGGGGTGCTGAAGCAGCGCCTCGAACAACGCCCATTCGCGGGCGGTCAGGTTCACCGCCCGTCCGGCGCGGAGGATGGATCTTGCCGCCATGTCGATCTGCATCCCGCCCAGTTCGAGCAGAGGATTGGGGTTGCCGCCATAGCGCCGCGCCACCGCCCCCAGCCGCGCCGACAGTTCCGCCAGATCGAATGGTTTGGTCAGGTAATCGTCGGCGCCGGCGTTCAGCCCCTCGATCCGGTCGGAAATGCGGTCGAGCGCGGTCAGGATGATGACCGGCGTCGCATCGCCTCGCCGGCGCAGATCCTGCAAGAAGCGGATACCCTGCCCATCGGGCAACATCAGGTCCAGCAGAATCAGGTCATAAGGAACACCGGCAGCAAGATCGCGCGCGTCGTCAAGGCGCGTGGCCCAGTCCGCGACATGGCCATCGGCGCCGAGGTGATCGCGCACGGCGGCGCCGAGGATGCTGTCGTCCTCGATCAGAAGGATACGCATTCAACCTCCGGGCATTTTACAATCCTGGGTCATGGCCTGTCTCATGCATCTGTTTTTTGCCTGACGAAAAGCCGCCACCTTCGTCAGCATACCGTCAGAAAGCTGTGGCAACATGCCTGAAATCGGGTTCTGATGGAGAGGTCACCGTGAAAATCCCCATGCTTGCGGCTGCTGCCCTGCTGGCCATGGCCGGCGTCGCTGCTGCCGATGATGACTGCAATGTGCCGATGGATCGCTGGCAGCCGCGCGATGCGGTGGTGCAACTGGCCGCGAAGGAAGGTTGGCAGGTGCAGCGGATCAAGGTCGATGACGGCTGCTACGAGGTCAGGGGCACCGACCCCGAGGGCCGCCGCATCAAGGTCAAGCTCGATCCCGGCACGCTGGAACGGGTGAAGATGACGATCTATTACCGCAATTGACCCGCATGCAATCCCGGTAATGCCCCGCCCTTGTCGGCGGGGCATTTTCGTTTCTGCCCGGCGCTGTCGCAAACGATCAAGCTGACGGCAGGCTGACAGAAATTCCTTCCCCGCGTCAGGGGCCTGTCAGCCCGAACCCCCAGATTGATCGCATCAGGCAATCAAGCCCGAGCAAGCCCGAGGAGAACCGCCATGAAAACGATCCTGACCGCCACCGCCCTTGCCCTTGCCATTCCTGCCGGGGCGGCGCTGGCCGATGTGAAATGCGACGTGCCGACCGAGAACATGCAGAGCTGGGAATCGCTGATCCAGCTGACCGATGAATTCGGCTGGTCCATCTCGAAAATGGAGCTGGACGACGGCTGCTATGAACTGCGCGTCATCGATCAGGGCGGCAATCATCTGAAGATGACGGTCGATCCGGCGACGCTCGACGTGATCGACGGCAAGGTCAAGCGCTGGAGCGATGGCAGCAAGCCCGAAAAGACCAGGTGACCCGATGCGGCCTTGCCATGTCGATGCGGCGAGGCCGCCCAATTCCCTGACGGTGGATGCCGACGGCGCAGGCGACCTGCCGTAACCAAGAAGGAGATTTTCGCCATGAAACATTCCCTCATCGCACTGACGCTGCTGGCTGTCATGCCTGCCGGTGCCGTGCTGGCGGGCGACGACTGCCATGTGCCGCAGGCCGCCTGGCAGACGCGCGAGGCCGCCATGCAGGCGGCGATCGGCCGGGGCTGGCGGGTCGAGAAGGTCAAGGCCGATGACGGCTGCTGGGAGGTCAAGGGCCTCGATGCCCAGGGTCGGCGCATCAAGGCCAAACTCGACCCCGCCACGCTGGAGGTCGTCAAACTGCGCCAGCGTGACGGCGATCACGACCGCAAGCGCGATGCCGCCCGCCGCGGCCCCGCTGCCGACCCGGCCGCGCCGACTGCCAACCCGCTGTTTCAAGGCGGCGTCGCCCCGGTGGTGCGGGTGAACTGACTGCTGCCCTCGTCCCGCAATCCGGGCGGCCGCCTGCTGTCGCCGCCCCAACCAACGGAGCACCTGCCATGACCGGGCCGGTTGAACGCTATTCGAAATCCCTGATTGTCATTCACTGGCTGACGGCAGTTTTTGTCGTCGGCGCCTGGCTGACGGCTGAAGGCGGGCGCAAGGTGGTCGAGAACCCGCCGCTGCTGCATTTCGCCTTCGGCATTGCCGTGCTGGCCCTTGTGCTGCCCCGCCTCATGCTGCGCCTTGCCGGACCGACACCGCGACCGGCTTCCGGCGTCGGCTGGCTCGGGCGGGCCACCGGGATCGGACATGGCGTGCTTTACCTCCTGCTGATCGCGGTGCCGCTCAGCGGCTGGTATGTCGCCTCGCGCACGGGGGTTGAGGTCGGCTTTCCCGGTCTGCACCTGCCGGCGCTGACCGCGCCGGTTCCCGGCAAGCCCGGCCTTATCGGCGAGCTGCATGAAAACGGTGGCAACCTGATCCTGATCCTCGCCGGTCTGCACATGGCGATGGCGCTCTGGCACCAGTTCGTGCGCCGGGACGGCACCCTGCGCCGCATGAGCCTGCGCTGAACCGCGCCGGATCCTGACGACCCGCTGACAGAAAATCCGCGCCGCCGTCAGGCGGCGCTCAGCTTTGCAGCCCAGAGTCGTTCTGGCCGGGTGGGACCGTCCGCCCGACGAAAAAAAGGAGCAGACCGATGAAAACGACCCTCACCGCGCTCGCGCTGACTACGGCCCTGGTGCTGCCGGGGCTTGCCATGGCACGTCCCGTCACCTTCACCACCACGCTGAACAACTATGGCGGCGACGGTGCCTATCTGGCGCTTTACCTCACTGATGCATCCGGCGCCTATGCCGGCGCGCTGTGGATGGCCGGGAGCAAGTCGAAATATTACGATTCGCTTGCCGGCTGGTATCGCGCCACTGGCGGCGACACCCGGCAGATCGACGGTATCACCGGCGCCAGTGTCGGCGCAGGCCGGACGCTGGAGATCACCCTCGACCTTGCCGATGCCCTGATCGACGCCGGCTACACGCTGCATGTCGATGCCGCCGTCGAGGACATGCGCGACAGCCCCGGTGACGTGGCCGTGCCGCTGACCTCGGCCGGCGCGGGCCAGGCAGTGCCGGGCCGGCGCTATGTCGCCAGCCTGCGCTACGACATGTGAAGGGGAGAGGCATGGCCATGATCCGCGCCCTTCATCGCTGGCCGGGCTTGGCCGGCCTGCTGCTCGTCACCCTGCTGGCGGTCAGCGGCGCGGCGCTCTCGGTCTTCCCGGCGGTCGAGCATCTCGCCTCGCCCCGGGCCGAGGCGGCGCTGACCGTCGGCGACCTCGCCGCCCGTGTGCAGGCGCAATATCCC
>JBBAGE010000134.1:0-6249 GCA_041655055.1 Paracoccaceae bacterium
CGATGATATCGGCGGGGCTGACGGGGGTGGTGTCGCCATGTTTGAACAGCGCGAGCTTTTCCACCGTCTGGCGGAAATCCCCCGGGCTGAGCATCCGGGCAAGGGCATCGAGATCGGCCATGGCCTCGGGGGCGATGGCGGTGATACCGGCGGCGCTTAGCGTCGCCTCGATTTCCGCGCGCGACGGGGGATCGTCGTAAATGCCGATGGCATAGGCGTGGGGATGTGATTCGAACACCTTGCGCAGGCGTGATTTCGCGGCCAATGCGCCAGCGGTCACAATCACCTGCGCATCGCCGGGCCGCCAATCAGCAAGCGCGGCGCTGATCGTGTCGGCCAGCCCATCGGCCGCATCTTCGACAAAGGCCACGCGCGCGCCGGGGAAAAAGCCCTGCGCCTTGATCGCATCCACCAGCGCGGCGGGATCTTTGCGCAGATCGGCGGCGGGAATGCGGGTCAGGCGCATTTCCTCGTCGCCGCGGGGGCCAATCAGCGCGGCGATCAGATCCTGCCGGCGCAGCGCCACGCGCATTGCATCGGCGCCATAGATCAGCGCCCCGGTGCGGGCCGGATCGGGGCGGGCGAAATAGGCCGCCGCCTCGCGCCCTGCGAGCTTCATGGCAGCCAGTCGGCGGCGGTCGCGCCCAGGCGGGTGACAAGCTGATCGGCCAGCATCACCATCAACCGGTCATAGGCATCGCGCGTTGCGCGCAAGGTGGCCACCGTCGATCCGGTCGCGGCATAGGCGGAAAAACTGCTGACCTCGCCGGTTTGGACCACGGCGCCGGTTGCCCGGTCGGTCAGGGTGAAACTGGCCGTGCCGCTGATGTGATAGCGGGTGGTTTCCTGCGCCTGGGTCACGCCCACGGCCAGCCGTTCGCTCGCCAGCGTATAATCAAGCATGAAACGCGCCGCATCGGGCTGGCCAAGCCGGCGTTCCATCTGGCGCACAAAGACATAGGCATTCTGATCGCGGGGTGCGGCCAGTTCGACCGCGCCCGTCAACCCATCGGCCACACCGCCCGGCGCATAGGCGGGTGCAAAGCCGCAGGCCCCCGCAAGCGCAAACGCCCCCAGCGTCAAAAGCAGTTTTCGGCGATCAGATAACGACATTGACGATTCGGCCCGGCACGACGATCAGCTTTTTCAGCGCGCCATTCGCGAGCGCGCGCTGCACAGCATCACTGGCCAGCACCAGTTTTTCAATCTCTTCCTTGGGCATATCCTTGGGCACGCTCAGTTCCGCGCGCCGTTTGCCATTGATCTGAATCGGCAGGGTGACGGTATCATCCACCAGCATTGCGGGATCGGCCACGGGCCACGGGGCCTGCGCGATCAAGCCGGTGCCACCCAGCATGGCCCACATTTCTTCGGCCAGATGCGGGGTCATGGGCGACATAAGCTGCGCCAGCACCCGCAGCGCGGCGCGGCGCGCGCCCGCGGGGGCCTTGGATTTGGCGATGACATTGGCAAAAGCATAGAGTTTCGCAATCGCCGCGTTAAAGGCAAAGCCCTCGATCCCGTCGGTGACATCATGGATCGCGCGGTGGGTGGCGCGGGTCAGATCGGCATCAGCGGCCGAATCATCGGGCGCGTCGGCCAATTCGGCGGCCATGCGCCAGACGCGGGCCAGGTGGCGATGCGCGGCCTCGGCCCCCGAGGCGGTCCATTCCACATCGCGTTCGGGCGGGCTGTCGGACAGCACGAACCAACGCGCGGTATCGGCGCCATAGGCGGCGATGATCGCCTCTGGATCGACCACGTTCTTTTTCGATTTCGACATCTTGGCCGAGGGAATCACGGTGACTTCCTCGCCTGTCGCGATCACGCGGCCATCTGCGACCTCTTCGGGCAGGTAATAGACCGGGCGGCCCTGCGCATCGCGGGTTTGATAGATTTCATGCGTGACCATGCCCTGGGTGAAAAGCGCGTTGAAAGGCTCGGTCGCTTTTTCGGGCAGATGGCCCGCGATATGCATCGCGCGGGCAAAGAACCGCGAATAAAGCAGGTGCAGAATCGCATGTTCGATCCCCCCGATATACTGGTCAACATTCATCCAGTAATCCACATCGGCGGCATCGGTGGGCGTATCGGCGCGCGGCGCGGTGAAACGGGCGTAATACCAGCTTGAATCGACGAATGTATCCATCGTGTCGGTTTCACGCCGGGCGGGCGCGCCGCAAGACGGGCAGGGCGTATCGGCCCAGGTGGGATGGCGGGCCAGCGGGTTGCCGGGCTGATCAAAGCTCACGTCCTGGGGCAGGATGATCGGCAGGTTTTCCTTGCGTTCGGGCACGACGCCGCAGGCTTCGCAATGAACCACCGGGATCGGACAGCCCCAATAGCGTTGCCGCGACAGCCCCCAATCGCGCAGCCGGAATTTGGTCACCCCATGGCCGACGCCGCGCGATTCGCAAAAATCCACCGCCGCATCGACGGCCTGATCGCCGGTCTGGATCTCATCCCCCGCAAAGCCGCGGATATAGCGCACGGGCTCGGTTTTTGCGGGCACATAGGGCAGGGGCGCATCGCCATCGGTTTGCGTAAAGACCGGAATGATCGGCAGGTCATATTTGCTGGCAAATTCAAAGTCACGCTCGTCATGCGCGGGACAGGCGAAAATCGCGCCGGTGCCGTAATCCATCAAGATGAAATTCGCGATATAGACCGGCAATTCCCAATCATTGTCAAAGGGATGGCGCACCCGCAGCCCGGTATCGAAGCCAAGCTTTTCGGCGGTTTCCAGCGCCTCTTCGGTCGTGCCGCCGCGCCGGCATTCGGCGTTGAAGGCGGCGACATCCGGGCGTTCGCGTTCCAGCAATTTTGCCAGCGGGTGATCGGGGGAAATCCCCACGAAACTTGCGCCCAGCAGCGTATCGGGGCGGGTGGTATAAACCTCGATCCGGTCATGGCCCTGCGGCCCGTCGATCAGCGAAAAGGCAAATTGCAGCCCGCGCGATTTGCCGATCCAGTTGCGCTGCATCGTCTTGACCCGCTCGGGCCAGTTATCGAGCGTATCGAGCGCCGCAAGCAGATCTTCGGCATGATCGGAAATGCGGAAAAACCACTGCGTCAATTCACGCCGCTCAACCGGCGCGCCCGACCGCCAGCCGCAGCCGTCGATCACCTGTTCATTGGCCAGCACCGTCATATCGACGGGATCCCAGTTCACCACCGCATTCTTGCGGTAAACCAGATCATGTTCCATGAAATCGATGAACATCGCCTGTTGCTGGCCGTAATATTCGGGGTCACAGGTGGCAAATTCGCGCGACCAGTCGATCGACAGGCCCAGCGGCTTCATCTGTGCGCGCATCGTGTCGATATTCTGATAGGTCCATGTGCCCGGATGCGATCCAAGCGCCATCGCGGCGTTTTCGGCCGGCATGCCGAACGCATCCCAGCCCATCGGATGCAACACCGAATGCCCGGTCGAGGATTTGTAGCGCGCGATGACATCGCCCATCGTATAGTTGCGCACATGGCCGATATGGATGCGCCCCGACGGATAGGGGAACATTTCGAGCACGTAATATTTCGGCCGGTTCTCATCACGCCGCGCGGTGAAAACGCCGGCATTTTCCCAGGCTTCCTGCCATTTCGGTTCAACCTCGGCGGGGGAATAGCGGGTCATGCGGCTGGTCCTTTGATATGAAATGGCCGGGCGATCGGCCCGGCGTGGTGATAATTGCAAAGGCCGCGCGGGTCTAGGGTGATTTGGAGGCAGGCCAGCGCGGATGCGGTGCCAAGCGCGCCTATCCGCCCGGCCACATGCCACAAAGGGCAGCGACCGAACCGAGGGGTGGGCGCATAGCGCCCGCCCCGTGGGGGCGGTTCGGGCGCTGCCCGGCGTGCCGCCGGGCGGGACATAACCGGCTGGTGGTGTGCAGGTGGATAACGCGAAGCGGTTGGCCGGGGTTCACTGACCTCACGCCCGCCCCGGCATGCCGCCGGGCGGAACTTCTCGGGCCAATGGCACGCCCACCCTTCAGCGCAGAACGAAAACCGCCCCCGCGCTACAGCCGCGCATCCACCGCGCGCAACTGCCGCGCCCGGGTCAGGATCGCATCCTCGACCGCGCGCAGGGTTTCCGGGCTTGCCACGCCGCCGCCCTGCGTATGCAACGATAGGTTCAGCGAGCGCGCATCCAGCGCCGGATCGGAAATATGCACCGTTGCGCGATACGCCCGCCCGCCGCCGGGCGGCACGCCATAATCCGTCACGATCATCCCCGTGAACGGATCGGCATTGCGCACCGGCAGGAACGACAGCACATCCAGCGTCGCCACCCAGATATATTTCGATACCGCAATATTCACATTCGGATCATCCTGCGCCCCGAACAGGTTCCAGATCGTCTCGCGTTCCTGATCACGGTCCAGCAGGTCATCGAACCCCGTGGGGGCCGCATTGCCGGGCGGTGGCGCGGCGGTCTGCCCGCCCTGCCCGCAGCCTGCCAGCATCACCCCGCCCGCAAGCAGCAGCGATATCGTTTGCGCGGCGCGCTTTGTCATCTTCAGGCTCCATATCCGGTGCTTTGCCATGAATTTACTATCCGTCCGGCGCCCGCGCGGCAAGCCTTGTTGGCGGCCAAGGCCACTATACAGGCGGGTTTTTGGCCGATCACAAAGTTGTGGCAAGTTTGCATCATCCATTTCAAACTTGGCAGGGGGCCCGTGGGCATTGCTTGCAATAAAGCGGGGAAAGCGCGAATTACCATCCATACTCAATTCGGATTTCCCTGAATTGAGGTGAACCTAACTTTAAAGAGGGAAAACGAAATGAAAAAGATTCTTCTCACAGCTTCCGCTGTCTCGCTGATGGCCGGCGCCGCTGCTGCAGATGTCACCGTGGGCGGTGATGCACGTTTTGGTATCGTTTATGACGAAGGCGCGGCGGAAGAATTTTCCGTTCAGCAGCGCGTTCGCGTTCTGATGCGCGCCACCACCCAAACCGATGGCGGCCTGACCTTTGGCGCCACCCTGGGTGCGGAAGTGCGCAACAACGACGGCATTCTGGACACGCGCAATGGTGCCTACACCGCCAACCCGCTGATCACCGTTTCGGGCGCTGGCCTTGATTTCTTCCTCGGCAACACCTCGGGTGCTGTTCAGGATCTGGTCGGCATCTGGTCCGGCGGCTTGGGCTTTGACGATACGCTGGGTCGTCCCGGCATCGCTGATGGCTTCAAAGGCGCTGACGTTGATGACACCCAAACTGCGAAAATCGCCTACACCTTTGGTGATTTCAAAGTCGCAGCATCGGTTGCCAATGCGCCCGGCAATGCCGATCTCGAAGACGCCGAAATCGCCGTCCGCTACTCGGCTAATGGCATCACTGCTGCCCTCGGTCTCGACGCTGACGAAAACTGGGCGATCTCGGGCGCCTATGCCTTTGGCGATGCCACCGTTGGTGCGATCTACCGTGATGGCCCCGCTGTGATCGATGCGCAATACCGTATCTATGGCACCTATGCCATGGGCGCGACCACCATCGGCGCAACCTACACGCAAAATGACGCCGGCGATGCTTACGGTATCGGTGCTTCGCACGCCCTCGGCGGCGGCGTAAGCGCACACGGCGCCATCGGTGTTGACACCGCCGACGATCTGGTTGCCCAGCTCGGCATGAAAATCAACTTCTGATCCCAACCGGATTGGTGGTTTGGAAAGGGTGGGCCTCGGCCCGCCCTTTTCTTTTGCGCGCCGATGGTGTTGGCTGGCGCAAAGGCAAAGGGGGCGGCATGGCGCTGGCAGATATCACCCGCCGCATCGACGCGGCCACAAACGCAGCAGGGCGCACACCCGGATCGGTCCGGCTGGTGGCCATCTCAAAACAACAGCCCGCGGACCGGATCATCCCCGTGCTGAATGCCGGCCACCGGATTTTCGGCGAAAACAAGGTGCAAGAGGCGGCGGCAAAATGGCCCGCCCTGCGCGACCGGTTTTCCGGCGTGCAATTGCACCTGATCGGCCCGCTGCAAACCAACAAGGCGCGTCAGGCAATGGCCCTGTTCGATGTGATCCAAACCCTCGATCGCCCCCGGCTGGCCAACACGCTGGCCCGCATCGCGCAGGATTTGGGCACCTGCCCCGATCTGATGGTGCAGGTAAACACCGGCTCCGAACCGCAAAAGGCCGGCGTTCTGCCGGGCGATGCCGATGGGTTCATCGCCGAATGCCGCGCGCTGGACCTGCCGCTGCGCGGCGTGATGTGCATCCCCCCCGAAACCGAACCCCCCACACCGCC
>JBBAGE010000135.1:0-6230 GCA_041655055.1 Paracoccaceae bacterium
GGTGTGCATTTCGGCGGGCCGGTCGAACATGGGCGCGGCTTCGTGCTGCATTCCAGCGATTACCTGTCGCACGGGGCGACGATGGCGGTGGATGACGATTTCGCCATGACCGGATCGCGCGATATTCTGGCCGATATTGCCAGCGGGCAGGGGCCGCATTACCGGCTGTTGGCGCTGGGCTATGCCGGCTGGGGCCCCGGCCAGCTAGAGGATGAAATCGCCGCCAACGGCTGGCTGAATTGCGAAGCCGACCCCGAGATCATCTTTAACCACGATGATGGCGATAAATGGCAGGCGGCGCTGCGCTCGATGGGGATAGCGCCGCATCTGTTGTCGGGGCAGGCGGGCCGGGCCTAGGGGCGCGGGGCGGCGGCGCGGGCCAGCCGATCGTTGATCGCGCGGCCCAGCCCCCGCATCGGAATGGGCGAGACCGCGATTTTCCGCGCCCCCTGCGCGTCAAGCTGATGCAGCGCGGCAAACAGGTTGGCCGCCGCCTCGACCAGATCGCCGGCGGGCGACAGGTTGATCGCGGCGCTTGAGACGGCGCCGAATCCCAGCAGCACCTCATCGGGGGCGGGGTCGATCACGTTCAGCCGCATCTGGCCTTTGGGCGCATAATGCGATGTCATTTGCCCCGGCGCGGTGATCGTGGTGCCTGCGCGGGCCAGTGGTGTGCCCAGACAGGCCTCGATCACTTCGGCGGGCAGGCCGCCGGGGCGCAGCAATTGCGCATCCGGCCCGGTCAGGCCGATGATCGTGCTTTCAACCCCCACCGCACAGGCCCCGCCATCAAGGATCGCATCAACCCGCGCGCCAAGCCCCGCAGCCACATGTTCGGCCCGTGTCGGGCTGATTTTTCCCGATGGATTGGCCGAAGGCGCCGCAAGCGGCAGCCCGCAGGCCTCTAGCAGCGCGCGCGCCAGCGGATGGGCGGGCACGCGCAATGCCACGCTGTCCAGCCCCGCGCTGACCAGATCCGACAGGCCCGAATCGGCGCGCCGCGGCAAAACCAGCGTCAGCGGCCCGGGCCAGAAGGCGGCGGCCAGCGCATCGGCGCGCGCATCGAAATGGGCAAGCAACCGCGCCGCTGCAATCGATGGTACATGCACGATCAGCGGGTTGAACTGCGGCCGCTCTTTGGTGGCGAATATGCGCGCCACCGCATCGCTGTTGCGCGCATCCGCCCCTAGCCCGTAAACCGTTTCCGTCGGAAATGCCACCAGCCCGCCGTCGCGCAAAATCCGGGCGGCAGTGGCGATGCCATCCTTGTGGGGGGCAATCAGGCGGGAAGGGTGCGTCATGCGGCGATCCGATCAGGCGCGAGTGGTTTGACGAATGGCGGGCATTTGTTCACAAGTGCATAATCTTGCGCCGCGATGATGCCAAGCAGTGAATGAGGAAAACATGCCCTACCGCGCCCCCGTCAAGGATATCCGGTTTCTGTTCGATCATGTGGTGGGCCTGCCTGCCCTGCTGGCGCTGCGGGGCAAGGGCGAAGATGATGTGATCCCCGCCGTCCTGACCGAGGCCGGGCGGCTTTGCGATCAGGTGCTGGCGCCGCTGAACCGCGCGGGGGATCTGACGCCCGCGCGGCTGGTGGATGGCGCGGTGCGCGCCACGCCCGGATTTGCCGCCGCCTATGCCCGCATTGCCGAGGGCGGCTGGGTCGGCATTGCCGCGCGCCCCGATCATGGCGGCATGGGCCTGCCGATGGTGGTGGCCAGCGCCGTGAATGACATGATGGCCGGGGCTTGTATGGCGCTGGGGCTGAACCCGCTGCTGACCCAGGGCCAGATCGAGGCGCTGGAACATCACGCCGATGCCGATATGCAGGCGCTTTATCTGCCGAAACTGATTTCGGGCGAATGGTCGGGCACGATGAACCTGACCGAACCCGAGGCCGGTTCCGATGTGGGGGCCCTGCGCACGCGTGCCGTGCCCAATGGCGATGGCAGCTATGCGATCACCGGGCAAAAGATCTTTATTTCATGGGGTGATGCCGATTTTCTGCCCAATGTCTGCCATCTGGTGCTGGCGCGCCTGCCCGATGCGGCGCCCGGCACGCGGGGCATCAGCCTGTTCATGGTGCCGCGCAATATCCCCGATGAAAACGGCAATCCGGGCGCGGCCAACAGCCTGCGGGTGGTCAGTCTGGAACATAAGACCGGCCTGCACGGATCGCCCACGGCGGTGATGGAGTTTGCCGGGGCGACCGGCTGGATGGTGGGCGCGCCCCATACCGGTATGAAAGCGATGTTTACCATGATGAACAACGCCCGGCTGAATGTCGGGATGCAAGGCGTCGGCGTGGCCGAGGCGGCCAGCCAACAAGCGGCGGCTTTCGCGCAAGACCGCGTTCAGGGCAAGACCCCGCTGGGCGCGGGGCCGATTGCGGATCATGCCGATGTGCGCCGGATGCTGGCGGCGATGCGGGCCGATACATTCGCAGCGCGCGCGATTGCGCTGGCTTGCGGTGTGGCGATCGACATGGGCCGCGAAACCGGCGCGCCCGAATGGCAGGCGCGCGCCGCGCTGCTGACCCCGATTGCCAAGGCTTTTGGCACCGATATCGGGCATGAAGTGGCCCAGATGGGTGTGCAGGTGCATGGCGGCATGGGCTATATCGAGGAAACCGGCGCATCGCAATTTGCCCGCGATGTGCGCGTCACTGCGATTTACGAAGGCACGAATGGCATTCAGGCGATGGATCTGGTCGGGCGCAAACTGGCCGATGGCGGCGCCGCGGCGCTGGCGCTGATCGACGAGGTGATCGCAGGTGCCGCGGCGCGCGATCCGCTGCCCGCGTTGGCGGATGCCGTGACCGATGCCGCGCGGGGGCTGCGCGATACGACGCTTTGGATGGCGACGGCCGGGCCGGATGATCGCAATGCTGGCGCCGCGGCCTATCTGCGCGCCTTTGCGCGGGTGCTGGGCGGGCATTTCCACCTGGTTGCAGCACGGGCCGATGCAGCGCGCGCGCCGCTTGCCACCATCTATATCACTCGGCTTTTGCCCGAATATGCGGGGCTGTTGGCACAGGCCCGCGCCGGGGCGGGGGCGCTTTATGATCTGGGCATGGCGGAGCTTGCCTCGTGAATGGTGCACCGATGCGGCCCTATGTGGCCACGCCCCCCGATGCGCTTGCCCCGCTGGAAATCGCGCCCGATGTCTGGTGGGTGCATATCCCGCATGACGGCAATCCCGATCATATCAACTGCTATGTCCTGCGCGATGATGATGGCTGGACGGTGGTCGATACCGGCTATGACACGCCCGCTAATCGCGCGGTCTGGCAGGCGCTGCTGGCCGGGCCGTTCGGGGATGCGGCCCTGGTGCGGGTGCTGGCCACGCATCACCACCCCGACCATCTGGGGCTTGCGGGTTGGCTGGCAGAACAGCACGGCGCGCGGGTAATCACCACGCGCACGGCATGGTTTCTGGCGCGGATGCTGCAACGCGACGCGCAGGAAAACCCGCCGCCCGAACAGGCCGCGCTTTGGCGCGCGGCAGGTATGGACCCCGCGATATTTGCCGAGCGCATGGCCGCGCGGCCCAATAATCTGGCCGATTCCACCGCGCCGCTGCCGCGCAGCTTTGTGCGTATTGCCGAGGGCGACAGCATCCGGTTGGCCGGGCGGCTGTGGCATGTCCATATCGGCAATGGCCACGCACCCGAACATGCAACACTGTGGTCCGAGGCGGGCGATCTGGTGATCGGGGGTGATCAACTGCTGCCCTCGATCACGCCGAATCTGTCGGTGCAAGCGATGGAACCCGAGGGCGATCCACTGGGCGAATGGCTTGAATCATGCGAACGGCTGGCGAATTACGCGCGCGATACGCAGATCGTGCTGCCGGGGCACGGGCTGCCCTATACCGGGCTGCCGACGCGGCTGCGCCAGATGCGCGAAAAGCATCACACGGCGCTGGCCCGGCTTGCGGCATTTCTGGCCGATCCGCAAAGCGTGGCCGATTGCCTGCAAGTGCTGTTTCGCCGCCCCAATATGGTGGGCGCGCAGTATAATCTGGCGCTGGGTCATGCGATGGCGCATGTGCATTACCTTTATCACCGCGGCCGGATCGACCGGCGCATGGGGCCGGATGGCGCATGGCTGTGGCAGGTAAAACCTGGTGATGACATGGGCAATGAAATCGTCTAGATCAGGTTCCGAACCGACTTTCAGGAGGAAAAGGCAAATGGCAAAACACGTGCACGGCTCGATGGATGTGAGCGAACAGGAAAGAACTTTTGCAGGTTTTCTGAAATGGATGACCTGGGGTGCGGGTATTTCGATCGCCGTGCTGATTTTTCTTGCGATCTTCAATAGCTGATCACAGACAAACGATACGGATGTTGGCAGGATGAGAATGCTGCGCTTTTTGCTTTGGCTTGTCCTGCCTGTCTTTGCTGCCGGTTGTGCGCAGCTGGCGGAACCGGTCTGGGCGCCTGATGCTGATGTGGCCCGGGCGCGCTATGTGCATCCCGGCCCGCCGGTGCTGACACTTTATACCGTTATCAACAATTACCACGGGCGGGGCGAACATTCCGCGCTGATGGTCGATGGCGCGCAGCGGGTGATTTTTGACCCGGCGGGCACATTCTATCACCCGCATCTGCCCGAGCGGAATGATGTGCATTTCGGCATGTCGGATCCGGCGGTTGAATTCTATATCGATTACCACGCGCGCGAATCCTATCACGTGATCGAACAAAGCCTGACCGTATCACCCGAAGTGGCGGCGCTGGCGTTGCAGGCGGTGCAGGATTACGGCGCCGTGCCGAAAACCCAATGCGCAAGGGCGGTATCCGATATTCTTGCCGCCCTGCCGGGGTTCGAGGCCACGCCCCGGACCATATCGCCGCGCGCGGTGATGAATGCTTTTGGCGCCCATCCCGGCGTGCGCGAACGCAAGATCCGCGATGACAGCCCCGATGACAATTCCGGCCTGATTCAGGCCCCGCCATTGCTGCATCAGCAAGCAGGCTTTGCCGGATCGCTTGGCTGACGCGATGGCCGTGCCGCCGGGGGTGATTCTGGCGGGCGGTCGCGCGCGGCGTATGGGCGGCGGCGACAAGGGCTTGCAGATGCTGGCGGGGCAGACCCTGCTGGCGCGAATCACGGCGCGGCTGGGGCCGCAGGTCTGCAAGATGGCGCTAAGCGCGAATGGGCCAGCGGAACGGTTCGCGGGGCTGGGCCTGCCGGTATTGCCCGATAGTGTGGGCGCGGGGCCGTTGGCGGGAATATTGGCCGGTATGGATTGGGCCGCCGCGCGCGGCGATGCGGCGCTGATCACCGTGCCGGGGGATACGCCGTTTTTGCCCGCCGATCTGGTGATGCGCTTGCAGGGCGCGGGTTTCGCGATGGCGGCCAGCGGCGGCGTGTTGCATCCGACATTCGGCCTTTGGCCGGTGGATCTGCGCGATGCGCTGCGGGACGCTTTGAGCGGCGGCATGCGCAGGGTGCGGGAATTTGCGCAGGCCCATGGGGCCGGCACCGTCGATTTCCCCGATGAGGCAGCATTTTTCAACATCAACACGCCGCAGGATCTGATCCAGGCGGAGGCGATGCTGGCGCGTTAATCGAACGTGCCCGATACCCGCCCCAACAGCATGAATGCCCGCGCGGTGCGCGTATCGGCCAATTCCGCGATTTCCTGATCCGACGCGGTCTTTTCAAATTCGATAAAGATGTGATCGAATTTGCGCAGGAAATGGTGCACCGTATCGCGGAAAATCGCATCCTGACGCAGGCGGGCGATCGCGGGCCCCAGCGTTTCGGGATCATGCCAGCCGCCAAGTGCGGCAATCGGCTGGCCGCGTTCGCCATGGGCAAAGCGGCGCCAGATGCCGGGGCTGGCCCGGTCGGGCTGCATGTCATCCACGTAAATGCCATCCTGGCTAAGCAGGGTCAGCACATCCTGGCTGGCCTGCACCAACTGGCTGGCGCGCCGATCGGCCAGCGCAAGACGCAGGGCGCGAAAACCTTCGCGATCTTCGGCGGTTTCGGGGAAATTCAGCGCGCGGATGAAATCGCTGGCGGCAAGCGGCTGGCCGGGGGGCGGGGGCGCATCGGCCATGGGCGCGGGCTGCGCGGGCGCGGCAGCGGCGGCGGCGGCGGGGGCAGGCGCGGGGGTGCGCCCGCCTAGCGCGGCCTCAAGCCGGCGTTGGGCGCTGGCGATATCCTCGATCCGTTTTTCAAGGCTGCGGCCGGGGGTGGGGAATGTGCCCT
>JBBAGE010000136.1:0-5962 GCA_041655055.1 Paracoccaceae bacterium
CGAGGTGCGCGAGATCACGATCCCCGGCCCCGCAGGCGATATTCCCGCGCGGTTCTATGTGCCCACTTCGGGCGAGCTGAGCGGCCCGGTTCTGGTCTATTACCACGGCGGCGGCTGGGTTCTGGGCAGCGTCGATGGCTGTGACAGCCTGAACCGTCACATGGCCAAACGGCTTGGGCTTCGCGTGATTTCGGTCGATTACCGCATGGCCCCCGAGGATGTTTTCCCCGCAGCCGTCGATGATTGCATCGCCGCCGCCAAATGGGCCGAAGGCTCGCCCGCAGAGCTGGGGGGCAAGGTCGATGGCGTGATCGTGTCGGGCGACAGCGCCGGGGGCAACCTTGCGGCCGTGGTTTCCGCTTCGGGGCAGGCGAAACCGATCGCGCAACTGCTGTTTTATCCGGTGACGGATATTTCCACGCAGCATGCATCCTATGACGAATTCGCCTCGGGCTATTTCCTTGAGCGTGCGGGGATGGAATGGTTCCGCGATCATTACCTGCCCGAAAAAGACATGTGGAAAGATCTGCGGGTCTCGCCGCTGCTGGCGGATGATTTCTCGATGCTGCCGCCCACGGTCGTCATGACCGCCGAGCTTGACGTGCTGCGCGACGAAGGCCGCGCCTATGTCGGCAAGCTGGCCGATGCCGGTGTGCGCGTGCTGTTCAGCGAGGCCAAGGGCCTGATCCACGGGATCGTCAATATGCGCGGCGCGCTGCCGGGCGGCAATGCGCCCATCGATCGCGCCATCGACGATCTGCAAACCCTGCTGAACGAACGCAAGGCCTAAACCAGATGCCGGCGCCGGAATCACCCCGGCGCCGGTAAATGATTCCCTCGCGAAACCGTGTATCCCACTGGATTTGCAGGATACTTTCGCATACAATCGCTTTGCCGCCCGACTTATTGAATTATTGGCATGTTCGACCAAATTTCTGGCGGCATCTCCACTTTTAATAATGCGCGATGCGGTTAGCATAAACATCAGATCGGGCAATTTCGCACATTGCCCGGCTGAGGCGGAAAATTGGTTCTGGGAGGGACGACAATTTTCCAGCCTGGTCTGTAAGGAGGAGACGGATATGACACGCACGACCCATCGGTTCACCGGATAGCCGCGCATCCGCCTTTACCCCCATGAATGTATCAAACCCGGCGCGCCACCCGCGTTTGGGAACGATGTTTTCATGGCTCCTTAACGGACGACCACTTCTGCCCGATGCACCGGGCAAGGCTGGCATCCGCCAGTCGCATCACATCGCCGTCTGAGAGAAACAGAAAGGTAATTGAATGTCTGCTAACCAAAACACCACCCCGATCAAGAGCGAAACCGATGTCGTCGTCGTTGGCGCCGGTTTCTCGGGGCTTTATCTGATCAAGCGTTTTCGTGACATGGGCCTCGGCGTCCAGGTGTTCGAGGCCGGCACCGATGTCGGTGGCACATGGTATTGGAACCGCTATCCCGGCGCGCGCTGCGATTCCGATTCGATCCATTATTCCTATTCCTGGGATAAGGAACTGGAACAGGAATGGACCTGGAGCGAAAAATTCTCGCCCCAGCCGGAAATTCTGCAATATCTGAACCACGTGGCCGACAAGCACAATCTGCGCGACAGCGTAAAATTCAATGCCCGCGTCAAGGCCGCCACCTTTGACGATGCCACCAGCCGCTGGACAGTCACGACCGAGGCCGGCGACGAAGTGAGCTCGCGTTATTTCATTATGGCCACGGGCTGCCTGTCGTCTGCCAACATGCCCGATATCAAGGGTGCCGATTCCTTCAAGGGCGACACCTATCACACCGGCCACTGGCCGCATGAGGGCGTGGATTTCACCGGCAAGCGTGTTGGCGTGATCGGCACCGGTTCATCCGCCATTCAGGCGATCCCGCTGATCGCCGCCGAAGCCGACCATCTGCATGTATTCCAGCGTTCCGCCCAATACACCATTCCCGCTTTCAACGGCCCCCTGCCCGACGAGCGGATCAAATATGTAAAAGAAAACTACGACGAACTGCGCCATGCGGCCCGCTATTCGCCCGATGGCATGGGCACTGTCCCGCCCGCCAAAGGCGCGCTGGAGGTATCCGACGAAGAACGCGAAGCCATGTATATGAAAGGCTGGCAAACCGGCGGTTTCGGTTTCGCCCGGACGTTCAACGACACCGGCATCAACAAAGAGGCCAATGATACGGCCGTGAAATTCGTGCATGACCGGATCGATGAAATCGTGAAAGATCCCGAAGTCGCCCGCAAGCTCAAGCCGACGACCTATCCGATCTTTACCAAGCGGATTTGCGTGGATACCGACTATTACGCCACCTATAACCGTGAAAACGTCACGCTGGTGGATCTGACCGAGGCCCCGATCACGGAAATCACCGCCAAAGGTGTCCGCACCGAGGCACAGGAATACGAACTCGATGCCATCGTCTTTGCCACCGGCTTTGACGCGATGACGGGCTCGATCCTGCGGGTCGATATCCGTGGCGCCGGCGGCCAGTCGCTGCGCGACGCATGGGAAGCTGGCCCGCGCACCTATCTGGGCCTGATGACGCATGGCTTCCCGAACATGTTCCTGATCACCGGCCCCGGCAGCCCATCGGTTCTGTCGAACATGACCACATCGATCGAACAGCATGTCGAATTCGTCACCGATTTCATCGGTCATCTGGACGAAAACAACGTGGCTGCCGTCGATGCCGATCTGGCCGAACAGGACAAGTGGGTCGCCCATGTGAACGAAGTGGCGAATTACACGCTGCACCCGACCGCCAATTCCTGGTATATGGGCGCCAATATTCCCGGCAAACCCCGTATTTTCATGCCCTATATGGGCGGCGTCGGTGCCTATCGTCAGCTTTGCGAAGGCGTCGCGAATGACAACTACAAAGGTTTCGTCAAAATGTCGGAAACCAGCGCCGCCGCAGAATAAGCGCGCGAAAATCAATCAAACCCCCGGTCATCGCACCGGGGGTTTTTCTTTGCGCGCCAATACTCTGGACTTCTGCGCAAACCGCCCCAGCTATTACCCCACAACAGAATGAGGGAGAATACCTGTGGAAGACGCACAAATCGGATGGATCGCCGCGATCATCATCGGGGGCCTTGCGGGGTGGATTGCCTCGGGGCTCATGAAAACCGATACCGGCATTTTCTTGAACATCGTGCTAGGCATTGTCGGCGCGGCAATTGCCAGTTTCCTGTTCGGCCTGCTTGGCATCAGCTTTGGCGGCTGGATCGGTTATCTGATTGCGGGCATCATCGGGGCCGCAATATTGATCGGTATCGTAAGGGCGGTGCGAAGCTAGGGCACCAGCACTTCCTGCGCGTTGCCAAAGGTGAACCCCGCCTCTGGCCCGCCTGACACGACATGGATGCGGCCGTCAATCACTGCCGCACCCAACCCGTGCCGCGCGATGCCAAGCGGCGGCATCGTCTGCCAGGTATCGGCCACGGGATCATAGCGCTCCACCTCGGCAAAGGTGGTGGCGGGATTAAACCCTTCGCCGCCAATCAGATAGACATAGCCATCCAGCGCCACACCCGCCACGCCACTGCGCCCGGTGGGCAGATCCGCGCCCGCCTGCCAGCGGTCGGTTGCGGGATCGTAGATCTCATTCACCTGCATCCGCGTGGTCTGTTGATCGCGCCCGGCCAGCACGACGATTCTGTCGCCCACACTGACGACGGCATGATGATCGCGCGGCGTGGGCATATCGGCGGCAGCGGTCCATTGATTGCTGGCAGGATCATAGATTTCATGCGCGGCGATGTTGCCATTCGGCCCGACGCCGCCGATCACATGAATCCGCCCCGCATGCAGGGTCGCGGCATGGGCGCCGCGCGGATGGGCCAGCGGCGGCCCCTCGCGCCAGCGATCACCCGCAATGTCATAGATCCAGACGGTGGCAACGGGATCACTGCTGGTTTCAACCTGCCCGCCGATCACGAAAAGCGCGCCATCCAGATGCACCAGCGCCGTGTGATTAAGCCCCTGCGGCAGATCGGTCAGCCGCTCCCACGCGTCTGCCCCCGGATCATAGGCATAAACCGCACGCGGGGCGGCAAGCTGATCGCCCGAAACCCCATATCCGCCCGCAAGGAAAAGCCGCTGGCCATCGCCCGTCACGCTGACCTCGGTGCGAAGATCGGGCAATGGCGCCGCCGGGGTCCACTGCGCTGCTGCGGGGCCGGCCAACACCGCGACCAAAGCCGCAATGACAGGAATAGCACGAAACGACATGGCATGCTCCTTTGCATACCAGCCTAACCCCCGCCGGGCCGCCATGGCAACCCTGTCGCCCGATGTCGGGAAATGTGGCCAACTGTTGCTTTTAGCGGCGAGCAAAACAGGCAGTCTTAGCTGGCCAAAATATCAGATATTTTCTCGGCCACCTCGACGATTTGGGGGGCAAGCGTGTCCAGCGCCTTGGATGTTTTCATCGCCGAACGGATCCATATCACGGATACCGTGCCGGCGACGCCCTTGGGCGTTTTGATCGGGGCTGCGACGGATGATGTTTCGGGTCGGAATTCACCGGCATCACGCAACGCGACGCCGCGGTTGTGCGTCGTGTGAAGCATGCGATCAAGCCAGGCCGGTTCAAGAAACGGCGCATCCGCCGGATCGCCCATATATCGCAAATGTTCGAGAATGGTCTGCCTTTCGATCTCGGGGCAAAACGCAAGATACGCCCGCCCCGCCGAGGTCCGCAGCATTGGCAGCCGGTAACCGATCATCGCCCGGTCAATCGAAAGCGGCGAGCGGCCATGTGTGGTTTCTTGAATAACCATGGACGCATTTTCATAGACGCTCAAATCAAGCGGCCAGACGAGCCGGGAACTGTATTCCGCAAAAAGCGGGCCGGTCGCCTGACAAAGCTCTGAATGAACCGCGCTCGCATCGCCCAGCGATGCGGTCAGCCGCGTGACCCGGACAAGGTTGGAGCTAGACGAAAAGGCAACATAACCCGCCCCCTCAAGCGTCTCTAACAATCGGTAAATGGTCGGCCGGGGGATATTCAGGGCGCGGGCGATTTCGCCGGGCCGACATTCACCCGATGAATTGATGTAACGCAAAATGGCAAGCCCGCGTGTAAGGGCACGCACGGAATTGCCTTTGGGTGAACTTTTTACAGCGTCGGTCATGACAGAGTTGTGCCATGATCGACGCTAGCGGGAAAGGTTCATTTCTCGGCCTGAACAGGATTTGAAAGCACGCCGATCCGGGATATTTCGACCTCGCAGATATCGCCTTCACGCATCCAAAGCGGCGGTTCGCGGCGCGCACCGACGCCCCCGGGGGTTCCGGTCACAAGCACATCGCCCGGCAACAGCGGCAAGATGGTCGAGCAATAGGCAATCAGACGCGGAATCGAAGTGATCAGCAGCGCAAGATCCGTATCCTGCACGACCTGCCCGTTCAGCCGAGTTTGCAGATGCAGCGCGCTCGGATCGGGGATTTCGTCGCTGGTGACCATCCAGGGGCCGAATGCACCCGTGCCAGCAAAGGTTTTGCCAGGCATGAATTGATGCGTATGTCTTTGCCAATCGCGAACCGAGGCGTCATTGTAACAGGCATAACCGGCCACATGCTCCAACGCGTTTTCTTCGGATATGCGGCGGCCTTCTTTGCCGATAATCACCGCAAGCTCGCCCTCATAGTCGAATTGATCCGATTCCAGCGGTTTGATCAGCGCATCACCGTGGCCAATTTGACTGCCGGCATAGCGGGCGAACAACACCGGATGCACCGTTTCTTCGCGACCGGTTTCCTGAACATGGGTGTGATAATTCAAGCCCACGCAGATGATTTTATCCGGATCGGGGATCACCGGTGCCATTTGAACCGCATCCAGCGCGTGATCGGCGGGGTCATCGGCAAATGCCTGCGCCCGGGTCAGCCCACCAGCCGCAAGAAATTCGCGAAGGGTCGTTTCCGACACCCGTTTGCCAAGATC
>JBBAGE010000137.1:0-5928 GCA_041655055.1 Paracoccaceae bacterium
GCGCCATTTCGGCCACCGTGGGGCGGATGATTTCATCGAGCGCCTTTTGCGTGACCGCCGCATCCATCACGGGCGCCGGGGAATAGGCGCCCATGCCGCCGGTATTGGGCCCCTCATCCCCGTCAAAGGCGCGTTTGTGATCTTGCGCCGTGCCCACGGGCAGCACGTTTTGTCCGTCGCAGAGCACGAAGAAACTGGCCTCTTCGCCCTCCATGAATTCCTCGATCACCACTTCGGCGCCGGCCGCGCCAAACTCGCCGCCGAACATGTCATCGACGGCGCTGTGCGCGGCATCCGTGGTCATCGCCACGATCACGCCCTTGCCCGCGGCCAGCCCATCGGCCTTGACCACGATCGGCGCGCCCTGGGTGCGAATGTAATCATGCGCGGCGCGGGCATCGGTAAACCGCGCATAGGCCGCCGTCGGCGCGCCGCTTGCATCGCAGATTTCCTTGGTAAAGGCTTTCGATGCCTCAAGCTGCGCCGCCGCCGCGCTGGGTCCAAAACACAGCACCCCCGCAGCGCGCAGCCGGTCGCTTACACCCGCCACCAGTGGCGTTTCCGGGCCGACGATCACAAAGCCGATGCCCTGTTCCAGCGCGAATTCCGTCACCGCATCGGGGTCGAGAATATCGAGATCCGCACATTCCGCGATCATGGCGATCCCCGCATTGCCCGGCGCCACGATCAGTTTGTCGCATTTGGGGTTTTGCAGCACCGCCCAGGCCAGCGCATGTTCGCGCCCGCCGCCGCCAAGTATAAGAATGTTCAACGCGCGATCCTCCGCTTGGCCTTTGATGTCGGGCGTTCTAAGGTCTGGCGCAAAGCAGCACAAGGCATCGCATGTCCGACCTATTCGATCACGACGACACCCCACCCGGCGGCGCGAATGCGCCCGAATTCACCGTGTCCGAGATTTCGGGCGCCATCAAGCGCGTGATCGAGGGCGAATTTTCCCATGTGCGCATCCGGGGCGAGGTGGGCCGGGTGGCGCGGCCGGGATCGGGGCATCTCTATTTCGATCTCAAGGATGATCGCGCGGTGATTGCCGCCGTCTGCTGGAAGGGGCAGGCCGCCCGGCTGACCCACCGCCCCGAAGAGGGGCTTGAGGTGATCGCCACCGGGCGGCTTACGACCTTTCCGGGCCAGTCGCGCTATCAGTTGATCGTCGATGATATCCAGCCCGCGGGCGCCGGCGCGCTGATGGCGATGCTGGAACAGCGGCGCAAGGCTTTGGCGGCCGAAGGGTTGTTCGATCCTGCGCGTAAGAAACCGCTGCCCTATCTGCCCGAGGTGATCGGCGTGATCACATCGCCATCGGGTGCGGTGATCCGCGATATCCTGCACCGGTTGCGCGACCGCTTCCCGCGCAAGGTGCTGATCTGGCCCGTGGCGGTGCAGGGGCAGGCCTGCGCCCCCGATGTGGCGCGCGCGATTGCGGGGTTCAATGCCTTTACCCCCGGCGGCGCGCTGCCCCGGCCCGATCTGCTGATCGTTGCTCGCGGGGGTGGCTCGGTCGAGGATTTATGGGGTTTCAACGAAGAAATCGTGGTGCGCGCGGCGGCGGCGTCAAAGATCCCGCTGATATCCGCCGTGGGCCATGAAACCGACACGACATTGATCGATCACGCCGCCGATATGCGCGCGCCCACGCCCACGGCGGCGGCGGAACTGGCGGTGCCGGTGCGGTTCGAGCTGATGGGCTGGACCGCAGAGCAGGGCGCGCGCCTTGGCCGCGCCGCGGCAGCCGGCATCACCCAACGCCGCCAGCGGTTGCAGGATCTGGGCCGCGCGCTGCCCCGGCTGGAGCGTATCCTTGACGGGCCGCGCCAACGGCTTGACCGCGCGACCGAACGGCTGGGCGCGGCGCTGATCGCCTCGGTTCAGTTGCGCCGGATCCGGCTGGGTCAGGTGGCCGCCGGGCTGCATGTGGGCGCGATGCAAGCGCGGCTCGCGCGGCAGCGTGAACGGGCCGAGGGCCTGGGCGCGCGGCGCGCGCCGGCGCTGGCGCGCAATCTCGATCTGCATCGGCGCGATCTGGCCCGGCTCGATGCGCGGCGCGATCCGGCGCGGCTGGCGCAAGGTGTGGTGCGGGGGCGCGATGCGTTGACCCGGCTGGAACTGCGCCTGTCCACCGCCGCGCGCGGGCAGATCGCCACATGGCAGGCGCGCCGCGACGGGTTGGAACGCATGCGCCAGACGCTGGGCTATACCGAAACGCTGGCGCGCGGTTACGCGGTGGTGCGCAGCCGCGATGGCGCGGTGCTGACCCGCCGGGCGGATGCGGCGCGCGCGCCCGGGTTGGAAATCGAATTCGCCGATGGCAAGCTGGCGGTAAGCAAGACCGACGGCTGAAATATGCCCCTCATTCGCATTACCGCGACGGGCTTCAGACCCCGATTTTTGGACCGGGACAGAACAGCGGCTGGCTGCCGGGCCGCGCCTGATAGCTTTGGCCGGCGGCATCCCCCGCCAGCTTTGCCGTCAGGCTGGTGCCATTGGCATAGAAATACCAACATTGCGGGCCAAGCCCGTTGTCATAGGTAAAACAGATCTGGCCCGCCTGTTCATACCATTGACCGGTGATACATTCGTCGCCCTCAAACGCCCAGCGGACGCGCTGATCGGGCAGATATTCCTCGGCCCCGTAGGGCGCACCGCCGGCGCTGAAATACAGGGTCTTGCCGGTGGCAAACGCGTCAAATTCCGCCCCGCTCAGCGGCGTGTCCGCATAAAGGGGCAGGGCGGCGGCCGCCGCAAGGCTGGCGCATAGGGCAAGCGGGATCATCGCGTGGGCAAGCATGATCCACCTATGCCAGAAAATCCGGCCCCGCGCCAGTCTGGCGCGCCACGCGCGGGTCCATCACCCGCCGCCAGAGCCGTGGAAACAGCGCCAGCGTTGCCATCGCAGGCAGGCTGCGCGGCAGCATCGGCGCACCGGCGGGAATCACAAGCGCCGGATAGGGCGTGGCAGGATGGGCATGGTGGTCGGAATGGCGCGGGGCATTGAGCATGACCAGCCCGGTAAACCATTGCGGCGCATTCCACGAATGGGCGGGGCCGACCGGTTCCAGTTTGCCATTCGCCAACCGCGCGCGGCGCAGGCCATAATGTTGCACGTAATCCGACAGCAACAATTGCGCCTGCGCATAGCCCGCCAGCGCGATATAGGCCAAAGCCCCGCGCCAGCCCGCCAGCACGAAAACCAACGCGATCAGCCCCGCCCCGGCCCCCACATAAAGCACATAGGGGTTGCGCCACCACTGCCCGCGCCCGGTGCGCGCCAGCCGCGCGCGCTCGGCCGCAAGGCCCGCGCGAAACGAACCAACCCAGGCGCGCGCCGCAAAGCGGTAATAGCTTTCACCCAGCCGCGCGGAATTGGGATCGTCATCAGAGGCCGCATAGCGGTGATGGATCAGCGGATGCGCCGATGTGTGATGCCCGAACAGCAGGCTGATGAACACCCACATCCCCAGCCGGTGCAGGCCCCTGCGGCCCCGGTGGATCAGCTCATGCGCGTTGGAATTGCTGACCTGCCCGAAAAAGAGCCCGAATGCCATGAAAAGCCCCAGCCGCTGCACCCCCGACAGATCACCCGCCGCCAGCGCCCATACCGCCAGCGCCAGCAGCACGAAATGCACCAGCGCCAGCGTGATCGACAGCCGGTTTGCGGCCGGAAATTCGGCCTCGGGGTGCGCGGGATCGATGCTGATCCCGGCCAGCGCATCAAGGCTATAGGCAAAACCGGTGATATAGATCAGCGCCGCCCAGATCCACATCCCGCCCGCAAGCGCGGCGAAAGCCAGCAAAATCACCGGCGTAAGGGTGGCGATTGCAAAAAGGGGAAGGGTGGTGCCTGGTCTCATCGGGTAAACATACACAACGCTGCGCCGTTTGCGCGCGCCCCTGTTTCATGCAAAATTCGGCCCCAGTGCTGCCGCCGGATGGCTCCGGCCTATATGTCAGCAAGCGATATCTGATAACGGCTTATGCCAAGCGCCCTTCCTAAGGGCAAGCCAAGTGGTTAAGTGAGCCAGCAAGGAGGCACTCATGGCGTTTTTCTCAAAGCTCAAAGACCGGTTGTTCAAATCATCCTCAAAGCTCGACGAAGGGCTTGAAGCGATCGTGGCCGCCGGCGATCCCGAACCGGATCCCGCCGCACCGCGCCCCGAAGAAGTGCCCCCCACGCCGCCGATGCCCCAGCCGCCATCGCCGCCTGAACTGCCCGATGATGCGCCCGGCGAAGTGCCCGATCCCGCCCCGGGCGAGGTGCCGGGGCCTGATATTCCGCTGGAAATTCCGCCGTCGGGCGGGGTTGGCCTGGCCGATCCGGCACCCAAACCGGGGCTTTTGGGGCGGATCATCGGGCGGCCCGCCCCCCAGCCGGTCATGCGCCGCGTGCTTGATGATACAATGATCGAGGAACTGGAAGAATTGCTGATCGCCAGCGATATGGGCGTGGATACGGCCCTGCGAGTGACGGCGAATATGGTCGAAGGCCGCTATGGCCGCCGCCTTTCGGTGGATGAGATCAAATCGCTGATGGCGGCCGAAATCACCCGGATCATGGATCCGGTGGCCCGCCCCCTGCCGATCTATGCGAAAACCCCGCAGGTGATTTTGGTGGTGGGTGTCAACGGTTCGGGCAAGACGACGACGATCGGCAAGCTTGCATCGCAATTTCGCGCGGCGGGCAAGAATGTGGTGATCGCGGCCGGCGATACGTTCCGCGCGGCGGCGGTGGAACAATTGCAGGTCTGGGGTGATCGCGCCGGTGTGCCGGTGATGACCGCCCCCGAAGGGTCGGACCCGGCCTCGCTTGCCTTTGACGCGATGACCCGGGCCGAGGCCGAGGGGGCGGACCTGCTGTTGATCGATACCGCCGGGCGGCTGCAAAACCGGGCCGATCTGATGGAAGAATTGTCGAAAATCGTGCGTGTCATCCGCAAGAAAGACCCGAGCGCGCCCCATAACACGCTGCTGGTGCTTGATGCCACGACCGGCCAGAATGCGTTGATGCAGGTCGACGTATTCCGCAAGCTGGCCGATGTATCGGGGCTGGTGATGACCAAGCTTGACGGCACGGCCAAGGGCGGGGTGCTGGTGGCGCTGGCCGATAAATTCGGCCTGCCGATCCATGCGATCGGCGTGGGCGAGCAGATCGACGATCTGGCCCCCTTTGATCCGCGCGAATTCGCCGAAGCCCTGACCGGGGTGACGCGCTAGGGGTGCGCCTTTTGGCGCCATTCGGTTCCAGGAAACGGGCGAACGTTCGATCAGCTTTCTGCGTCATGGGCATCGGTGCGGGCACGCAGGCGGCCGGTATCAAAACTTGGCGTCCGGTCCACAAAGACGAGCGCGGTTGGAACACCCGACCGGTGGATGCGCATGGCGATGGCGCCGTTGCTCAATTCGTCGGGCAACCCCTGCCATCGGCGCTCAATCCCGAAACCTGCCAACCTGATGGGTCTGAAATTACCCATAGGTTTATCGGGCCCCTAGGGCTCATCCGGCGGGCGGGCGCGCGAGGCCAGCCGGTCCGATAGCGCGCGCAGCAACCACAGCACGGTGACCGCCAGAAATGTCGCCATCCCCGCCAGCGCCAGATTGCCGATCCCGCAGGCAAGCCCCACAGCCCCCGCCATCCACATTCCCGCCCCGGTGGTCAATCCCTGCACCTTGGCCCCCGCCACGATGATCGTGCCTGCGGCGAGAAAGGCGACACCGGCAGTCACGGCATCGATCAGGCGCAGGGGATCGGTGCGCAAAGTGGCCTCGTCCATATCAGGCATGGCCATCAGCTCGAACGTGATCAGGGTAAACAAACAAGATGCCAGCGCGATCATGATATGGGTGCGCAGCCCGGCCGCCTTGGCGTGAACCTCCCGCTCCCACCCGATCAAGCCGCCCAGCACAATCGCCGCAACC
>JBBAGE010000138.1:0-5901 GCA_041655055.1 Paracoccaceae bacterium
CGTGACGCCCTGTCCCAAGGTTTCGGCAGTTGCCGCCGTGATAGCGCAAAGCGGCGTTGAATAAGAAGGGTTTCTTTATCTTTTTGTGCATCATAATACCATCGGGCCACAACCGCACGAAGGATGACACAGATGGGCTTTCCCGGGGTATGGATGACCGAATCCACAAGCGTCGCTTACCGCGTCGTGCCCAAATGCGCCTGTTCGACCATCGGCCAGATCATGTTCTATTCCGATCACGGCCGGTTTTTCGATGGCGACATCCATGATGCCACCACCGGCCTGCACAAATGGGCGCAGGACGCCAGCCAGGCCCCGATCGAGGCCCGGATCAAGGCGCGCGATACCCATGTGTTTACCTGTGTGCGCAATCCCTATACCCGCATCCTCAGTTCGTTCTTCGATAAAATCTGCGGCATTCAGCGCAATGGTTCGCGCTATCGCGGCAAGCTGGTGCCGATGCTGATGCAAAAATACGGGGTCGAGGTCGGATCACCCGAAAACAACTTTGAATTCGACCAGATCACCAGTTTTCGCCGCTTTTTGCTATTCGCGCGCGATACGGTGCGTTGGCGCAAACCGATGGACCCGGATATCCACTGGTCATCGATGTCGGGGCATATATCGACGCTGATCGTCAATGGCGGGCGTTATGACACGATTTTCTCGGTCGAGGATTTCAATACCGGCATGCAAAGCGTGTTGAATGCGATTGAAACCCCGCATCCCGTCGATCTGGCCGCCATTCCCCGTTTCAACGAAAGCGAAGGCCACGGCCCCAAGCGCGCCCATCCGGTCGAAGATTACTTTGACGATCTGTCGATGCATCTGATGTATGAAATCTACAAGCGCGATTTCAATCTGTTCAGATATGATTTTGACAATCCCGCCAACAAGATGCCCAAAGGCCCGGTCGATCTGGATGAAGTTCACGCCAAACTGGGCGATTGATCACGCGGGGTTCAGCCTTGGGTGGGTTTCCTCGCCCAGCCACCAAAGCAATCCCCCCGATGCAAACATCGCCAAAGCCACGAACCAGAATGCCGCCTCGGGCGCGCCGGTCAGGCTTGCGGCCAGCCCCAGCCCCAGCGCGCCGATGGCATAGCCCAGATCGCGCCAGAACCGGTAAATACCGATGGCCGACCCACGCCAGCCCGGGGGCGTAATATCGGCCACCGCCGCCGAAAGGTTCGGGTAAAGCAGCGCCATGCCGAACCCCGCGATCGCAGCCGATATCGTCCACCACAGTGCCCCCTGCCCCAGCACCACCAGCAATACGCCCGCGCCGCAGATCCACATGCCCGCCACATTCGGCCAGAACCGGCCCACATGATCCGACAGCCGCCCGGTGAACAATTGCGCCCCGCCCCAAACCAGCCCGTAGGCGCCCACGATCCAGCCCATTTCCGTCAGGCTTGCGCCCTTGGCCACCAGAAATACCGGAAACATCGCCCAAACCAGCGCATCGACGAATTTTTCCACCAATCCGGCCTGAACGATGGCAAATAGCCGCCGGTCGCGCCAGCTCATGATCGCGAAGATTTCGCCCGTGCCGGGATTATCCGACACGCCTTTGGGATAGCGGGGCAGATGGGCGGGGGGTGCGGCCCGATGTGCCGCCGCTTCGGCCCGCGCCCATGGCAGCGTGTCTTTGACCCAAAACACCGTCAGCACCAGCGCCAGCACCACCACCGCCAGCCCAAAGATCAGCAGCCCCAGCCGCGCGCCCACCAATTCGGCCGCATAGGCGGTCGCAATCCCCGCCAGCGCCACCCCGCCATAGCCCGCGAATTCGTTCAGCCCCATGATCAGCCCGCGTTCATCTGCACGGGTGATATCGAGCTTGGCAGTCTGGGTCATCGACCAGCACAGCCCCTGATTGATCCCCAACAGCACCGTGGCCGCGACGATCCAGTTCCAATCCGGCGCCACCCAGATCATCACCGGGATCGGCAGCGCCACGATCCAGCCCGCTAACAGCACCCGCTTGCGCCCGATCCGTTCCGACAATCGCCCGGCCACGAAATTCATCACGCCCTTGACCGCGCCAAAGGCCACGACGAATGACACAAGCAACATGAACGACCCGCGCGCCAGCCCGAATTCGCTTTCGGCCAGCGCCGGCACCACCGTGCGCGTCATGCCGATGGCAAAACCCACCAGCATCACCTGAATCAACTGATGGCTGACCTGCGTCAGATTTTCGCGCAGACCATGGCGCAGCGTCGGTGTGATCATGCGTATCTCCTTGCCAAGCATCATCCCTATCGGATTTGCGCCGCATTGGCATCTTTATCCTTGAGCCGGGCAGCCAGCCCTGTTCATCTGGGCCTGTAACAACCGGAAGCCCCCATGACCATTGCCCAAATTCTGATTTTCGCCATCGTCTTGCTGACTGTTGCGCTGTTCCTGTGGGGCAGGCTGCGCCACGATGCGGTGGCGCTTGCGGCGCTTTTGGCCTGTGTCGTGGTCGGGCTGGTGCCGGCAGCGGATGCGTTCGAAGGATTCGGGCATCCCGCCATTATCACCGTGGCCTGTGTTCTGGTGCTCAGCCACGGGTTGCAGGCAACCGGCGCGGTGGATTGGCTCGCGCGCGCCATCTTGCCGCGCGAAGCGGGGCGCGCGACATCGATGATCGCGCTGATGGCATTGGGCACCGCTTTGTCGGGGTTCATGAATAACGTGGGGGCCATGGCGCTGTTGATGCCGATTGCGGTGCAGCTTGCGCCGCGCATCGGGCTTACGCCCGGCCAGGTGCTGATGCCGCTGGCATTCAGCACGTTGTTGGGGGGGATGACCACGCTGATCGGCACGCCGCCCAACCTGATCGTATCGGGGTTTCGCGAACAGGCGGGTTTTGGCCATTTCGCCATGTTCGATTTCGCCCCCGTGGGTGTGGCGGTGGCAGTGGCGGGCGTGCTGTTCGTGGCGCTGACATCCTGGCGGCTGGTGCCTGCGCGCCGCGCCGCGACAGGGGCCGGGTTTGATACCGGCACCTATCTGACCGAGGTGCGCGTGCCCGACAAAAGCAAGGCCGTCAGCCTGACCCTGCGCGCGTTCGAACGCGAGATCGAGGATAGCGGCGCCCAGATCGTAAGCCTTGTGCGCAATGACGTTCGCCTGACCGCGCCCCATGGCGGCCGCCGGATTCGCGCCAATGACATTCTGGTGCTAGAGGCCGATGTCGATGCGCTGGCCGAGGCGCTTTCGGTTTTCGGGATCAAGCTGGAGGAACAGGGATCATCGTCGGACAAGCCCAAAGACGAAGAAAAAGACAGCGAGAACGACGCCCTGCCGGAAAACGCCGCGCCCGATGCCAGCGACGCGCTTGCCGACCCCGAGCCCGCCCCCCGCGATCCCGATGCCCCGCCCCGCGACGAAGAAATCATGCTGCGCGAACTGGCGGTTCTGCCCGGATCGACGATCGTGGGCCGCTCGGCCAAGGATTTGCGGCTGCGCACGCGCTATGGGCTGAATCTGTTGGCCGTATCGCGCGAAGGGCGGCCGCCACGCGCAAGGCTGCGTTCGCTGCGGCTGAAATCGGGCGACCTGCTGTTGATGCAGGGGCCGGCCGAATCGCTAAGCGAATTCATCAATGAAACCGGCTGCGTGCCGCTGAGCGAACGCGAATTGCGCATCCCCGACAAACGCCGCGCGATCTGGGCGGGCGCGATCATGTTCGGCGCGGTGGCCATTGTCACGCTGGGCCTGTTGCCGGCGGCGCCCGCCTTTGCGCTGGGGGTGCTGGCGACGATGGTGCTGCGCACCGTGCCGCTGCGCCAGATCTATACCGCGATCGATTGGCCGGTGGTCGTGCTTTTGGGCGCGCTGATCCCGGTGGCGGGCGCGCTGCAAACCACGGGTGCGGCCGATGTTCTGGCGCGGTTTCTGGTCGATACGGTGGCGCAGGGCAATGCGATTGCGGCTTTGGCGGTGGTGCTGATCACGACCATGATGCTGTCGGATGTCATGAATAATGCCGCCACCGCCGCCGTTCTTGCGCCTATTGCGCTTGGAATTGCCGGGGCGCTCGGGGTTAATCCCGACAGTTTCCTGATGGCGGTGGCGATTGGCGCGTCTTGTGCCTTTCTCACGCCGATCGGGCATCAAAACAACACGCTTATCCTTGGCCCCGGCGGTTTTCGTTTTGGCGATTACTGGAAACTGGGCCTGCCGCTGGAAATATTGGTTATTGTGATCAGCATACCGCTTTTGCTTATTATTTGGCCTTTATGATAATAATAGCGCCACGCATTGCACCCCAATGCATATCGCTCTATTTATATCGCGTCTGATAGTTAAACGGAGCCAAAATGGCTGATATCAATCTCGATGCTCTTACCCTCAAAGAGCTGAAACAATTACAACGGAATGTGGCTAAAGCGATTACAACTTACGAAGATCGCCAATTGGCCGAGGCCCGCGCCAAACTGGATGCTTTGGCCAAAGAATTGGGCTATTCGCTTTCGGATCTGGCTGGAACCGAATCCAAACCCGCGCGCGCGCCAGTTGCGCCAAAATATCGCCATCCGGAAAATGCGGCGCTGACCTGGTCGGGCCGCGGGCGCAAGCCGAAATGGTTTGCCGATGCGCTGGATTCCGGCCATTCCGAGCAGGATCTGCTGATCGGCTGATCCTTGGGGCGCGGCACGGTCGCGCCCTTTTGCCACAGGCCGGGGTGCCTTGCGGGGTTGAATTGGTATATTTTATGCCTATTAATAGGCTATATACCAGCCCACGAGGCACGACATGTCCAATCCACAGCCCAGAATTTCCTCGGCCCGCCCTGAAATGACCGCCAATCTGATGGCGCAGACCGGGCTTGACGAAGATATCCTTCACACCCTTGTGCACCGCTTTTACGACCGGGTGCGCGCCGATCCGGTGCTTGGCCCGATTTTTGCCGCGCGCATCACCGATTGGGGGCCGCATCTGGAACGGATGGTGGATTTCTGGTCCTCGGTCGCGCTGATGACCGGGCGCTATCACGGGTCGCCCGTGCTTGCGCATCGGGGCCTGCCGATTGCCTGGCCGCATTTTGAACGCTGGCTGGCGCTGTTTCGCCAGACCGCGCATGAAGTCTGCCCGCCCGAAGGCGCCGAACATGTCATCAGCCGCGCCGAACGGATTGCGCGATCGCTGCATTACGCCGCCGACACCGCCGCGCGCGAAGCCCGTGGCGCACCGCCCTCGCTGGGTTGAAAGGGGGCCGGATGCCGCAAGATCGCAATGCGGATAACGGCGGCGATTATGCCTCGCCCGCCTGTATGGCGAATGAGATCGCGCCCGATTATTTCGACCCCTTCGCCGTCGATCCCCAACAGGCCCGCGATGTCGCCCGCTGGCGCAAATCCGAGCGCGCGCGGCTGATTGCGGCACGCGCTATCCTGCCCGCCGCGATGCGCGCCACGAATGATGCAGCGATCCGCGCCCATCTGGCGGCGCTGGTGGGCGCACCCGGCGGCCGGGTCATCGCCGGTTTTTGGCCGATCGGGGCCGAGCCCGATCTGCGGCCCCTGTTGGCCAGTTGGCATGAAATGGGCGCGCAGATCGCCCTGCCGGTGGTTGAGGTTCGCGCCGCGCCTCTGGTGTTTCGCCGCTGGACGTCGGATACCGCGATGATCACCAGCCTGTGGGACATCCCCGCCCCGCCGCCCGATGCCCCGGCCCTGATCCCCGATATCATTTTGCTGCCGCTGGTGGGCTGGGATGGCGCGGGCCACCGTCTGGGCCATGGCGGCGGCTATTACGACCACACATTGGCCGCGCTTTCGCCGGGCCAAACCATCGGGATCGGCTATCAGGGGGCGCGGATTGCGACGATCTATCCCCAGCCCTATGATATTGCGCTGGCGCACATCGTCACCGAAGTCGGACCCCAACCCTTGATATAGATGCGCG
>JBBAGE010000139.1:0-5860 GCA_041655055.1 Paracoccaceae bacterium
TCGGCCCGCGCCAGAAGCGAGGTCAGATCAAGATCAAGCGCGCCGCCCGCCGTGGTGATCCCATGGCCTTGCGACGCACCGGGGCCAAAGGCAAACGCATCGCCCGCCGCCAGCAGCGTCACCGGCGCATCGCGGCTGGTCAGGGCCAGTGCGCCGCTGCCGCCTACTGTGATGAAATCCACGTCCACCGCGCGGTCGCGCAACAGGATCGTGGCATCGCCATCATCGGTTTGGGCCCGCAGCAGGCCGGTCACGACCTCGATTCCATCGATATGACGGCCCGATTCCAGTTCCGTCAGTTCAGCCGTGACCCGCCCGCCGACAATATCGCGCCCCGCCGCAAGCCGCGTGCGCGAAAGCGATGTCGCGGTGCCAAGCGTGATATCCACGCCCGCCTGAACATCTGTGACGGATGCTGCATGCAGATTTTGTGCAATCTGGCGCAGGGTGATCGAATTCACCTCATCCAGCCAAAGCGCTGTCTGGACCTCGCCCCGCGAGATATAATCGAGCACATCCAGATCGGTGATCAGACGTTCCCCATCGGCCCCCACCTGCCCGCCGGTCCGGATCGTCAGATCATGCCCGGCGATATTCACACCGCTGGCCAACAGATCAACCCCCATCCCATCGGCCAGATCCAGCACCAGACGCGACAGCGCGCCAAAGATCAGCGTATCTTCGCCAAAAAGCGTGCTGCCCTTGTGCGCGACGATCAAACCGCCCGCCGCAAGCCGTGCGGACGCAAGGTTGAACGCGCTGACCACATCAAGGTTGATGTCGCCGCTGGTGGTTTCAAGCGTGATCCGGCCGTCAACTTCGTCGGTCAGTTCAATCCCCAGCAGGTTGTCATCCGCGCCAATCGTGGCGCCCGAAAGGATGATATTGTCCGCCACGATCCGGGGCAGCGCATTACCGACATTATCGGTAATCGCACCCGCCGCCGTGATCGAGGCCGTGCGGCCCGCAAACAGGGCCTCAACCGGCACACCGCCAAAGGGCGCGGTAATATAGACATCATGCCCCGACCGCGCGTTGAGCGAGCCACCGGGCAGGATTTCCACGCTCAGCGGATTATCCCCGGTCCCGATCGATGCGTTATTGCCCGATTCCAGCACCAGAACCGTGCCACGCACCGCCGTGCTGCCCGGCTGGGCGGCATCCGCCATTGCGCCATCGATCAGCACCTGCACCGCGCCCTGCCCGTGGATCTGTTCGACGCGCACCGGCGTTTCGGCGCCCAGGAAGATTTCGCGATCATCAGCCACCACACGCAGCGTGCCCACGGGCAAACCGGAAGCTGGATCGATCCCTTTAAAAGCGAAATCAAGCGTTTCACGCTGGGTGATGCGGATATTGCCATCCGCGTCACGCTTCATATTGCCATCTTCGTCATAAAGATCGAGCCGGTCCGCCGATGCCAGCGCCAGCAAATCATCGGCGCTCAGCACATAATCGGGATCGCTGACATTGATCACGTAATCATCGATCAATTCGCCCACGGAATCGCGCGCGATCAGCGTGATATTGCGCCCGGCTACGACGTTGGGATCCTGGTTACGCACACGTGTATCGCCCGTCTGGCGCACAAGCCCGGCGCTGATGGAACGGGTCAGTTCCTCGGGCGTCCAGGAAATACCCTCTAGCATCCCCGCCGCCTCATCCGCGCCGACCAGATAGCTATAGCCCGGATCGAATGCCGTATCCCCATTCCACAGATCATAAAGCGCCTCGCGTTCCGCGATATAGGCATCGATCTGGCTCTGGTCCCAACCGCTGGCCTCAAGCCCGGCCAGCGTATCGGCACCCATTTCATAGCTGATCGGGCCGCCACCGCCGCGTTGCTGCCAATATTGGGCATATTCGGCTTCGCGCGCGGCCTTGAGGCCGGCAAGCTGCCGGGCCTCGCGTGCGGCGACGCCGGTGCCATAAAGCCCCATCGCATCGACATACAGTTCGACCAATTCGGCCTCGGTGCGGATATCGCGTTCCTCGACATCGTTGCGATCAAGGATCGAGCCGTGATTGGCGATCAGCGTTACCGATCCGCCGATGGATTCCACCTGATCGATATGCAGATCGCCATCGCCCCCGGCCACTTCGCTAAGCGTAATATCACCCGCAGCGCGCGCGTTCAGCCGCCCGCCTTCGGTGTTCACGCGCAGCGGATCGGATGCGCCCTGACCGATCTGGCCGGTAGTGGATTCAAGCGTGATATAGGCGCCGCTGACCGTGCCGGTCGCATCGGCATGGCGGATATCACCATGCGCAATCAGATGCACATTGCCAGACGACGACCCGATGGTGCCCGCCGAACGGTTAAGCGCGGTGGCCGAAACGATATTCATCGTGCCGCCCATTTCGCGGACAAAGATATTGTCCTGCGCGGTCAGGGTCAGGGTGCTGCCCGCCACCTGATTCATGCGGAATTCACCCGCCATCCCGGTGATGCTGCCCCCCAGCGCCGCCAGCGTGGTGTTGGCGGTGTTGAATTCGATCCCCGGATCGGCGGTGAATAGCGATCCATGGCTGGAATTGACGGTCGTATCGCCCACCACGTTGATCACGGTATCAAGGAAGAACACATCGCCCCGGGCCTGAATATTCACAAGCCCCTGCGCGCTGCCCGCGAAATGAATGTCAATCGGCTGGCTGGCGTTCAGACGGTGTTCATAGATCGATTCCGTGGTGTTGATGATCTGGTAATCGCGGTGGATCCACCCCGACCCCAGTTTCCACCAGCGCACCGAATTGTGGGTTTCGACCTTGGCCGTCGATCTGGTTGTGTTAGTGATCTGACGGCCCACAAAGGCATAGTCATAGCGCACACCATCCAGCGATTCCCCCAGATAGGGGCCCGCACCCAGCGGATTTGTGGTTTCGCTGCGCGACAGTTGAACCTGCGTGGTTTTACGCTTGGTCTTGAACAGGCCGATAACGACCAGCTCTTCCTCGCGCATGAAACGCGTGGTGACCACCCGCTCGCCCACCACATAGATCAGATCGCGGTTGGCGGTCGGGTCATAGGTGGCATCGCGACCCCCGTTTGCGGTGATGGTGCGCACAAGGTTGGTGGGCGCAAGCCGCGTCGGCGGCTCGGCCCCGCCCAGATCGAAATCAGGCGGCAGAACCGACACTTCTTCGACGGTTCGGTTGTCATAGACACGCAGTTCATTTCCCTGACGGCGATATTCGGTGGTCAGGAACTGCTGACCATGGCCCGCAACCGTGATGGTCTTGGCCGTATCCGTGATCCGCACGATGCCTGCGACCCCGGTGCCCGAAGCCCCCGCACCCGCATCGATGCGCTGCAGTCCCACGGGCAGCATCGTATCGCTGGTAACGGTGATCTGGCCGAAACCGTCCAGTGCCTCGATCCGGCCGGAACCGGTGGACATGATATTGCCCATCAGTTCGACCTGACCGCCCTGCACGACCATGCGGCCCACCTCGATCCGGCCTTCGTCGAAATTGTAATACACCGGCACATCGCTGGTGATGTAATTGCTGACGACGATATCACCATCGGTCCGCGTGGACGGGTTATGGATCAGGATCGTCCCCGACCCCGAGGCCCCGTAGCGCGCGAGGATTTCCGCGTCGATGCCCGCGCGGATATCGACGTCATAGGTGCCCCGGCCCGCCTGGATCAGCCCGTTGATGTTCAGCACATCGGCGGTGATGAACACATTCTTGCCCGCCGTGATCCGGTCAGTGGTCTGGCGATGGGTGAATGTGCCCGCCTCGTCGCTATAGCGGCGGATAAAGCTTGCGCCCGCAGGCAGCGCCCGGACCGTCCATTTGAAGCTTTCCTGCATCGCGCGGTAATAGCTGCCATACTGGCCTTCAAATTGCAGATCGCCATCATCGCTCCAGGCGCTTGCAATCGGGGTGCCCCCGGCGTTTGAAATGCCCGGCTTGTAGCCTTGGATAAAGTTGCCGTTCGTGGCCTCCATCACCACGGTCAGGCCTGCGATATCGGCGCGCACGTCGATGTCGCCCTCAAGCGTCTGAACGGTGATCTTGCCGCGCAGGTTTTCAATCGGGCCGTTCACGATGATCGTGCCGATCGGCGCGGTGCTACCATGGCCCGCCGGAACGCCGGTGGAATAAACCTTGATTTCAGGCTCGCCCGTCGCAAGCCCCTGGATCACGTCGAAGTCGTAATCCCCGTTGATCAGCGTGATATCGCGGATATCGCTGGCCACTTCGATCGGCACATCGTTGAACGTGACCAACCCGCCGGAACGCGCCGGGATGGTCAGGCTGTCGGTGCGGATGAACGCATCCGATGTCACCAGAATATCGATCAGCGCATCGCCCGGCGCCTGCAGCGTGCCGGTATCCGACCCATGCACATAATCCGCGCGGATAAAGATATTGCCGCCGGTCGCCCGGATCGGCCCGATATCCACCAGATCGACCAATGCATCGCCATGGGTTGCAAGCTGCCCAAGCAGGCGGTTGCGCTCGGCCTCCCATGCGGCTTTGGCTTCGGGTTGGTTGCCGGTGATGAAATCGTTGGCCAGCAGATCGTTCAGCTCGTCAACACGGGCCTGAAGATCGGCGGCAACGGAAACATTTTCCAGCACCTTCCATTCGATGTTTTCGTATTCCCATTCCTCATAACCGGCATAGGTCAGATCAAGCTCGTTGTTCTGGTTCAAAAGCAACCGCTGGCTGTTGCGCGAACCGGCACGGACATAGCCGTTCACGATCACACCATTATCACCCCGGTCAACGGTGGTCCCGCTTTTGATATCAAGCGCAACCGGGGCCGCGCCAAAGATCCCGCCGATGGCATTGGCGATCGCGGCGGCAACTTCGCGCCACAGATCGGTGCCGCGGCCATAGCCTTCGACATTGCGATTGCCGCCGATGGCATGCAGATAGACATCCTGCACCGCCTGCACGCTGGCGCCTTCGGCAACCGAAATCCGCGAACGGGTATCGGCCACGGCATCGGCGCGCGGATCGGTCGGGATCGGGATCGCGGTCTTGTTGAACACCCGCGTTTCGGCGCGCACATTCACGTTTTGCGCCTGGCTTGCCATTTCACCGGCGCCCAGACGGATATTGCGCATCGATTCCAGATCCGCGCCCGCCGCGATCACGATATCATTGACGCCGCGATAAACCGCATCGGTTTCGCCCGTCGCCGCACCCGCGAACCCATAGGAATTGGCGTCAACCTCGGCATGAATATCGACATTCGAGCCGCTATAGATCCGCAAATCCCCTTCCGAGAAAATACCCACCGCCCCGAGCGACACAATCGTATCATCGCGGTTGACCTTGATGCTGCTGCGCCCGATCGGCACCGCAATCGCGCCGCCCGCATCCAGATGCAGCCGGTCGGTGACATCGATCGTGCTGGCCGCGCCCATGCGAAACAGCGCCGGTTCGTTCAGCGCGTTAAGCAACATCTGCGTCATCCGCACGCCGGTATCGACGGTCAGCCTGGTGCTGGCATCGATGGTGATATCCGACACCATCGCCGGCAGATCGAACGCACCACCGCTGCCCGACGCGATGTTATGGCCCGAACGCGGGCGCAAGATCGTATTCGACGCGCCCAGATCCATTTCCGCCGCGTCGATTTCCACCACGCCGTGCAGGCGGGTTTCCACGGTGCTGGCATAGGTGGTCGTGGCCTTGGCCCCCGAAACCCCCACCAGCGTAGCGTTGAAATTGTCGATGCTGGAATGCAGCGTGCCGCTTTGGCCCGCGCGCATATCGAGCTTGCCCATGGCAAGCAGTTTCAGCGCGCCGTCGCGGCCCAGATCAAGCCGCGCCTCGACCGCCGCGCGGGTGGTCGATACCGTGGCCGAACCCGCCGCGACGCCGCCACTGCCGGCCT
>JBBAGE010000140.1:0-5715 GCA_041655055.1 Paracoccaceae bacterium
GCCATGGCATTCACCGTGACCATGACGCCCGCCGGCCAATCGCGGACGGCTGCCAGCGCATTATGCAGCATCAGCGCGCCAAGCGCCCCGGTGCAATGAATAAACCGCGCCGCCGCGATCACCTGTTCGGGCGCAACGGGGCCTAGATCGGGATGATCCCAGCGCACCAGTGCTTCGCAAGCGCTGATACGCCCGGTTGCAAGATCGATGATCGGTTGGAACACGCAGGTCAGATGCCGGTCGCGGATCGCGGCGGGCAGATCGCTGGCGATGCGCCGCTCGGCCACCAGGCTGCGGCCCAGGGCGGCATTGTAATGTTCGATCCGGCCCCGGCCTTTGTCTTTGGCGAAATAAAGCGCGCGGTCGGCCTCCAGCTCTAGCCGGGCCATATCGGCTGTGCCCGCGGGCGCATGGCTGACCCCCATCGAACAGGAAAGTTCGAGAACCTTGCCTTCATGGGTGAAATTCGCGCAAACGGCGTGCAAAATGCGTGCGGCCAGCCGATCGAGCGTATCAGGCGCGACATCGAGGATGGCGACCAGAAATTCATCGCCCCCCTTGCGCGCAGCCAGCGCATCGGGGCCGATTTCATGGCGCAGCCGCGCGGCCAGCGTGGCGATCAGCGCATCGCCCGCCATATGGCCATGGGTGTCATTCACGGTTTTGAGGTTGTCGGCATCGATGAACAGGAACACCGCCAGCCCCGTGGCCCCGCTGGCGTTGAACGCCGCAAGCTGTTCGGCCAGTTCCTGATGAAAGGCGCCCGAATTGAGAAAGCCGGTCATCATGTCATGGGTGGCAAGATAGAGCGCGTTTTCCTTGGCGTGATATTCCTCGGTGATATCGCGGGCAAAGCCTTGCATCCCGGTCATTTCGCCCTGGGCATTTACCGTTTTGCGCAAGAAAAAGGTGAAAATCCGTTCATCAGCCGTTTCGGCGCGGATGCGCAGATCCAGTTCGATCTGGTTGGGCAGATCGGCAGGCGCGCGGGCAAGGGCGGCAAGGATCTGGGCATCGCCCGGCTTGTTGGCGCGCGCACCGGCCCGGCCCAAAAGCCCGCGCAGCGGCATACGTTCGGCCAATTGCCCCAGCCCCAACGCCGCGATCAGCCCGGGTGAGATTTCGCGCAGCACCAGATTTTCATCGCAGCGCCAGTACCAGATCAGGCTCGCGGCCTCATAATCGCCAAGCAGCGTGGCGATGTCATCGCGTTGTGCAACGGCCTCGTCCCGGCGCATGATCTCGCCCAGCAGGATCGTGGCATTGACGACCAGCGCATGTGCCAGCAGTGCCAGAAAGCCCAAGGCGAGCGGCAGGGAGAGCCAGATCAGATCGGGGGGCAGGGCGGCAATCAGCCCGATGCCAATGGCTGCGGCAAAGCTCAGCCCCGCAAGCAGCACCGCCCCCAGCATATTCGCGCCAATCGCCGCCACGACCGTCAGCGCGGTGATCACATAGCCGGCTGCGCCGGGGATCATGTGCAACCGCATCACCCATAGCGGCCCCAAGGTCAGGAAAAGCCCCGCCGCCATCGCCGCCAGAAGCGCGATACCTCCCATGCGCCGCATGTGCCGGTTGCGCGGCCGCTGCCAATAGCGGCAACGGCCAATGCCCAGCCCCAAGCCGAAAATCCCGGCTCCGGCCCAGATCATGCTGGGCAGCCGCATGCCGTGAAAGCGGATATCCACCGCAAGCGCCGCCATGGTGACCAGTGCCACAAGTGCCAGAAATCCCGGCAGCGCCCGGCAGATCGCATCGGTTTGCAGGGTGAACAGCCGGGCTTTGACCTCTGGCCCCAGGGGCTGGCGCGCCAAATCCGGCTGGTTCAGCCGCAAGAGCCGCAGCGCCACGATATCCGCCATCCCGCCCAGCCGCCCGATCCATGATCTGCGCGCCATTCTTTTGCTCCTGCACCACCCGGGGTGATCTTGCGCCCAAATGGTTAACGATTTGTTAACGTTTGGCGGGTTGGCTGCGATCGTGCATCGGCAAAAACGCGCCGCCGCCCGGCGGATCGCGCAAATTTGTGCTTATCAGCGTTGTGCTTAGCTAAGCGCTGCGCTTTCATCACAAGGCGCTGTCGCATTCGGCGCTGCCAGAAAGGTATACTTATGAAACGAACTCTCACATCCCCGGTTCACGCCGCGTTCGGGCTTTGCGCGCTGCTGATCGCAGGCCCCGCCCTTGCGCAGTCCGTGCCCCCGGATATGCCGCGCTCGACCATGACGATCAGCGCCAGCGGCACCGTTTCGGCGGAACCCGATCAGGCCCTGATCACCGTCGGGGTCGAAGGTGTCGGGCGCACCGCAGACGAGGCCATGCGCGACAATAACACCAAAATGGCTGCTGTCGTCGCCGCCATCACCGGATTTGGCGTGGCCGATCAGGATATGGCAACCAGCGGCCTCTCGCTGAACCCACGCTATGACCGCCGCCCCGAATCGGAACCACGGATCATCGGCTATCAGGTGTCAAACCAGATGACGATCACCGTGCATGATATTGATACGCTTGGTGAAATCCTTGACGGTGTTGTCAGTGCCGGGGCCAATACGATCAACAGCGTGATGTTCGATCTGTCGGATAAATCCGCGTTGGAACGCGAAGCCCGGATCGCTGCTGCCCAACAGGCGCGCGCCAAGGCCGGCGATTACGCCGATGCGCTTGGCACCGAAATTCTGGGCATCATCAATGTATCCGAACAGGGTTTCAGCCGGCCCTATATGGCGATGGACATGATGCGCACCGCCGAGGCAAGCGTCGGCGAAGTTCCTGTTTCCGCCCGGGATGTCGATGTGCGCGTCGATGTGACCGTCGTATTCGAGCTTTCTGGAAGCATTGAATGAATTTTCATCCGTAACCTATTAAAAAGGAAATGAAATATGAAAAACCCTATCCTGCCTTTTGTTGGTGTGATCGCCTTGCTTGCCGGTGCTGCTGCGGCCGATACGCCGCCGCCGGCCAATGCGCTGCCGCTGTCCCAGATCCTGCAAGGGATCGAGGCGGGCGGCGATGTCGCCTGGATCGACGAAGTCGATTGGGATGATGACGGTTATTGGGACGTCGAATATTACACGACCGACGGGCGCCAGGTCGATGTCAAGATCGACCCGCTGACCGGCGCGCGGCGCTGATAAAACGCGGGCCGGGCCAACGCCCGGCCCGATGCCGTCAGGCCCATTCGCCTTGGCGAAACACCGGCGTGCGGCTGCCATCGGCGCCAATGCCGTCGATATCGATATGCTGCGATCCGATCATCCAGTCGATATGGATCACGCTTTTATTGCCGCCTTGGGCCGCGATCTGTTCCGGGCTGAGGTTCGCGCCATCGACAAAGCATTTGGAATAGCATTGCCCCAGCGCGATATGGCAAGCGGCATTTTCATCGAACAGCGTGTTGTAAAACAGCAGCCCCGACGCCGAAATCGGCGAGGAATGCGGCACCAGCGCCACTTCACCCAGACGCCGCGCCCCTTCATCCGAATCCAGCACCTTATGCAGCACGGCTTCGCCCTTTGATGCATGGGCTTCGACAATCCGGCCGCCTTCAAAGCGCACGCGGATATCGTCGATCAACGTGCCCTGATGCGATAGCGGTTTGGTGGCGCGCACATGGCCTTCGACCCGCAGGGCGTGCGGGGTGGTAAACACTTCTTCGGTCGGGATATTGGGATTGCACATGATGCCGTTTTTCGCCATCGACGCGCCGCCATGCCATTCATGCCCATCGGCCAGCCCCACCGTCAGATCCGTATCGGGGCCGGTGAAATGCAGCGCCTGAAAGCGGTGATCATTCAGCCAGCCACAGCGTGCGGCCAAAGCGGCATTATGCGCCTGCCAGGCGCCCACCGGATCATCACCCGTGACGCGCGACGCGGCAAAGATCGCCTCGGCCAGCCGGTGCACGGCCTCATCCTCGGGCAGATCGGGAAAAACCTGACGCGCCCAGGCGGTGCCGGGCCATGAAACGATATTCCAGTTGATATCAAACCCCGCAATTTTCGCGAGCGCGGGTTGGTAGGCCATGGAATTGGCCTTGTTCGCGCGCGCCACGCGGTCGGGATCCTGGGCTGCGAGCAGCATCGGATCATCGCCCACAATCGCAAGGCGCGCGGTATTGGCGGCAAATGCCTCGGCCATACCAGCATAAAGCCAGCCGGGCGCGCGGTCGAAACTGGCGTCATGCGCGTGGCGATAGCGCGCAAGGGTGATTTCTTCGTCGGAAAAGAACGGGGTCACCAACCCGGCCCCGGCCCGATAAGCAGCAGCGGCGATCCGGCGCACCAGCGGCATCGCGGCGGCGGGCGCGGTGATCAGCAGATCCTGACCCTGTTGCAGGTTCAGCCCGACCTGAACCGCCACTTCGGCCAATGTATCAAGTTTGGCGGGATCAACAGGGGCGCGGGTGCTGGGGGGCTGATCGGACATGAGCGAATTCCATGGCTGTTATGTGGATTTCCCGACCATAAAGGCCGTGTGTTCCGGGTCAATGGGGCGATCGCGGCGCACGGCGCCATTTGCCGCGCAGAATGCGGCTGATCCGGCGGCGCAGCCGGGGCCAGCGGCGGGTCAGCGATTCCGGGTCGAGCAATTCGTTTTCGCCCAGCACCGCCTCGGTCAGATCGCCCAGATCAGGCGGCTCAAACGGGCGCAGGCTGCGGCCGGGACCGCAAAGCCGCTCGATCGCGCCGATCAGCGATCCGGCATCGGCGATGGCGGCGGCAATGTCATCCGGGCTGCAGCCCAGATGTTCGGCCAGAAGATCGTCGCGCAAGGCAATGATCCGCGCGCGTTTTTCGGTATCGTCGTCGCTCGCCTCGATTGCCAGATCGCATTCCGTATCAACCCCTAACGAGCGGTTGTTCAGGTTGGACGATCCCACCCGCAGCAGCCGATCATCGATCACCATCACCTTGGCATGGACATAAATCGGCGCGCCCCCTTCGGTCACCGGCGTATAGATGCGAAACCGATCCTGATGGTCTTGCGCCAGCACCATCCGCAACAGCCGCACGCGCGAGGCGCCCATGATCGCTTCCTCAAGCCAGCCGCCGGCCTCATGCGGGTTGATGATGACGATTTCGGGCGGGTCGGCGGCGCGCAGCCGCGCGGCAATGGCCTCGGCAATCCGGCGCGATGCGAAATACTGGCTTTCAAGGTAAATCATCCGCCGGGCCGAAGCGATGGCGTGCAGATAAAGCGCCTCGATCTCGCGCACACCGTCTTCGCCGTTCCATGGCGGATTGGTGCGGGCAATGGCGATATCACTGTCGCGAAAGGATATATCGACATCGTCGGGCCAGATATCGGCGCCGGGCGGTGGAACGGGCAGATCCTGCCCCGTGGCCCGTTTCCAGCGCATGCGGGCCAGATCGCCAAGCGCCTTGGCCGCAGCGCCATCCACGGCGGTGGCCACATCATGCCAGGGGCCATAGGGGCGCCGCGTCAGCGGGCGTTTGCGAAACGGTTCATCATCGCGATGCGCGCGCGTATCCCAGCGGTCGCAGGTCATGTCGATCCCGCCGCAAAAGGCCAGCGCATCATCGATCACGATGATTTTTTCATGATGGACGGAATCAATCGGATGGGCGCGGTCCAGCCGAAAACTGATCCGGTCGTTGCTGAGCCAGTCCAGCACCATCAGCGGCATGGCCCCGCGCCAGATCCCCATGACCATGCCCAAATCCCAGCGCAGCACATGGATCCGCAGGCCGG
>JBBAGE010000141.1:0-5500 GCA_041655055.1 Paracoccaceae bacterium
GGCGCGACGCTTGGCGATCTGCGCATGGCCGACCGGTTCGAACTGCAGCCGCTGGGGTTGATGCGTGGCACCGATTATCTGGCCTGCGACAGGGCCGATCTGCGGCTGATGCAAGATGACAAGCTGCTGGTGCTGGGCAAACGCACCCATCTGCGCCGGTTCGGAGATTCGCTCTGATACTCATGGGCACAGGACGCGCGCGCCGCTGGCTGCGGGGTGTTCCGGCGCCGATGTTGCTGGTGCTGGTCTATCTGGTGTTGATGATTGCGGTCTGTTTGGCGCTGAAACTGCCGATCGCGGCGCATGGCCGGATCGGTTGGATGGATGCGCTGTTCACCGCCGCATCGGCCGCGACGATCAACGGGCTGGTGGTGCTTGATACCGGGGCGGATCTGACGCTGTTCGGGCAGGCGGTGATCTTGATCGCGGTGCAGATCAGCGGGCTGGGGATCATGACATTTGCGGTGCTGATCCTGGCCGCGCTCGGGCTGCCGGTGGGGCTGACGGGGCGGATCTTTCTGCGCGACGATCTGAACCAGCCAAGCGTCACCCGGATCTTGCGGCTGGTCAGCACGATTTTCAAAACCGTTCTGGCGTTCGAGGCTTTGGGCGCGGCGATGTTGGCCGCGGTCTTTGTGCCGCTGACGGGTTGGGGCACGGGGCTGTGGCATGCGGTGTTCCATTCGGTGATGGCCTTTAACAATGCCGGTTTCACCACCTTGCCCGAGGGGTTGATTCCGCTTGCGCGTGATCCGCTGATCAATCTGGTGATCCCGGTTCTGGCGATCATCGGGGGCTTGGGCTATGCGGTGCTGTCGGATATCTTTTTGCTGCGCAAATGGCGTAAATTCACGCTGACGACAAAGCTGATGCTATCGGGCACGGCGGCGTTGCTGGTGATCTCGACGCTTGGGTTTGCGGTGCTGGAATGGGCAAACCCGGCCACTTTGGGCGCGCATGATGGCGTGGGCGCGCGGATGATGATCAGCTGGTTTCAGGCGGTCACCACCCGCTCGGTCGGGTTCAACACGGTCGATATCGCGGCGCTGAATGATGCCACGACATTGATGTTCATGGCGCTGATGATGATCGGCGGCGGTCCGACCTCGACCGCAGGGGGGATCAAGGTCACGGCCTTTCTGGTGGTGCTGCTGGCGACGGTGATGTTTTTCCGCCGCCGCACCGAGCTGACGATTTTCGGTCGCAGCATGGGGGATGATCAGGTGCTCAAGGTGATGGCGCTGGCGACCGTCGCGCTGCTGGTGGCCTTTGCCGGGATGTTCCTGCTGGTGCTGACCCGGCAGGGCGAGATGCTTGATATCGCGTTCGAAGTGGCCAGTGCGCTGGGGTCAACGGGGCTGTCGCGCGGGGCGACATGGGGGCTTGACGGCGTGGGGCAGGCGATCGTGATCGTGCTGATGTTTGCCGGCCGGGTCGGGCCGCTGGCGCTTGGCTTTTTCATCACCACGCAGATTGCGCCGCGCGTGCGTTATCCGGCGGGGCAGATCTATCTGGGATAGGCTGCGCGGGCTTTTCATCGCCGCCGCTGCATGTTAGTGGCGGCGCATCCGGGCGGGCAGGGCTCCGCCTTTACTGTGACTTAGCAAAAGGCAAGACCATGGCCATTGAACGCACCCTCTCGATCATCAAACCCGATGCGACCCGCCGCAACCTGACCGGCAAGATCAACGCCAAATTCGAAGATGCCGGCCTGCGCATCGTCGCGCAAAAGCGCATTCAACTGACCCGTGAAAACGCCGCGAAATTCTATGAAGTGCACAAAGAGCGCCCCTTTTACGGCGAGCTGTGCGATTCGATGACCGCAGGCCCCGTGGTTGTGCAGGTGCTTGAAGGTGAAGGCGCGATTGCGAAAAACCGCGAAGTCATGGGCGCGACCAACCCCGCCGATGCCGCCGCCGGCACGATTCGCGCCGAATTCGCCGAAAGCGTGGGTGAAAACTCGGTCCATGGTTCGGATGCGCCGGAAACCGCTGCGCAGGAAATCGCGTTCTTCTTTTCGGGGATCGAAATCGCCGGCTGATCCGGCCCCGATACGCTATTTCAAAGGCCGCCTTGGGGCGGCCTTTGTCTTTTGCGCCACAGCGCGCACGCCGATATCATTCAGGATCTTTTCGATTTGCGCCGCGGGGCCGGTTGGTTCGATCCCTGCCACCAGCGCATCAAAGCGCCGCCGCAGCGCGCGTTTTTCATCCGGGCTGCAATCGGTCCAGGGCCGTCCCTGTAACCCCAGGACCAATGCGTAATAGCCGATGAAATGCGCCTTGGTGCCAGCCGCGATTACCCGCAGATAGGCGGCATCCGCGCCCATTTCGCGCAGGGTTTCAGCACTGTCGATACCGGCACGGATATAGGCCTGCGCGCTGGCGGGGCCCAGATTGCGAATGTCCGAGATCGGCGTTGCCATGGCAAGCATGTCCTTTGGCCCGCGCGGGCGCATGATGGGCAGGATCATCCGGCGATCGCGCTTTGCATCGGGGCACGTCCTGCCAGTTTTCGCTAGCGGGACGGGACGCGTTTTTCAAGTATATTGCGCCGGCCTAGCCGTTCCAGGTGCGCACCGGGCCGCAATCCATATGCACGAAATTCGACCCGCGATAGCGGCCAACGCCGCCCGAACGGCAGGCCTCGGCGGCTTTGGCCATCTGGCTGATCGAGCGCGACTGCAGCCGCAGATCGGCAGCCTGGCCTTTGATATGCAGCGAATTCGACGCCACGCCGCTGGAACGGGAATTGAGCATCGCATTCGTCGCCGGGCTGCGATAGCCCGAAAGCAGGGTATAGGGTTCGCTGGCATCCATCAGCGCATGTGCGGCGGCCATGATGTCGATATTGCGCGCATCCATTGCCTTGACATCATTGCTGCGCCAGTCGCGCATGAAGAAATTGATCTCATTGAGCGCATCGGCCAGATACTGGCCTTCGATCCAGTAGATCGTATCCAGGCTTTCGCCGGTGCGCCCGTTATACATTCGGATGCGGCGGATATCGCCAGCGCCGCGCAAAAAACCGGCTGCGTTGCTGTAACTTGGTGCCGCCACCACCAGAGATGCCGCAAATGCGCCCAATAATGCGCGGCGGCTAAGGCCGGAAGTCGTTTGTTTGGTCATATCGCCTGCGCGTGCCCCATCGCTCGTGTTCCGCCGCTTTTGCGGCTGTTGATCCTGTCGCCAGTGCTGCGCAAACTTATGCCACAGATGCCAAGACGGACCAACCCCAGATATTGCCCGGCGCTTTTGCATCGGGCGGCTTGGCAAAATATTGCCCATCAGAGGTTATGAAACCGTGAATTGCGCCCGAAAAATGCGGCATGTTTGCGACATCCGTGCCGAATAGTCGTTAAAAACGTAGATGTGATCTGCGATTTCGCCCCGGCCCGCGTTAGCTATCACAAACAGATCAAAAACGCACGAGGGCGGGATGAGCATGAGCAACAGCACGAAATCCTTGGTGATTGGCGCGGTCATCGCGGCCATGCTTGGCGGCACGCCTGCGCTTGCGCAATCCGCGCCGCCTGTCAGCCTGCCGGTCTTTGCGCAATCCGTGGCCGCTGCCGCCGCCAGCGACGAGGCGATTGCAACATTTTACCGCGAAAAAGACTATCGGCCGCTTTGGACAGGCGAAGGGGCGCAGGATCGCGCCCGGCTTCAGGCGCTGCTGCGCGCGTTCGACAATGCCGCCGATCACGGCCTGCCCGCGCATCGTTATGCAACCGATACGCTGCGCGCGGATTTGGCGCGGATCACGTCCGAGCGCGATCTGGGCCGGGTCGAGGTAGAACTTTCGCGCCTGTTCCTGCGCTATGCCCGCGATGTGCAGACCGGCATTTTGACGCCCGGCCGGGTGGATGGCGAAATCGTGCGCGACGTGCCGTTGCGCGATCCACTGGCCAGCCTGCGCGCCTTTGCCGCCAGCGTGCCCGATGATTTTATCCGCGCCCTGCCGCCTGCCAGTGCCGAATATACCCGGCTGATGAAGGGGAAATTCGATCTAGAACAGATCATCGCGCAGGGCGGCTGGGGGATGGCTGTGCCCACCGGCACAACGCTGCGCCCCGGCGACACGGGGCCGGTGGTCGTGGCCCTGCGTGACCGACTGGTGGCCATGGGCTATCTGCGCCGCTCGGCCAGCGTGGAATATGACGCCCAGATTCAGGCCGCGGTGCAGGCGTTTCAGACCCGCCACGGGCTTGCCGCCGACGGGATCGCGGGGCCAAGCACGATTGGCGAGCTGAACGTCAGCGCCCAAGATCGGCTGGCCTCGGTGATCGTGGCGCTGGAACGCGAGCGGTGGATGAATATCGATCGTGGCGCGCGGCATATTCTGGTCAATATCACCGATTATTCGATGCAATTGTTTGACGATGGCAAGGTGACGTTTGAAACGGCCGCCGTGGTCGGTGCGCATCGCAAGGATTTCCGCACGCCGGAGTTTTCCGATGAGATGGACCATATGGTCATCAACCCGACCTGGCATATTCCGCGTTCGATCACGGTGCGTGATTACCTGCCGCAATTGCAGCAAAACCCACATGCGGCCGGGCATTTGCGCATCATCGACAGCGCCGGGCGCGTGGTGCCGCGCGATGCGGTGGATTTTCGCCAGTTCACGGCGCGCACTTTTCCTTTTGCCATGCAGCAGCCGCCATCGAACAGCAATGCGCTGGGGCTGGTAAAGTTCATGTTCCCTAACAAGTATAACATCTATCTGCATGATACACCGCAGAAAAATCTGTTTGGCCAAGAGGCGCGGGCCTTTTCAAACGGCTGTATCCGGCTGGAGGATCCGTTTGAATTCGCCTATATCCTGCTTTCGCGACAGACCGACGATCCCGAAGGGCTGTTCCAGCGCCATCTGCAGACCGGGCGCGAAATCACCGTCCCGCTTGAGGTGAAAGTGCCCGTGCATCTGGATTACCGCACCGCCATCGGCCGGGCCAAGGGCGGGCTCGATTTCCGCCGCGATGTCTATGGCCGCGATGCCCGGATTTTTGCGGCGCTGCGCGATGCGGGGGTGGCACTGCCCGCCGCAGACAGCTAGACCGGGCTGCGGACCGGGCGTTCGCAGGGGGGCCGAGATGGGATTTACGATTGAACAGATTGCCCGCGCATTGGGGGCCGAGGCCGTGGGCGCGCAGGACATCGAAATCCAGGCTGCGGCCGAGCCTGCGGATGCGGGGCCGGATGATCTGGCACTGGCGATGGACCCGAAATATGCGGCCGGAATTGCGCAAGGCGCAGCGCGGGCCGCGCTGCTTTGGCCGGGGGCCGATTGGCAGGGGCTTGGCCTTGCGGCCGCGATCTTTGTGCCGCGCGCGCGCAGCGCCATGGCGGGGCTGACGCGGCTGCTTGATGCGGGCCCCGACATCGCGCCGGGGGTGCATCCATCGGCGATCGTCGCGCCCGACGCGCAGATCGGCGCGGATGCGGCCATCGGCCCCTTTGTCGTGATCGGCGCAGGTGCCAGCATCGGGCCACGCGCG
>JBBAGE010000142.1:0-5484 GCA_041655055.1 Paracoccaceae bacterium
GAAGTGCTGGCACGCGATGAGGAACGCATGCTGGCCGATCCCGCATGGAATGAACCCATCAACGACAGCGAGCGTGGTTTCATCGAAACGCTGGCCCAACGTTTCACCCCCGAACAGATCGCCGCCGGTTATCTGCGGCTTTACCGCGCCCGCCAATCGGCGCCCGAAGATCTGATGGCGCCGGGGGCAGAGCCCGCACCACGCGCCCGCAACGCCGAAAGTTTCGGCCCCAGCGCATGGTTTTCGGTCTCGCTCGGGCGCAATCAGAATACCGAGCCGCGCTGGTTGTTGCCGATGCTTTGCCGCGCGGGCGATATCACCAAAGACGATATCGGGGCGATTCGCATCCAACCCGACGAAAGTTTTGTCGAAATCCGCGCCAGCAGCGTGCCGGGTTTTCTGGCGGCCATCGGGCCGGATCTGATGCTTGAAGAAGGTACCGCGATCCGCCAGCTTGAACATGCCCCCGATCTGAGCCGCGCGCCGCGCCCGGCCCCTGCCCCGCGCCGCGCCCATAGCGAACGCCCCGAGCGCGCGCCCGATGCCGAGCGCAAACCCCGCGCGCCCAAACCCGCGTGGGAACCCGCGCAAACGCCGCCTCCCGGTGTTGCCGCGCCTGATCGCAAACCGCGTGCCCCGAAACCCCATGGCGACAAGGCCCCCTATGCCAAGCCCAAGGGCGATAAACCCGCCTATGGCAAGCCCGCCTATGGCAAATCGCATGCCGACAAGCCCGGTTTTGCCAAGAAACCGGCGTTTCGCAAGGATGACGGCGACGGCGCGAAACCCGCGTGGAAAAAATCCGACCGTCCCGGCGCCGCGCGCCCGGCGGCACCTGCCCGCGCCCGCGCCAATGCCGCCGACCCGTCGCAGCGGTTCAACCCCAAGGGCGCCGCGCCGAAACCGGGCACGAAGCGAACAGGGCCGGGTGACGGCAAAGGCGGCAAGCCCAAAGGCCCGCGCGGCACCACCACGCCACCCCGGCGCGGCTGATCCAGGCCCGGCACATCGCTGCCGGGCCATTCCATTCCCCATTCCCGCTTTCAATTGCCTCAAACGCCGAAGCATGCAAATCTTGCATTGTCAGCCCGTTACTGCGTATTCAACCCGAAAAGCGGCGCTGATATGGGCCTGCATGCCGCGGGTGCCACGGAAAGACGCTTACAGGGGAGATGACGATGTTTCACAAGACATGTGCCGCCATCGGCGGAATGATCATACTGGCGACGCCGCTTGGCGCGCAGACCGCCATGCCTTTCGCGCTGGACTGGAAGTTCGAAGGGCCGGCCGCGCCCTATTTCCTGTCTATCGACAATGGCTATTTCGAGGCCGAGGGCCTGCAGGTCACGATTTCCGAAGGCGCCGGATCGCTCGATGCAATCCCCAAAGTGGCGACGGGGGCTTTCCCGGTGGGTTTTGCCGATATCAACTCGCTCATGCGGTTTTTGGATCAAAACCCCGACGCGCCGGTCACGGCGGTGATGATGATCTATGACAAACCACCCTTTTCCATCGTGGGCCGCAAATCCCAGGGCGTTGAAACGCCCGCCGATCTCGAAGGGCGCACGATCGGCGCTCCACCGACCGACGGGGCCTGGGCGCAATTTCCGATCTTTGCGGCCGAATCCGGGCTGGATCTGGCGGCAATCAACGTCGAACCCGTGGGCTTTCCCACGCGCGAACCGATGCTGGCCGAGGGCCGGGTCGATGCGATTGCGGGCTTTTCCTTTTCGGCCTCGCTCAACCTGATCCGGTTGGGGGTGCCGGCGGATGACCTGTCGATCCTGCTGATGGCCGATCACGGCGTGGCGCTTTATGGCAATGCGGTCATCGTGAACACCGATTTTGCCGCCGCCAATCCCGAAGCGGTCACCGGGTTCATCCGCGCGATTGCGCTGGGATGGCGCGATGCGATTGTCGATCCGGCGGGCGCGGTGTCGGCCATGGTCAGCCGCAACCCCGCCGCCGATGTTACGCTGGAAACCGAGCGGCTGGAACTGTCGATCCGCGATAATGTGCTGACCGAATATGTGCAGGCAAACGGCATGGGCGGCATCGATCCCGATCGGATGGCCCGCGCGGTGGAACAGACGACGCTGGTCTATGATTTTCAGAACACGCCCGATCCTGCGGCCTATTTCGATGCCAGCTTTCTGCCCGATGATGGCAGCCTGATGCTGCAATGATATCAAGGCGCGGGTCATGGCCCGCGCCTTATGCCAACGGGGGGCATCGTGCGTGACAAATCTTATTGAAATCAAGGGCGTGACCCATGCCTATCAGACGCCGCAGGGACCGCTGCCGGTGCTCGACAATCTGGAACTGGCCGTGCCCGAGGGCGAATTTGCCGCCGTCGTCGGCCCGTCGGGCTGCGGGAAGTCCACGCTGACCCGACTGGTCGCCGGGCTGATGCGCCCCGATCAGGGCGAGGTCTGGCTGCATGGATCATTGGTCAAATCGCCGCGCAAAACCGTGGGCATGGCGTTTCAAAACCCGGTGCTGCTGGAATGGCGCACGATCTTGCAAAATGTGATCCTGCCGCTGGAAATCGTGGCGCCGCAGATGCCGCGCCGCGCACGGATCGCGCGCGCGATGGAGTTGCTGGATCTGGTGGGGCTTGTGGGCTTTGAACACAAGCGCCCATCCGAATTGTCGGGGGGGATGCGTCAGCGGGCCTCGCTCTGCCGCGCGATCGTGCATAAACCCGATGTGTTGATCATGGATGAACCTTTCGGCGCGCTTGATGCCTTTACCCGCGAAGATCTGTGGCAGACGATGCGCGATCTGCGCCGGCAGGAACCCTTTACCTGCGTGCTGATCACCCATGATCTGCGCGAAAGCGTGTTTCTGGGCGATCAGGTGATCGTGCTGTCGGGCCGGCCCGCGCGCACACAATATGTGCTTGATGTCGATCTGCCGGCGGATCGCACGATTGAAAGCATCTACACCCCCGAAGCCAGCGCCATGCTGGCCATCCTGCGCGAACAGATCCAGATCGCGCAGGGCCGCCCGACCGCGCAGAGGGCCGCATCATGAACCCGCGGCTGCAAAGAATCGTCGTGCCGCTGGCCTCGATCCTGGGGTTCTTGCTGTTTTGGGAGGCACTGGTCTGGGTCAACAACTGGCCCAAATACAAAATGGCCGCGCCGTCTGATCTGCCGGCTGCATTCTGGCGCTATCGGGTGCTGTTTTTTGAAATGGGCTGGCAGACGCTGTGGCGCACCGTGGCTGGGCTGGGGATTGCCGTGATCGTGGGCACGCTGTTTGGCATGATCATGGGGTTTTCGCGGATCGCGCGCGATGCGCTTTATCCGCTGCTGGTCGGGTTCAACGCCATCCCCAAGGCGACATTGGTGCCGGTGATCGCGTTGATGTTCATCGGGCAGCATGATTTCAACACGGTTTTGCTGGCGTTTCTGATTTCATTCTTTCCGATTGCCGTGTCCGTGGGGATCGGGCTTTCGACGCTGGAACCGGAATATCGCGATATCCTGCGGTCGCTAGGGGCGTCGAAAATCACGATCTTTCGCAAGATCGCGCTGCCCAAGACCCTGCCCGAATTTTTCGGCGCATTGAAAGTGGCAGTGACCTTGGCCTTTATCGGCACCAATCTGGTGGAAATCGTGTCGCCCCATGGCCGGGGCCTGGGGGCGCTGTTCAAATCGGGTGAAACCAATGGCGATTATCCCCTGATGTTTGCAGTGTTGATCGCGCTCGCTTTTCTGGGGATCGTGCTTTACTACGCCGTCGTCGCGCTGGAACGCATCTTTGCCGGTTGGGCCGAACGCGCCGCAAGCTGATCCAGAACCAAGCGGCGCCCGAAGGCGCCGCTTTTCTTTTGCGAACTTGCGGGGATTAGTGGATCAGCCAGCTTACCCGGCGCACGGCCACACGGCGGTTCTGGGGCTCGGCCTCAAGCGTCGGCACTTTGAGGAAACGCTTGCCATAGCCCTGCACCACCATGTTTTCCGGCGGCACCCCGAAATATTCACTTAGCGCCAGCGCCACCGATTCCGCCCGCCGATCCGAGAGCGCCAGATTATAGGCCGCCGATCCGACAGCATCCGTATGCCCTTCGATCAGGAATACTTCGCGCGGATTGTCGGCGACCAATTGCTGCATCAACCGGCCAAGCTGCACCAGTTTCGCGGCCTCGGACGGGCGCACGACGGCGGATGCGGTGGAAAATGTCACCGGCTCGGACAGGATTTCGGGTGCCAATTCGCGCAATTCGCGGATTTCGCGCACCTGCGTCAGGCTATAGGTGCGGCCCAGATTCTGGGTCTCGGCCTCGGCCAGCAGGGCGCGCAGCAAGGCCGGATCGGTCCGTTCGCTGATCCGCACCTCGGCCAGACGGGGTTCGGGCAACGTGCTGACGCTCACCCGTTCAAAGGGACGGGTATCGTCGAACAATTGCGTGCGGCTGCCGTCAAGCTCGATGCGGTCGCGGCGCAGCACCCGGCCCGTGGCGTCACGGATCGTAACGATTTCGGTGCCATCGGGGCGTTCAAGCGTGGTGAGCGTGGACCCGTCGGTGAAACGTTCGGTCCGTTCGACCACGCCGGGTTGGCGCAGGATGGCATTATCATCCTTCCACACGCTTAAATTGCCTTGGCCGCGATCGACCACAACGCGGTCATCGGCGGTGGCCACGACGCGGTTGTTGTTGATCAGCATGCCAACCGCAACCGCGCCCAGCGCCACCAGCCCGGCGCGCTCAAAATTCGAAAGCCCGCTGCGTTCGCGGCTGGCCTGCGCGGGCACATCGGTGCTTAGCGTTGTGGCGAAATCTTCCTGGCTGGAGCGGCTGGTTTCCTCGGTGATCGTCTGTTCGATCACATCTGCAGCATCAGCGGCCGGGGCGGCGTCGGCTTCGGGCTGTTCGCCCTCTAGCAGCCGCAACAGCCCGGCAGCCGCCGCGGGAAGCGCGGGGGTCACATCGGGTTGCTGGGCCGGTTCTTCGGTTTCGACCGCTTCGGCCTCAGGGGCCACATCGGTTTCGGCCTCGGGGGTTTCGGTTTCCGCTTCGGTTTCGGCGGCACCAAAGCCAAGCGCGCGCGACAGCGTGTCGATCGCATTGGCAGTGTCCGGTTCAGCCAGCATCTGTTCGATCACGGCCGTTTCTTCGGCGGTCGGCTCGGCGGCGGGTTCGGGCGGTGCCTCGAACCGTTCGGCTTCGGGCTGGGCCTCGATCACTTCGGGCGCCTCGACCCCTTCGGGGATGTCATCGCCGAGCAGTTCAAAGAGTTCCTCGGCCGTTTCCGGCGCCGGGGCCGCATCGGCGGCGGGCGCGTCTTCGGCGGGCGCTTCGTCTGCGGCGGGTTCATCCGCCACCGGGGCTTCATCCGTTACCGGTTCATCAACCGCCGGCGCATCTTCGGGCATGGGGGCCTCGTCGGTCGGGGTCTGCGCCTCGGGGGCATCATCGAGCGGGGCTTCCTCGATCACGTCGGGATCGGGGGTGTCTGCATCAACCTCGTCGCG
>JBBAGE010000143.1:0-5455 GCA_041655055.1 Paracoccaceae bacterium
CGTGCCGATGATCGTGGCGATCAACAAGATCGACAAACCCACCGCCAACCCCACCAAGGTGCGCACCGATCTGTTGCAGCACGAAGTGGTGGTCGAGGCCATGTCGGGCGACGTGCAGGATATCGAGGTATCCGCGCTGACCGGGCTGGGGCTTGATGATCTGCTCGAAGCGATTGCGCTGCAGGCCGAAATCCTTGAGCTCAAGGCAAACCCCGAACGCGCCGCATCCGGCGCCGTGATCGAGGCGCAGCTTGACGTTGGGCGCGGCCCGGTTGCAACGGTTCTGGTGCAAAACGGCACCTTGCGTCAGGGCGATATTTTCGTCGTCGGCGAACAATGGGGCAAGGTGCGCGCCCTGATCAACGACCGTGGCGAACGGGTCAGCGAAGTTGGCCCATCCGTCCCGGTCGAGGTTCTGGGCCTTAATGGCACACCCGAAGCGGGCGACGTTCTGAACGTCGTGGAAACCGAGGCACAGGCCCGCGAAATCGCCGCCTACCGCGCCCAGGTGACCAAAGACAAACGCGCCGCGATCGGGGCTGCGACCACGCTGGAACAGCTTATGGCCAAGGCCAAAGAGGACAAGTCGGTCTCGGAATTCCCGCTGGTGATCAAGGCTGATGTGCAAGGTTCTGCCGAAGCCATCGTGCAGGCGCTGGATAAAATCGGCAACGAAGAGGTGCGCGTGCGCGTGCTGCATTCGGGCGTCGGCGCGATCACCGAAAGCGATATCGGCCTGGCCGAAGCCTCGGGCGCGCCTGTGTTCGGCTTCAACGTGCGGGCGAATGCGCCGGCGCGGGCATCGGCCAACCAAAAAGGGGTCGAGATCCGCTATTATTCCATCATCTATGATCTGCTTGATGATGTGAAAGCGGCGGCTTCGGGCCTGTTGTCGGCCGAGATTCGCGAAAAGTTCATCGGTTATGCCGAAATTCGCGATGTGTTCAAAGTGTCGGGCGTCGGCAAGGTGGCCGGCTGTCTGGTGACCGAAGGCGTCGCGCGGCGTTCCGCCGGGGTGCGGCTGTTGCGCGATAACGTCGTGATCCACGAAGGCACGCTGAAAACGCTGAAACGCTTCAAGGACGAGGTCCGCGAAGTCAGTTCCGGTCAGGAATGCGGCATGGCGTTTGAAAACTACGAAGATATCCGCGCCGGCGATATCATCGAGATTTTCGAGCGCGAAGAGGTTGAGCGCACACTGGCCTGATCACGGCAACAGAACAACAAAAAAGGCGGGGGAAATTCCCCCGCCTTTTCTTTGTTTTATCGCGTTTCAGGCGGCCGCGCTAACCGGGCGCCCTTCGTAATCGCGATCCCCGACACGGACGACAATGCGCCCATTATCAAGTTTACGGACAAACAAGCCCTGCACCGAAACGCAACTACCAATAATGATGGTCCGCATCATGGCATCTGCCCCATTTCTACACAGGACTACATTACAACCCAAACGTTAACGAATCACTAAGCTATTTGGTCGCAATTCCACAACAATCCGTGCGGTTGTGGCATAATAGCGCCAAGCCTATAGCCAATCGCGCAGGATCGGGATCAGGGGAATATCGGCGGGCGGCATCGGATAATTGCGCAGATCCGCCGCGCGCACCCATTTGAGCGCCTGCCCTTCGCGCGGTTGCACGATTCCTTGCCATTTGCGGCAGGCAAACAGCGGCATCAACAGGTGAAAGCTGTCATAGGAATGGCTGGCAAAGGTCAGCGGCGCAAGGCAGCTTGACCAGGTGTCGATCCCCAATTCCTCGTGCAATTCGCGAATCAGCGCGGCTTCGGGGGTTTCACCCGGCTCGACCTTGCCGCCGGGGAATTCCCATAACCCGGCCATGGGCTTGCCCTCGGGCCGCTGCGCCAAAAGCACGCGGCCGTCAGCATCGATCAGCGCCACGGCGGAAACCAGAACCACCTTGGTCATGATCGGTAATCGGCGTTGATATCGATATATCCATGCGTCAGATCGCAGGTCCAGACGGTGGCAGCCCCGCCCGCAAGCCCCAGATCCACACCGATCACCAGATCCTGTTGCTTCATATAGGCAGCCCCGGCTGATTCGCTGTAATCGGGCGATACCCAGCCATTTTCGGCCACGGTGATATCACCAAACCGGATCGACAGCGTATCGCGATCGGCCTCGGCCCCGGATTTGCCGACGGCCATGACGATGCGGCCCCAATTCGGATCCTGGCCCGCGATGGCGGTTTTCACCAGCGGCGAATTGGCAATCGCCAGCGCCACCTGGCGGGCATCGGCATCATTGCGCGCGCCGCTGACCTGCACTTCGACGAATTTCGTAGCCCCCTCGCCATCACGCACCACCTGATGCGCCAGATCAAGCATCAGCCCATGCAGCGCGGTGTAAAACGCGGCGGCGGCGGGGGTGTCGGCCAGAACCTCGCCCGCGTCGGATTGGCCGGTGGCGCCCATCAACAGCGTGTCGGATGTGGATGTATCGCTATCGACGGTGATGCAATTGAACGTGGCATCCGCCGCGCGGCTGACCAATTCTTGCAACAAAGGCCGGGCAATTTTCGCATCGGTGAAAATATAGACCAGCATCGTTGCCATATCGGGCGCGATCATCCCCGATCCTTTGGCGATGCCCGCAATGCGGATCGTGCCGCCATTGGCGGCAATTTCCGCCGCCGCCCCCTTGGGGAATGTATCCGTCGTCATGATTGCGCGCGCAGCATCAGCGATGCCATCCGCCGTCAGCGCGCCCGCCAGTTCGCCCAGCTTGGCGGTGATGCGTTCATGTTTCAGCGGTTCGCCAATCACGCCGGTGGATGACGAAAACACCCGCGCCGCATCGATCCCCAGCGCATCGGCCACGGCGGATGTCACGGCCTGCACCGCCTGCACACCATTATGGCCGGTAAAGGCATTGGCATTGCCCGCATTCACGATGATCGCGGCCGGGCCATCGCCGGGCAGGCCGATTTTCGCCTGACAATCCAGCACCGGCGCGGCGCGGGTGGATGAGCGCGTGAACACGCCCGCCAACACGCTGCCGGCATCAAGCACCATCAGCGTCACATCACGCCGCCCGGCATAACGCACGCCCGCCTCGACCGAGGCGAAGCGCACGCCGCCAATCACCGGCAGGGCAGGAAAGCCGCCCGCAGGTGCGAGCGGCGAAACATTGACGATTTTGGCCATTTGAGTGAATGCCTCGCTAAGGATCAGTTATCCAGCAGCGACATATCACCAAGCGCGGCGGGGTCCAGTTGATCCAGATCGACCCGGGTGATTTCGGCCTCGGATTTCAGGGTTTCGATCGTGGCGGCCAGCCGATCTTGCAGCACTTTGTCAGACAGTTGCGCGCGCACGACATCAAGGGTGGGCGCCTCTTGCTGGCGGGTGTCGTTGAGGCGAATCACATGCCAGCCGAAATCGGTCTGAACGGGTTCGGAAATCGTGCCGACCTCCATCGCGATCACGGCATCCTCGAACGGTTCGACCATCCGGCCACGCCCGAACCAGCCCAGATCACCGCCATTCGCGCCAGCGGGATCGATGCTTTTTTCCTTGGCCAGTTCGGTGAAATCGGCGCCACCTTCGATCTGGGCAATCAGATCGCGGGCCTCTTCCTCAGTTTCCACAAGGATATGGGCGGCGGAATATTCGGTGCCGGGTTCGACGCCGTCGAACATGGCGTCATATTCGGCCTGCACTTCTTCGTCGGTCACGGTGCCGCCCAGAATTTCATTGACCAGTTCGCCGGCCTTGGCCGCGCGCGCCTGGTTATCAAGGTAAAGCTGCGTGGATCGCGACAGATCACCCGCTTCCTGACCCAAAACCTCTTGATCGACCAACTGGTCGATCAGGGCGGGCAAAAGCACCGCGGGGTCGATTTGCTGATATTCGGCGGGCAGCATCTGGCGGGTCACCAGCACCGAACCAAAGGTGATATCCGTGCCGTTCACCGTGGCCACGACCGTATCGGCCGTCACTTCCATCGGTGCACCCTGTGGCGCGTCCTGCGCGAATACCGGCGCCACCAAAGCCAGCGAAAATGTAGCTGCGAGACTGGTGCGTTTGAACATCTTTGATCCTTCCCTTGCGCTGGTCTGGCCGCGCAACGTTGACAGTATGTTGGCGGACCCTTACATCGCCTTATGGTCTTTGAAGAGAGCCCTTGGCGTCGTTCTATTTGGCGCGGCGCAACGGGGCAAGCATTCCTTCACACGATCCCGTCACAACGCGACAAGCGGAGAAAACATGCTGGGTTTCGGAAATATCGCGAAAAAGGTCTTTGGTGACCCCAACAAACGCAAGCTGAAATCCACCCGTCAGCTTGTGGACAAGATCAACGCCCTTGAACCCGAATTCGAGGCGATGAGCGATCAAGAGATCCGCGACAAAACCACCGCCCTTGGGATCCGCGCCCGCGAAGGCGAAAGCCTTGATGCGCTGCTGCCCGAAGCCTTTGCAAATTGCCGCGAAGCTGCACGCCGGGCCTGGGGGCTGCGCGCCTTTGATACGCAGTTGATGGGCGGGATTTTCCTGCATCGCGGCAATATCGCCGAAATGAAAACCGGCGAGGGCAAAACCCTTGTGGCGACATTTCCTGCCTATCTCAATGCGTTGACCGGCAAGGGCGTGCATGTCGTCACCGTCAACGATTATCTGGCGAAACGCGACGGCGAATGGGTCAGCAAGATCTTTGATGTGCTGGGCATGACCACCGGCGTCATCTATCCGCGCCAGCCCGATGCCGAAAAACGCGCGGCCTATAACGCCGATATCACCTATGCCACGAATAACGAGCTGGGCTTTGATTATCTGCGCGACAATATGAAATCCGAATTGGCGGAAATGCATCAGCGCGATCACAATTTCGCGATCGTGGACGAGGTGGACTCGATCCTGATCGACGAAGCGCGCACGCCGCTGATCATTTCCGGCCCGTCGCAGGATCGCTCGGAACTTTATATCACCATCGACAAGCTGATCCCGCAACTGACCGATACCCATTACGAGATCGACGAGAAAAACCGTCAGGTGACCTTTACCGAAGAAGGAAACGAATTTCTCGAAGATATCCTGCATCAGGCCGGGCTTTTGGCCGAACAAAACAGCCTTTATGACCCCGAAAGCACGACCATCGTGCATCACGTCAACCAGGCTTTGCGCGCGCATAAACTGTTTCTCAAGGATCAGCATTATATCGTGCGCGATGGCGAAGTGATGCTGATCGATGAATTCACCGGCCGCATGATGCATGGCCGCCGCCTGTCCGAAGGGCTGCATCAGGCGATCGAGGCCAAAGAGGGCGCGGCGATTCAGCCCGAAAACATCACGCTCGCATCCGTCACATTCCAGAACTATTTCCGCCTTTATGACAAACTGGCCGGCATGACCGGCACCGCCGTGACCGAGGCCGAGGAATTCGCCGAAATCTATGGCCTTGGCGTGGTCGAAGTGCCCACCAACCGGCCCGTCG
>JBBAGE010000144.1:0-5446 GCA_041655055.1 Paracoccaceae bacterium
GCCTTAGCGTTGCCCCCGATGATACCGCCCCCGCCCGGATTTTGGAACGGATCAAGGCGCGCGAGGCCGCAGGCTATAGCTATGACATCGCCCAAGGGTCGTTCGAATTGCTGGCGCGCGCCGAACTTGGCCTGTTGCCCGCGTTTTTTGAGGTCAAACGCTACCGCGTCACGGTCGATCGCCGCCGCAACAAGCGCAATGAAATGGTCAGCCTGTCCGAAGCTGTGGTGGTCGTAAAGATCGGCGATCGGAAAATGCTTTCGGTGTCTGACAGCCTTGACGATCAGGGGCAGGATGCCGGGCCGGTCAATGCTTTGGCCAAGGCATTGGCCAAGGATCTGGGCCCCTATCAGGCGGTGATCGACGATATGCGGCTGGTCGATTTCAAGGTGCGGATCACGCAGGGTGGCACCGATGCGGTGACCCGGGTGATCATCGATTGCGAAGACAGCGCCGGGCGGCGCTGGGCCACGGTGGGCGTGTCGCCCAATATCGTTGATGCGAGCTTTGAGGCGCTGCTTGATGCGATCAACTGGAAACTGGTGCAAGAATCGGTGGCCGTTGCATGAGCGATGCGTTCTTTGCCCTTCATGCCGGTTTGCCGCGGCAGGGGCCGGGGGATCGCGAAAGTCTGGATTGGGCGCTGGCGCAGATTGCCCTGCCGCCCGATGCCCGAATGTTTGATGCCGGATGCGGGCCGGGGGCCGATATTGCCGGGCTGCTTGCCCATGCGCCGCAGGGGCAGGTGGTGGCCATGGATTGCCACGCGCCCTTTGTCGCGCAGGCGCAGGCGGCCTTTGCCAATGATCCGCGCGTCAGTGTCATGGCCGGGGATATGGCCAATCCGGATGGGCAGTTCGATCTGATCTGGTGTGCGGGCGCGCTCTATTTTCTGGGGGTGACGGCGGGGCTGGCGGGTTGGCGCGCGCATCTGCGCCCCGGCGGTGCCGTGGTCTTTTCCCAGATCGCATGGCGCAACGCGCAGCCCGCGCCGGCCGCGCGCGCATTCTGGCGCGCTTATCCGGCCATGTGCGATGCGGCGGGGGTAAACGCCTGGGTCGATGCTGCAGGCTGGCGCGTGCTGGCGCAGCGGTTTTTGCCGCACGCTGCATGGGCGGCCTATTACGATCCGTTGCAGGCCCGGATCGATGCGTTGCGCGGCGCGGCGCATGGGACGGATATGGCGCAGGCACTGGCGGCGGAACAGGCGGAAATCGATCTGTGGCGCGCGCATGGCGATGATTACGGCTATCTGCAGATCGTTGCGGTGCCGGTATGAGCATTGCCGCCTGCGCCGATCTGGTGGCCCGGGGCGACCCTGACCGTTTCGCCGCAACTATGGCCGCGCCACAGGCGGCGCGCCCGGTGCTATTCCCGCTTTATGCGTTCAATATCGAAGTATCCCGCGCGCCATGGCTGAGTTCGGAACCGATGATCGCGGAAATGCGCCTGCAATGGTGGTATGATGTGCTGGGCGAGATTGCCACGGGCGCGCCGCCGCGCCGGCACGAAGTCGTGACGCCGTTGGCCGGGGTGCTTGATCCTGCGGGGGCCAGATTACTGCAGCCGCTGGTCGAGGCCCGGCGCTGGGATATCTACCGCGATCCATTTTCCGACGAGGCAGCGCTGATCCAGCATCTTGAAACCACGGGCGGCACATTGATGTGGGCGGCGGCCCGTGCGCTTGGCGGCCGCGAGGAAGCGGTATACCGCGATATCGGCTTTGCCACGGCATTGGCCGGCTGGCTGCGCGCGATCCCGGAACTTGAGGCCCGCGGGCGGGTGCCGCTGGTCGATGGCCGCCCGGATGCGGTGGCGGCATTGGCGCGCGTGGGGTTGGCGCGGCTTGGGCGGGGCAGGCTGACCGGCGCGGGCTATGCGGCGGGGATTGCGGGTTGGCAGACGCGCGCCATTTTGCGCCGTGCGGCAGGCGCGCCGGGCCTGGTGGCCGCCGGGGCGTTGCAGGGATCGGAATTTGCGCGCCGGGGCGGGCTGTTGCGCGCGGCATTTCTGCGCCGGATCTGACCTAATCCTTGCCGCGATAATGGCGCAAAACGTAAAGCCGGATGGCCGAGGCCAGCCCCAGATCGGGGCCGCGCGCCTCGTCAATTTCGGCGGCAAGCTGGTTGATCGGCTTGGCCTCGGTATCGGCAATATCGCGAAAGGCGTGCCAGAATTCGGGCTCTAGCGATACGGATGTGCGATGCCCGCGCAGTGTCAGCGAATGCTTGGCCGGGCGGGGGCTCATGCCTCGTATTCGCCGTCGATCCGGTGCTGATCCAGCATCTTGCGCACGCGTTCGGATTGCGTGGCTTCAAGAATTTTCTGCGCCTTGCTGCGCCCGTTAAGGGCTGCGTTTTCACTGGCTTGCACGCGTTTCTTGATGCGATCGGCATCCTTGCGGGCTTGGCGGAGGTTGGTGATTTGGCTCATGCCTTATTATCGGCGAAATCTCGCGCAGGGGCAAGCGGCGAAGTGCAGGGCGCCCCGGTTGGGGCGCCCTTTTTCGGGTCAGCCTTTGGGGCCGATCATGTCTTCGGGGCGGACCACGCGGTCAAAGGTTTCGGCATCGACGAAGCCGAGCGCGATGGCTTCTTCGCGCAGGGTGGTGCCGTTTTTATGCGCGGTTTTCGCGACGGTGGTGGCATTGTCATAGCCGATGGTGGGCGCCAGCGCGGTGACCAGCATCAGCGATTCCTTCATCAGCTTGTCGATCCGGGCGACGTTAGCTTGGGTGCCGGCCACCATGTTATCGGTGAACGAACCCGCCGCATCGCCCAAAAGCTGCATTGATTGCAGCACATTATAGCTCATCATCGGGTTGTAAACGTTGAGCTCGAAATGCCCTTGCGAGCCGGCAAAGCCCACGGCGGCATCATTGCCCATCACATGGGCGCAAACCATGGTCAGCGCCTCGGCCTGGGTTGGGTTTACCTTGCCGGGCATGATGGAACTGCCGGGCTCGTTTTCGGGCAGGATCAGCTCGCCCAGGCCAGAGCGCGGGCCCGATCCCAACAGCCGCAGGTCATTGGCGATCTTGAAGAGCGATGCCGCCACCGTCTTCAGCGCGCCCGAGAACATCACCATCGCGTCATGGGCGGCCAGCGCCTCGAATTTATTCGGGGCGGTGACGAAGGGCAGGCCGGTGATCTGCGCGATCTGCTCTGCCACCCGGGTATCCCAGCCGACGCGGGTATTCAGCCCGGTGCCGACGGCGGTGCCGCCTTGGGCAAGTTCGTAGATATCGGGCAAGCAGGCTTTCACCCGCGCGATTCCCTTGGCCACCTGATGGGCATAGCCGGAAAATTCCTGCCCCAGCGTCAACGGCGTTGCATCTTGGGTATGGGTGCGGCCGATCTTGATGATATCCTTGAATTCTTCGGATTTCGCGGCCAGCGCATCATGCAGTTTCTCAAGCCCCGGCAGCAGCACGTCGCGCGCCTGCATCCCGATCGCCACATGCATCGCGGTGGGGAAAGTATCGTTCGAAGACTGGCCCATGTTGCAGTGATCATTGGGGTGAACCGGGGTTTTCGAGCCCATGACACCGCCCAGCATTTCAATCGCGCGGTTTGAAATCACCTCATTCGCGTTCATGTTCGATTGCGTGCCCGAGCCGGTCTGCCAGACCACCAGCGGGAAATTGTCATCAAAGCGGCCGTCGATCACCTCTTGCGCGGCGGCGGCGATGGCGTCACCCAGATCGGCGGGCATATCGCCCTGCGCGACGTTCACCAACGCGCAGGCCTTTTTCACCACGCCGAGCGCGCGGATGATCGCGACGGGCTGACGTTCCCAGCCGATGGGGAAATTCTGGATCGAACGCTGGGTCTGCGCGCCCCAGTATTTGTCGGCCGGAACGTCAAGCGGCCCAAAACTGTCGGTCTCTGTGCGGATATTGGTCATGCAGGTTCTCCTTGAACGCGGGCTGTTCATAGCGGCCCGGCGTGAAAAATCAATGCGGTATGCGATGGAATACATAAACCTGCGCGGGGGGCAGATTGTCCAGCACCCAGCCGGCGCGGGTGGTGCTTAGCCCCAGTTCCTGACGCAGCGCGGACGAAATCGGCGGGCAGGGGCCATAGGTGAATTGGATGAACGGCGCGCCGGGGGCAAGCCTGTCAAACGCGGCCTGCAGGATATCGTGCTGGATCGCGGGCGGGATCGACAGCAGCGGCAACCCGCTGACCACCGCGCGCAGCGGCGGCAGATCGCTGTCGCGCAATGTCTGGGCGGGCGCGTTGCGGATATCGACGCCGGGGAAACGCTGGGCCAGATGAATGCAGAATTCGGGCGCCATTTCATAAAGCGTCAGATCAGCGGGCGCGATGCCGGTTTCAAGCAGCGCATCGGTGATCTTGCCGGTGCCGGGGCCGAATTCCACCACGGGGCCGGGACCCGGTGGCACCCGGGCCGCCATCTTGCGTGCAAGCCGCATGCTGGATGGCGCCAGCGCCGAAATCTGACCGGGTCGGCGCAAAAACTGGCGCAGGAACAGCGAAAATTCGCCCTTCATACCGGGCCTGACACGGAATGCGCCCGATTATTTGCGAAATTTGTCGAGACTGACAATCTCGGCATCGCGGGGGCCGGTATCGGCCGCAACCGCAGGGCCATCGAATTCGTCGTCTGGATCATCGTCGTCATCGGTTTCCTGTGTTTCAAACCGCAGACCGAATTCGACCGACGGATCGACGAAGGTGCGGATCGCATCATAAGGGATATAAAGCGGTTCGGGCTGATCCCCGAAATTGAGCGTGATGGAAAACCCTTCATCGGTGATTTCAAGCGCATCGAACCAATGCTGGATCACCACGGTCATTTCGGTCGGATAGCGATCCGACAGCCAGTCGGCCAGCTCAACATCGGGATGCATCGTGTTGAAGGTGATAAAGAAATGATGATCGCCCGGAAGGCCGTTTTGTGCGACATCTTGCAGAACTTTCTGGATCAGGCCCTGCATGGCCTGATGCATCAGATTTCCATAGTCGATCTTGCGGCCAATCAATCTGCGTCCCTCCGCCAGCGTATAGGTCAAGCATAGGGGATTTTGGGGCGATGAAAAGGGGGGCCGGTCGATTTCGCACCCACCTGTGCGCCGCGGGTCGCAGTTGTGATCCGGCAGGTCATGGGCCCACGACCAATTCGACCCCGCCAAGGCAAAGGGCCATCGTACCCTGGGGCAGGAAACCAAGCTGTTCGAAAAAGGCCAGATGGTCGAAATGGTTATAGGCTTCGACAATTTTGCCCTGTTCATTCATGCGTAGCATGATCTGGCCGGTAATGGTCACGGGGTGCATGGTTTCGGCCGCAAGGGCGGCAATATGCACCAAAGCGCAGACCCACGGCCCGCATTCGACCAGCCGTTCCAACGTGACGACCGGATCGCGAATCCATTGCATGATCGCGGGCACCAATGCCTGAAAATCGGCGGCGGAACAGGCGA
>JBBAGE010000145.1:0-5414 GCA_041655055.1 Paracoccaceae bacterium
GAAGGGCAGCCCGAGGCGCAACCCCTCTAGCACCGCGCGCAGCGGCGTGATGGTCAGCACCGCCACCGCAACGACGCCAAGAAAGATATAGGGCGCAAAGGCCGCCAGCAGCGACATTTTCGCCGGTGCCGTATCGGTCGAGGGGCCGGGGATATGGGGCGTGGCAAAGAGGGCGTTGGGCTCATCCGCGTCTTGCTGGCGGTAAAAGCGCCAGCGCGACAGCACCAGCACTGCCACCAGTGCCGCCGCGCACGATATCAGCATCGCGATCGGCAACACCCGGGGCAGCAGCAGCATCAGCCCGCCACCCTGCAGCGCCGAAATGATCACGATGGCCGGCAATCCGCGCCGTAGCGCCCAAAGCCCGCCATAGAGCCATGCGATCATCAGCCCCCCGGTCAGATTGGCGATCCAGACCAAGGCGGCGCTGAACTGCAGCGTTTGGGTCGGATCGGGGATATCGACCACCGAGCTTAGCGCCAGCCACGGCGCGCCCAGCGATCCGAACGAATTGGCCCAGGCCCCGCCGATGATCGGCAACAGCACCGCATAGACCGGCCGCACCCCCAACCCCAGCAGGATGGGCGAGACCACCGCCAGCGGCGCGCCGAAACCGGCGATGGACTGGATGAAAGATGTCAGCACCCAGGCAAAGACCAGCACCACCAGCAGCCGGTCGGGGATCAGCCGCAAGATCCCCTGTCGGATCGCGTCGAACGCATTGGCGCCATTGGCGATGTGATAAAGGATCAGCGCCGGCCAGACGATATAAAGGATGAAGGCCGCATCCCAAAGCCCCTTGCCCGTTGCCACCGCGACCGTATGCAGGGGCGTTTGAAACACCACCATCGCCACGCCAACCGCCAGCGCCAATGCCACCGGCGCCGCCGACGAGGTGGACCACCCCCGCCAGACCAGCAGCAGCAACAGCACAAGGATCGGCAGGAATGCCGCCGAAACTGAAATCAGCGTGACTGGAAGTTGGCTGTCCATATCCGCGCACCTGTTGGCAAGCGATCACCCATCCTTGCGTCGCGTTTGGCGTTCCTGCCACGAGCGGCGCAATTGCGTGACCAGTGGCAAAATGATGCCCGCAGCAAACAGGGCAATGCCCGGCCCGCCCATGCCCCCCGGCCCGCCCGCGCCAAGATAGATCAGCACCGACCCCGCGATGACCAGCACGATGGCGATGCCTTGCTGCCAGACCGGTTCGCGCCACCATGACATGTGTTATCCTCCGTTTGCCGTTGATGTGGGGAACATCCATGTGCCCGCCAGCGTCATCGCCGCCATGGCCGCCAGCGCGATCACCACAAAGGGCATCATCTTGCGGATCGCAACGCCTGCATGGGCGGCCGCCCCCACCGCGCCCAGCCCCAGCAGCACCGCCGATATGGTGATCGACGATCCGATCGCCGCGCCTGCGGTCTGGGCGGCCAGAATGATTTCGGGCGCAAGGCGCAGGGCCTCGGCGGCCTCGGCCTGCAATGGGCCAAACAGGATATTGGCCGACAGGTTGCTGCCGGTCAAAAACCCGCCCAAAGCCCCGATCAACGGCGCAAGCAGCGCATAAACCGGGGGCGTGGCGACCTGCCCAAGCCCTGCGGCCAGTTCCAAAATCATGCCCGAACCTTGCAACACCAGCGCCATCGCGACAAAGGCCAGCAGCGCCATGATCGTGGGGATCGATGTCTTGATCGCATCCACGGCGATATCATCAATTCGCCCGAACGGAATATCGCGCCGGATGCGAAACACGACGAATGCAACAACCGACACCACCAGCAGCAGCGTGCCCGGATGGGCCAGCGGCGCAAAGCCGCTATAGGCATCGGTCGGCGGCGTGATCACGCCATAACCCGTCTGCGCCCCGCCAAAGGGCAGGCCAAAGCGCAGCGCCCCCAGCGGATCGCCAATCGCGGGGATCAGCTCCACCGCCATGATCAACACCGTCAGCAGCAAATAGGGGGCAAAGGCCAGCCAAAGCGGCATCGGGCGGCGGGGGGCCTCGGCTGGCAGCGCCGTTGATGCGGCGTCGTCCGCCATCAGCGGGCTTTGCGTGATCTGGGATGGCCTGGCGTAAACCGTGCGCGCCAGCGCCACGATCACGATCAGCGCCACCGCTGTGGGCACCACATTGGCCAGATTGGGCGCAAAGGGCGCGACGGCCAATTGTCCGAACCCCATGATCGCGGATATCAGCAGCAGCGCGGGCCAGGCTTCGCGCAGGGCTTGCCAGCGGCCGAAAAGCCATGTGATCACGATCCCCGCCAAAAGCGCTGCCATCGCCAGCATCAGCGCGGTGGCGATGATCGCGGTCGCGGGCTGATCCACATCGGTCACGCGCGTCAGCGCTTCCCACGCGACACCCAGCGTGCCGAATGTCTTGGCCCAGGCATGGCCGATGATCGGCAGCGCCACCGCCCAGACGGGCCGCACCCCGATGGCCAGCAGCAGCGGTGCCGCCACAGCAATTGGCGCGCCAAAGCCGGTGATGCTTTGCAAAAACGATGGAAATACCCAGCCAAAGGCCAGCACATGCAATAAGGTGTTGGGGGTGATCGCCTCGATCCCGCGCCGGATCGTGTCGAATGCGCCCGCCTCGTCGCAGATCTCATAGAGGATCAGCGCGGGCAGGATCACATAGGCGATGAACAGCGCATCCCACACCCCCTTGACCGATTGCAGCGCCACCGTATCAAGCCCCGTGCGAAACAGCCCGATCGCGATCCCCACCGCCAGCAGGTAGCCGGCGGCGGCGGCGCTCGATGCTTTCCAGCGCAGCCCGATCAGCAGCACCAGCACCAATGTCAGCGGTGCAATCGCGGCAAACCAGAACAGCGGCGTGATCGGCAGGGTCATGTCTACCAGCCCATCGCGGCGCCATCGCCGCGCGGATCAGCGCCGCCTTCGTAAAAGCCGGTGGCGTGGTCGATGCGGATCGCCTGCGCATGGCCCAAAGTGCCGCTCCAGGCGGGGGCGATCTGCACCGGATGGCCGCGCAGGGTCAGTTCGCGGATGACTTCGTCGGGGATACGTGCCTCAAGCGAAAGGGCGCTGGTGGCCGTGCCCCATGTGCGCCCCATCAGCCAGCGCGGGGCCTCGATCGCCTGTTGCACGTCAAAGCCGTAATCGACGATGCGGGTGATCATCGCCGCCTGCGTCTGGGGCTGGCCCTCGCCGCCCATCGTGCCGTAAGCCAGCACCGGCTTGCCATCTTGCAACATCATCGCGGGAATAATGGTGTGAAAGGTCTGTTTTCCGGGTTCCAGCCGGTTGGGGTGGCTGTCATCAAGCGCAAAGAACGAGCCGCGATTTTGCATCACGATCCCGGTATCGCCGCCCATCACCGCCGCGCCGAAATCGTGATAGATCGACTGAATGATCGACACCACCAGCCCGTCGCTATCGGCGGCGCAGAAATAGCAGGTATCACCGCTGGGCGGATCGCGCCGGGCGGTATCGCCATAGCGGATGCCGGGGGCGATTTCGTCCCCGCCAAGCGCGCGGGCCGGATCGATCAGCGCACGGCGCCCGGCGGCGTAATCCTTGGACAGCAGCTGATCCAGCGGAATATCGACAAAGGCGGGATCGGTCAGCCATTCATCGCGATCGACAAAGGCGACTTTCACCGCCTCGACCAGATGGTGATAATAATCGGCGCTGCCTTCGCCCAGGGCGGCCATGTCAAAGCCTTCGATCAGGTTCAGGATCTGCAAGGCGGCAAAGCCCTGCGTGCTGGGCGGCATCTGGGCGATGTCATAGCCGCGATAGCTGGTGGTGATCGGATCGACCCAGCGCGCGCGGTAAGCCGCGAAATCATCCGGGCTCAGCGGTGATCCCGCGGGGCCAAGGGCGGCGCAAATCCGCCGGGCGATGCTGCCTTCGTAAAACGCGCGGGGGCCGGCGTTGGCCAATTCCTGCAAACTGCGCGCCAGATCGGCCTGCACCAGCCGCGCGCCTTCGCGTTGGGGCGCGCCTTCGGGCAGGAAAATCTGCGCGGTTTCGGGATATTCCCGCAAGATTGCCAGATCCTGCACCAGCCAATCGGCAAGCGAGCGGCTGACAGGCATACCGTGGCGCGCGTGGTGAATGGCGGCTGTGAACAGTTCGGCCCAGGGCAGTTTGCCATGCCGCTCATGCGCCAGCCGCCAGCCATCGACCGCGCCGGGCACGCTTAGCGCCGCAAGCGCGCCCCGGGCGGGGATCACGGAACTGTGGCCCTTGTCGCGGTAGTAATCGATCGTGGCCGCCGCAGCCGCCGGGCCGCTGGCATTCAGCGCCTCGACCCCGTCCGCGCCGGGCCCCGCGATCAGCCAGAACCCATCACCGCCAAGCCCCGCCATATGCGGATAGACCACGCAAAGCGCGGCATTCGCGGCAATGGCGGCATCGACGGCGCTGCCGCCGCGTTGCAGGATTTCCAGCCCGGCAGAACTTGCCAGCGTATGCGGCGTTGACACCATTCCGCGCGATCCGAAGCTGGGCGGGCGGCCTGTTCTTGGCCCATTGGCATGGCTCATGTCGTGCTCCTTTCGGGTCAGGAAATGCGTTCATCCTCTTTCAGGCCAACGCGGGTCGGGGGGGCATCATTCAGTCGGGCCAGCACGAAGCGCGCAATCGGCGGGATCAGACCGCCCAGCACCAGCAGCCCCAGCCCCAGCACCCAAAGCGCGGCCGGACCATCGGTCGTGCCCATGCTGATCAGCGGAAAGGCCGCAAGCATCAGCACCAGCGACAGGCTTAGCGCGATCAGCCGTATCATGGCATACCCCCCGTATCAGTGCCGGTCACCATGACCAGTATCACGGTCGCAGCGCCGGTGACGAGCACCGCCATCAGCGTCCATGGCAGGGTCTTGCGCAAGATCGCGCCCTCTTGCCCGGCGATGCCGGCGGTGCTGGCGCCCAGCACCACATTGGCGGGCGCAATCGCATTGCCGATCGATCCACCCGCGCTTTGGGCGGCGATGATCGCGGCTTCGGGCAGCCCCTTGAGCCGGGCAACCGTTTGTTGCAGATCGGAAAACAGCACGTTCGAGGATGTGCTGCTTGATGTCATGAACGCCCCGAGCGCGCCGATCCCGTTCGACATGAACGCAAAGGCATAGCTCGGAGCCACGGCGGCAATCCCCAGTGCCAGCACCTCGTTCTGGCCGGAATGGTTCATCAGTTGCGCCATGACCAGAAAGGCAATCACCGGCACCGAGGCGGGCACCGCATCGCGGATCAGCCGCCCGATCACGGATTTGCGCGCGCCCTTGGCCCAGGCGCTGTAATAGCCGCGCATCCCGAAAATCGCCCATGTGGCCAATGCGGTGACAAGCAGGAATGTGCCCGGATGGGTCAGCGGCGCAAAGGGCGAATAGGGGGTCCGGGCGGCATTTTCCAGCCCGAAACCGGTGGTAACCGCAG
>JBBAGE010000146.1:0-5227 GCA_041655055.1 Paracoccaceae bacterium
GCTGGATCTGTCGGCCAAGGGGTTGCGGGTCTGGGATGTCGCCAGCGCCGCGCGGGTTGATCATTTCATCGCCAATTCCGCCTTTGTCGCGCGCCGTATCCGCAAATATTATCGCCGCGACGCCACCGTGATCACGCCGCCGGTTGATATCAGCGCCTTTGATGGCGCCGATCGCAAACCGGGGGATCATTATCTCTATGTCGGGGAATTGGTGGGGTATAAACGCCCCGATCTGATGATTGCGGCCTTTCGCCAATCGGGGCGGCGGCTGGTGATCATTGGCGATGGCGCGGCGCGCGCGGCGCTGATGCGGCAGGCAAGCCCGAATATCACCTTTTTGGGCCGCGCCGATGCGGCGACATTGCGCCATCAATATGCCACCTGCCGGGCGTTGATTTTCCCGGGGGTCGAGGATTTCGGCATCGTCCCGCTTGAGGCCATGGCCTCGGGGCGGCCGGTGATCGCGCAGGCCCGGGGCGGCGCGCTGGAAACCGTGATCGAGGGCAAGACCGGCTATCTGTTCCACGACCCCACCCCCGAGGCGTTGAACGACGCCATCGCCCGGTTCGAGCGCGCGCCGCCAATCGCCCCCGCCGCCCTGCGCCATTGGGCCGCGGGCTTTGGCCCCGATGTCTTTCGCCAAAAGCTTGCGGATTTCATCGCCGCCGCCCGGGCGGGCCATGACCCATGCAAATAGATCCGCCCCCGCTGACCCAGACCGGCTGGCTGGCGGTGGCAGTCTTTGTCACCGGCTGTCTGGGCGCGATCACGCTGGGGATATCGACGGCGGTGTCGATGCTGGCAATCGGGGCCGCGATTCTGGGCACCGCGCTGATTTTACTGCGCGACCACCGGCTGTTGCCCGCGCCGCTGTTGGCGTTGGTGCTGATCCTTTATGCGGGGATAAGTGCGATCCTGTTTGGCGGAATAGACGCGATCCACACCGCGGGCCTGATGGCATGGCTCGCGGGCGAGGGGCGGTTTTTCCTGACCTTTTGGCCGTTCATCTTTCTGGTGCTGGCGATGCGCGGGGGCGAACATGCGATTGCCGCGCGGATCGAACGCGGGCTGAAGGCGCTGATCATCGCCATGCTGATCGCGGTGCTGGCGCGCCATGCCGGCGGGGTAACGCTGTTCAGTTCGCATCACGGGGCGGGCGCGATGGCGGCGGCGCTGCTGCTGTTTGCCTATTACAATTTCCGCCATAACGGCGGGCGGGCCAATCTGGCCTATCTGGCGATTGCGGTTGTAGCGCTGCTGGGCGCGGGATCGCGCACCTCGCTGGTGGCGGCGATGCTGGGGATCGTGGTCCAACAGGTGCTGTTTTTCGATCTGCGGGCCTTGCTGCGGATTGCGGCGCTGGCGCTGCCGGCGCTGGTGGCCATGCCGCTGTTGTTTCCCGCGCAATATGACCGGCTGGCCCAGACCATCGCCACCAATCCCGCCAGCATCGTATTGCGCAATTTCCAGATCGCCTGGCAGGCCGATCCGCCGCTTGAATCGGCCTATGCCTGGCAGCTTGCGCCGATTGCCGCCAGCGACGGCCAGATAAACATCGCCATCCGCGGCCTGCTTTGGGCGCGCGGGCTGGCAGAGGCGGCGAATTCCCCGATCCTCGGGGCGGGTTTCGGGCGCTACAACGATACCGGCCGCAGCTTTATCGGGGAACGGCCGCTTTATCATGTTGCCGTATCGGCGCGGAACGAAAATCCATCGATCCATTCGGCGCATAATTCCTATATCATGATAGTGGCCGAACTGGGGCTGATCGGGCTAGGACTGGTGCTGGCCCTGTTCGCGCATATCTGGCAAAGGCTTGTGGCCTGTCGCACGCCCGAGGCCCATATGTGGGTCAGTATCGGCATGGGAGGAGTGATCACATTGATGTTCATCGCCGTCACCCAGCACGGCTTTGGCGCCCCGATCTATGGGCTGAGCCTGATGCCCCTGATCGCGGTCGCCTATGCCGTCGCCCATGCAAGCCCCGAGCCCTAGATGTTTCGCGGCGCGGCCAGCACATTATTGCTGAAAATTATCGGCGAAATGGCCGTTTTTCTGGCGATCATCGCCGCCACGCGGATGTTTTCGCTGGAAATGAGCGGGCTGTTCATTCTGTTGCAAAGCAATCTGTTCCTGTTTGGCACCATCGCCACGCTGGGGCTGGGCACGGCCTATCACCGCTATGTGCCGCCCTATCTGGCGCAGGGGCGGACGGATGATATCCGCGCCCTGATCCGCGCGGTCAACAAATCGGCGCTGCTGGCTATATCAGGCTCTATCGCCGCGTTTTTGGTCTATCAGGCCTTTGGCCCGCAGGATCGGCTGGCGCCCGTCTATCAGGCGCTGTTCGCGGCCTCGATCGGGTTTTGGGCGCTGGTGGTGCTGCAACGGCATCTGCTGCGCGCGATGCGCCAGATTTTCTGGTCCGAAGTCAGCTATCAACTGATCCGCCCGATCGGCGCGATCGCGGTGCTGGTGGTGGGTGCGCGTTACCTTAGCCCCGTTACCGCGATTTTTCTGGCGCTGTTCGTGCCGCTGGCCTTTGGGGTGGTGCATGACATCTGGCGGCTGCGCCCGCTGGTGGGCGGGCTGCGCGGGCCAGCATCCGTGGACGCGCCCGAATGGCGCGATGCGTCGCGGGCCTATACGGTGGTAATGCTGGGGCGGATCGTGTTGCAGCGGCTGGATCTGTTGCTGGTCGGTGCGATTTTGGGGCTGGAGGCCGCCGCGATCTATGGCGTTGCCGCGCGGATTTCGCTGCTGGTGGTGTTCGTGGTCGATCCGATCGATTCCGTGTTCCGCCCACGCGCCAGCCTGCATATCGCCACCGGCGAGGATGCGTGGCTGCGGCGCGATATCGTGCAGGCGGGGCTGTGGATCGCGGCGGCATCGCTGCTGACCGGGGTGGCGATCATCGCGCTGCCGGGGCTGTGGCTGAACCTGTTTGGCCCTGCGTTCGACCCTGATACCAGTGTCATCTTGCTTTGGCTATCGGTGCTGGGCCGGTTCATTTCGGCCAATAGCAGCATTTCGCAGACCCTGTTGTTGATGGCCGGGCATGAACGGATGCAGGCAATGCTCAGCGCGGGGATCGCGCTGGTGCTCTATCCGGTTGCCGCCGTTTGGGCGACGCTGACATTCGGGCTGATCGGGGCGGCGGTGGCGGTGGTGGCGGCGCGGCTGGCGCAGGCTTGTGCCAATATCATCGCCGCGCGGGTGCTGACGGGGCATTGGGGGCTGGTCGCGCCCCGTCCCGGCAATCTGGCCACGGCCTTTGGCGGGCGCTAGAACCGATAGCCAAAAGCGCGGATATCATCGGCATAGATATCGGCCACAAGCGCGGCATCCGCATCGCAATAGAGCCTGCGATAGTCCCTGTTGCGGGACACATTCAGCCGGGGCAAGGCACCATCGGCCAGCCCGATCCGCCGGGCCACGTCGCCAAAATCATCGGCCAGATGCTCAAACCGCACCAGCCGCGTGATCGCTACGCCGTCGCGCGCGGGGGTGCAGATCATGTCGAACTGGCTGGCGATCCGCCCCGATGCCCGCCGCCCCGCGTGATGGGCCAGCCAGTCGGAAAACCCCGCCCCGCGCGTCTGCCAATAGCCCGGCCGCAGGTAACGCGACCGCGACACATGCTGATCGTAATGAAACGCGGATGCGACCCTATCCCAGGGGTTTCGCACGATGGCAAAGCTGTAATAGCGCGCAGGATCAAGCCCGGGCACCAACGCGCACAACTGGTTCAGCCCCGCATGTTCGGGGATCACCCGCCCGCCAAAGGCCCGTTCCACCGAAAGCCCGGAATAGACACTGGCCAGATTGATCGCCGCGCGCAAAGGTTTGCGATCCAGCCAGCGATTGCGCCGATAGGGCGCCAGCATGGATGCGACCGATACCCCCGCCGTTTTGGGGATATGGATAAAGATAAAGCCCTTTTCATCGGAAATGATCGTGCCCATGGCTAACCTCGCAGGCGGGCGGGCAGATCGCCCTGCCCCAGACGGTCGGCCACGGCCTGCAGCCGTGCCCATTGCGCCGCATCGGGCCGCTGGCCAACCCGCGCGCGGGCAAAAAGCGCCGTATCGCAACCCAGCCCGAACCCCGCCAGATGGGCGGCAAAGCCGCGCGGATCGGTGGCGATATCTTCGACCCAGAACACCGCCCCGCCATGGTGCGCGCAGGCGGAAACCCCGGCGGCATTGGCCCGCAGCCAGACGGCCAGAAACGTGTCTAATCCACGCCGTGACAGGTATCGGGGCGGCATCGTGCCCCCGGTTTCCCCCAGTGCCCGGCGCATCCCCCACGAATTTGGCGGCAGGTAATCAGGTGCCAGCCGGTGGATCATCTTGCGCGCCCAGCGGGGGCGGCGCTGCGCGAAAATCCGCAAGAATGAGGCATAGATATCGAACGGGTTGCGCAGCACATGCACCAGCGGCGCGCCAGCCGCCGCCAGATCACCCAGCACGAAATGCCAGCGATTGACCTGCACCAGATCGGCACCCAGATCGCGCCCCAGCCCCCGCGCATAGGCCACCACCCGCGCCCCGTCATGCGGATAGATGCTGGCGCGCGGGGCATAGGCGGCAAAAAGCGGCTCCAACACAGGTAAATAGGGTCTATAGGCATGCCACAGGGCAAAGCCATGCAGCGGATCGGGATCATCGGGCCTGCGGATATGGGCCAGCAGATCGGGATGGCAGGGTTCATACAGCACCCGCTTGTCGGGGCTTGCCTCGGCAATTGCGCGCCATAACACGGATGTGCCGCTGCGAAAAAAGCCGTTCAGCACCAGCGGCATCATCGGCCCGCCCCCGCGATGATCGCCATGAAGCTCTGCGCAATCGTATCGGGGTGAAAGGCCGCAAAGGCGGCGGGCGCGATCGCCACCCGCTGCCCCGCCCCCAGCAGGGCCAGCAATTCGGCATCCCTGTCATAGCGGAAAATGGCACCCGCCATCGCCGGATTGTGGAAATCCAGAAACCCTACGCCCGCGCGGCAGATCACCGGCAGACCGGCTTCCAGCGCCTCAAGCACCACGATCCCGAAACCTTCCAGATCGGCCGAGGGCAGGATCATGAAATCGGCTGTCTGCATCAGGCGCAGCTTTTCATCCTCATCCACCCGCCCGGCAAAAGTGACCCTATCGTGCAGCCCCAGCGCGGCGACCTGATCGCGCAGCGCGCCCTCATAGGTGCCGCTGCCGATGATGGTCAGCCGCGTG
>JBBAGE010000147.1:0-5171 GCA_041655055.1 Paracoccaceae bacterium
CGAAAATGGCCGCGTGATCGTGACCGGCTGTCTGGGGGCGGATGCCCAATATATCACCGGCGCGCATCCCACCGTGCTGGCGGTAACCGGCCCGCATCAATATGAACAGGTGCTTGATGCCGTCCATGCCGCCGTGCCGCCCGCGCCCGATCCGTTCATCGACCTGCTGCCCGCAAGCGGCGTGCGCCTGACGCCGCGCCATTTCAGCTATCTGAAAATCTCGGAAGGCTGCAATCACAAGTGCAAATTCTGCATCATCCCCGATATGCGCGGGCGGCTGCAATCGCGCCCCGTCCACGCCGTGCTGCGCGAAGCCGAAAAGCTGGTGCAGGCCGGCGTGCGCGAATTGCTGGTGATTTCACAGGATACATCCGCCTATGGGGTGGATCGCAAACATGATACCCATCCGTGGCAAGGCCGCGAAGTGCGCAGCCATATCACCGATCTGGCGCGCGAACTGGGGGGCCTTGGGGCCTGGGTGCGGCTGCATTACGTCTATCCCTATCCGCATGTGCGCGATCTGATCCCGCTGATGGCCGAGGGGCTGATCCTGCCCTATCTGGATATTCCGTTCCAGCATGCCCATCCGGATGTGCTTAAACGCATGGCCCGCCCGGCGGCGGCGGCACGAACGCTTGATGAAATCGCCGCATGGCGCGGGGCCTGCCCCGATATCACGCTGCGCAGCACCTTTATCGTCGGTTATCCCGGTGAAACCGAGGCCGAATTCCAGACCCTACTGGATTGGCTGGACGAGGCCCAGCTTGATCGGGTGGGGTGTTTTCAATATGAAAACGTCGCCGGCGCCCGCGCCAATGATCTGCCCGATCATGTGCCGGCCGATGTGAAACAGGATCGCTGGGACCGTTTCATGGCCAAGGCGCAGGCCATTTCCGAGGCCAAACTCGCCGCCAAGGTCGGCCAACGGCTGGAGGTCATCGTCGATACCGTCGATGCCGAAGGCGCCACCTGCCGCACCAAAGCCGACGCGCCGGAGATCGATGGCAATCTGTTCATCGACGACGGGTTTGAGGGGCTGAACCCCGGCGATATCGTCACCGTCGAAGTGGACGAAGCCGGCGAATACGACCTGTGGGGCCGCCTCGCCGGCTAAGGCGCCAAGGTCCAGTCAGATCGCCGACCCCCGCATTGCGAGCTGAAAATCCGTGCTGCTTTCGCCACGGCACCCGCTTCCCGCCGTCACACCGCGCCCCAAAGCCGGTCCGCCCGCCGAAAACTCTCTGTCTTCTTCTTGATAAAAATATCCTCGGGGTGAATTGGCCGCAGGCCAAGGGGGGCAGACAGCCCCCCTTCGCCGCTTGCCCCTCAGCGCATGTTCGCCATGGTGCGCCGCACCACCTCGATCCGCTGGCTGTTCGGCGGATGCGTGCCAAGAAAACGGTCGCCCGGATCGGGGATGCGGTTAAAGAATTGCGCCCCGCGCATCGGATCATAGCCCGCGCGATAGGTGATCAGCGTGCCAAGCTGATCGGCCTCTAACTCATAATTGCGCGAATAGCTCCGCGCGCCCACCGTGGCGCCAATATTCTGCGCCGCCTCGATCCCGGCCTGCCCGGCGCCGGTGGCACTGGCCAGAATTCCACCCAAAAGGCCGCCGATCGCCGCCGTTTCCTGCGTCCGTGTCAGATGGCCGGCGATATGATGCGCGGCCTCGTGGCCCATGACAAAGGCCAGCTCATCGGCATTGCGCACTTCGGCAATCAGCGGCACGGTAAAGGCAAGGATCGGGCGGCCCTGCGCGTTCACCGTCTGATAGGCGTTCGATTGCTGGCTGCGGCTGTCCACCACGATTTCGAAATCGCAGTTCAGCGCCGGATTCTGTTCGCGGCAGATCCGTTCGGCCACCGGCTTCATCCGCGCGACAACGCCGACGAACATGTTCACCGCCTGCTGCGGCGAAAGGCGCGGTTCATCCGCGCTGGCGGGCGGCGGCGCGCCGGGCGTGGGCAAGGGATCGGCGGGCATGACCTCGACACAGCCTGCCAGCGCCAGAACCATTCCCAGCCATATCCACCGCATCGATCCGCCCCTTTGTTGTTGCCCCATGTTTACTGCCTGTTCGCGGCAGGCGCCAGATCGTATCGCACACCCGGCAACAGGGCGCATATACCCCTAGGCAAAGCGGCAATCGCGCGCTAGCCTGACCCGATGTTTACGATCGAACATGAATTCGATGCCACGATCATCACCCTTGTCGATGAGGGTGCGCCCTATCTGCACGAAGATATCACCATCGCCGCCTTTGACGATGGCGTCACCATCGAACAGCTTGATCCGCGCACCGACAAGGTTCAGAAAATTACCCTTTCGCTAACCCAGTTGCGTGATCTGGCCGCAGCCCTTGATCTGCCCGAAGGAACCTATCGGCTGGTCGTAAAGAAATAATTACTCGAACCGAAAAACCTTGTCGCGCGACGTGGCGCCGCGCACCAGCACCAGCCTTGTGCGCGCCACACCCAGCGCGCGCGCCAACAAATCGCGCACCACGCGGTTGGCTTTGCCATCTTCGGGCACTTCGGTCACATAGGCGCGCAGCCCTTCGGCATCCGCCACCAGCCGCCTGCGCGCAGCCTTGGGCGTGACACGCAGGGCGATTTCCGCCCCGCTCACCGCAAGATGCGCCAGATCCGGTATGTCGTCACGTGCCATGTCCCCCCCTTGACCCGCCCCCTGCGAAAGCCGACATCAGACCCAATTCCCCCTATGCAAAGGCATCTCATGACGACTGGCAACCCCGAAGCGCTGCATTTCCTGCAAACCCGCCGCTCGCGCCCCGCAAAAACCCTGCGCGCCCCCGCGCCCGACCGCGCCGCGTTGATGCCGCTGCTGCAAGCGGCCGCACGCAGCCCCGATCATGGCAAGCTGGAACCATGGCGTTTTATCGTGCTGCAGGGCAGCGCGTTGCGCCGCCTGGGCGCCTTGGCCCAAACGCGGGGCGAGGCCCTCGACATGGACGCCGACCAGATCGCCAAGGCGCGCAGCCAGTTCGATCTGGCCCATCTGGCGGTGGCGGTGGTTTCATCGCCCAAACCATCAGACAAGATCCCGGGGTCTGAACAGATCCTGTCGGCGGGCGCGGTCTGTCTGGCGCTGCTCAATGCCGCGCTGGCGGCGGGCTGGGGGGCCAACTGGCTGTCGGGCTGGGCAAGCCATGACCGCGCGTTCGTGCGCGAAGGGCTTGGGCTTGGCGATCATGAAACCATCGCCGGCTTCATCCATATCGGCACCGAATCATCCGCACCCCCCGAACGCCCGCGCCCGGATCTGGCGGCGATCACCACCTGGATGGATATATGATCGCCGATTTTGCCAAAGCCTTGGCGCAACTGGGCGATCCGCGTTTTCGCCGGGTGCTTTGGTTGGGGATCGGGCTAAGCGTGGCGCTGCTGATCGGGGTCTATCTGGGCTTTGTCGGGCTGGTGCAATGGCTGTTGCCCGATGTGATTACCCTGCCCCTGATTGGCGACGTCGGCTGGATCGACACGCTGGTATCGGGCGTATCGCTGGTCATGATGCTGGTGCTGTCGGTATTCCTGATGGTGCCGGTGGCATCGCTGTTTACCGGCCTTTTCCTCGATCAGGTGGCCGATGCGGTCGAGGCCCGCCACTATCCGCACCTGCCCGCCGCAGCGCCCATGCCGCTGGGGCAAAGCATAATGGATGCCTTGGGCTTTCTCGCGGTGCTGATCGCGGCCAATACCGCGGCGCTGGTTATTTATCTGCTGACACCGATCGCCGCCGCGCCGATTTTTTGGATAATGAATGGTTACCTGCTGGGACACGAATATTTCCAACTAGTGGCTTTGCGCCGGTTGGGGCGCGACGGCGCGCGCGCCGCACGGCGGCGGCACGCGGGGCGCATCTGGCTTGCCGGGGTGCTGATGGCTGTGCCGCTGACGATCCCGGTGGTCAACCTGCTGGTGCCCGTGCTGGGCGTGGCAAGCTTCACCCACCTGTTCCACCGGCTTGAGGGTGGTTAGCCCTCGCCCGGACGCGGGCCCATGCGGTTCATCCAATCGAAATCGCGCACTTCGATGATGCCCGACAGGATCACGGCGACGATAAGCCCCCAGACGATCACCGAAATCCACGTCACCCGCCAAACGACCCGCCAGACGCGGAAATTCGCCGGCGAGCTTTCATGGGTGCCGCGCACTGTGTCACCCTCATCCCCCTGGGTGCGCAGCCCGATAGGCAGCACAATGAACAGCACCATGAACCATGTGACCAGAAACAGGACGATTGCCGAAGTAACTGCCATCAGACTTGCTCAAGCTCGACAAGGCATCCGTTGAAATCCTTGGGATGCAAAAACAGGACCGGCTTGCCATGGGCGCCAATTTTCGGTTCGCCATCGCCAAGCACGCGGGCGCCCGATTCCTTCAGTTGGTCACGCGCGGCGATGATGTCATCGACCTCGTAACAGATGTGATGAATGCCGCCGGCGGGGTTTTTCGCCAGAAAACCGGCGATCGGGCTGTTGTCGCCCAGAGGATAGAGCAATTCGATCTTGGTATTGGGCAATTCGATGAAAACCACTGTCACGCCATGATCGGGTTCATCCTGCGGGGCACCGACCTGCGCGCCAAGCGTATTGCGATATTGCGCGGATGCGGCCTCAAGATCGGGCACGGCAATGGCTACGTGGTTAAGACGTCCGATCATGAGGGCTCCTTCATTGGCAGTTGCAGGGCGCTTATGCCACCGGGCGGGACCGGCTGGCAAGGGGCGCTTTGGCACAGGCGCGTTAACGCGATGTTCATGTGATTCGGGTCTAGTGATCCTGTCACAAGCGGAGTGGACCGATGCCCGATGAATTTGCCCTCTTCCCCACTGGCCCGCAGCCCAGTGTCAAACGCCCGATGACCGGGCTGACCGTGCTGGTCGTCGAAGACTGCCGTTTCGCCAGCGAAGCATTGCGGCTTTTATGTCTGCGCTCGGGCGCGCGTATCCGGCGGGCCAGTTCGCTGACGGCGGCGCGCCGGCATCTGCGGGTTTATCGGCCCAGCGTGGTGATCGTGGATATCGGGCTGCCCGATGGGTCGGGAACCGAATTGATCGCCGAATTGTCGCGCGCGCAGCCGCGTGTTACCGCATTGATCGGCATTTCGGGCGATGCAGATGGCCACACCCGCGCCATGACGGCGGGG
>JBBAGE010000148.1:0-5111 GCA_041655055.1 Paracoccaceae bacterium
ACCCAGATCTGCGGCACGCCCAGCACGGTGGCATGCATCGTGGCCAGAATGCTCGCCTGCAGATCGCGCCCGGTGCCGATCACCACCACGTCATAATGCGCGAGCCCGATTTCGCGCAGCGCCGCCTCATCCGTGCCATCGGCGATGCGCACTTCGGCCAGTTCGTCCACCAGCCGCGCGGCCTGGCGTTCATCCATATCGATGCCCAGCACGTGATTGCCAAACCGCGCCAGTTCGGTTGCGACGGTGCCGCCAAAGGCGCCCAGTCCGATGATGGCGAATGTGCGGTCTTTGTCGGACATGCTGATGATCCCGTCTGCAAACGCAATATGATCGCAGTGATACGCCCGCCGCCCGGCCGAGTCGAGCCGCCATCAAATGCGCGCCCCATTGACCCGGACGCGTGCTTGCTGCATTGGGCAGGCATGCTCAGAATCTCCGATATCACCTATTCCGTCGAAGGCCGCCCCCTGTTCGAAGGGGCCTCGGCCACCATTCCCACCGGCCACAAGGTCGGGTTGATCGGGCGTAATGGCGCCGGCAAGACGACGCTTTTTCGGCTGATCAAGGGCGAATTGGCGCTCGAAGGCGGGCGGATCGATATTCCCGATCGCGCGCGGATCGGCGGCGTCGCACAAGAGGTGCCGGGAAACGAGGTCTCGCTGCTGGATACGGTGCTTGCCGCCGATACCGAACGCGCCGCGCTGATGGCGGCAGCGGCCAGCGAACAGGATCCCACGCGCATTGCCGAAATCCAGATGCGGCTGGCCGATATCGATGCCTGGAGCGCCGAGGCCCGCGCCTCTGCCATCCTGCGCGGTCTGGGCTTTACCTATGAAGAACAGAAAATGCCCTGTTCGGCTTTTTCCGGCGGCTGGCGGATGCGGGTGGCGCTGGCGGGCGTGCTGTTTGCCCAGCCCGATTATCTGCTGCTTGATGAACCGACCAACTATCTCGATCTCGAAGGGGCGTTGTGGCTGGAAAACTACCTGATGCGCTATCCGCATACGGTGCTGATCATCAGCCATGACCGCGAATTGCTGAACCGTGCTGTGGGCGCGATCTTGCATCTGGATGCGCGCAAACTGACCTATTATTCCGGCAATTACGATCAATTCGCCCGTCAGCGCGCCGAACAACGCGCCGTGCAAAGTGCGCAGGCGAAAAAGCAGGATCTGCGCCGCGCGCATCTGCAAAGTTTCGTGGACCGCTTCAAGGCCAAGGCATCCAAAGCCAAACAGGCGCAAAGTCGGGTCAAGATGCTCGAAAAGATGACGCCCATCACCGCCCCCGAGGATGAGGCCCGCACCGTTTTCACCTTTCCCGAGCCCGAGGAATTATCCCCCCCGATCATCGCAACCGAGGGTGTATCCGTGGGCTATGGCGATCATGTCGTGCTGCGCGGGCTGAACCTGCGGATCGATCAGGATGACCGCATTGCCTTGCTGGGCCGCAACGGCGAAGGAAAGTCCACGCTTTCCAAGCTGTTATCAGGCCGCCTTGAACCGATGTCGGGGCGGATCGTAAGCTCGTCAAAACTGCGCATCGGCTTTTTCGCCCAGCATCAGGTCGATGAATTGCATATCGATGAAACCCCCTTGCAGCATTTGCAACGCGAACGCCCGGCCGAGGGGCAGGCCAAACTGCGCGCGCGGCTGGCCAGTTTCGGGCTTGGCGCAGATCAGGCCGAAACCGTGGTGGCGCGGTTGTCGGGCGGGCAAAAGGCGCGGCTGTCGCTATTGCTGGCCACGCTGCCCGCGCCGCATCTGTTGATTTTGGACGAACCGACCAACCACCTTGATATCGAAAGCCGCGAAGCGCTGGTCAACGCGCTGACGGCCTATAGCGGCGCGGTGATTCTGGTCAGCCATGACATGCATCTGCTGTCGATGGTGGCCGATCGGCTGTGGCTGGTCAAAGATGGCGCAGTCACCCCCTATGAGGATGATCTCGAAGCCTATCGGCGGATGTTGCTGACGCCGGACACGCCCGCAAAAACCAAGGCCGAAAAACCCCGTGCCAAACCCTCGCGCGAGGCAGTCACCGAATTGCGCGCCGAGGTACGCCGCTGCGAAGCGCGTGTCGGCAAACTGAATGAAATGCGCGACAAACTGGCCAAAAAGCTTGCTGATCCCGCCCTTTACGAAGATGGCCGCGTGGATGAAGCCGCCGTCTGGCAGGCCAAATATGCCGAAGTGATGGAGGGTCTGGACCGCGCCGAGGCGCTATGGATGTCGGCCCTTGAAAAGCTGGAAAAGGCCGAAAGCTAGGCGGGCAGCGCTGACAAACCCGCCCCCGCTACCTATCTATGGGGCGCGCAAGGGGGCTGAATATGGACGAACATTCATTCGGGCGGCTGATCTATCTGGCGCTGTTGGGGCTGGCACTGGGGGGATATTTCATCCTGTCGGGGCGCCAGCACCTGGGCCAGATGCTGCGCCATGCGCTGTTATGGGCGATGATTTTCGTGGGCGCGGTGGCGGCATTCGGCCTGTGGAACGATATGCAGCGCGCGATGCCCCGGCAGGCGGTGATCGGCATGGACCGGATCGAGGTGCCGCGCCGGATGGACGGGCATTATTATCTGACCTTGCAAATCAACGATATGCCGGTGGAATTCGTCGTCGATACCGGGGCCACATCCGTGGTGCTCAGCCGCGAAGATGCGGCACGCGTGGGGGTGGATCTCGATGGGCTGCGCTATGGCGGCATTGCCAATACGGCCAATGGCACGGTGCGCACCGCGCGCATCCGGCTTGACCGGCTGGAATTGGGCGGGGTCGAGGATCGCAATGTCGCGGCCTTCATCACCGATGGCGATCTGTTTGCCTCGCTTTTGGGGATGGATTATCTGAGCCGCTTTTCCCGGATCGAGATTGCCGGGGATCGGCTGATACTTACACGCTAGTGCCCGGCCCTAGCGCGGCTATCGGCGTGTCACATGCCCGTGGCATTTGCCTGGCTTGATGCTTTCATCACCCAACGGCCATCCTCCTGGGCCCAATAACGCGCCTCGATCCCGGCGCGGGTCAGGCTGCGCCATTGATCGCGGGCATGTTCCACGGCAGCGGCGTCGTGGCCATCGAACAGGATGCAGCCGCGTTCGAGCGCGCGCGCCTGTTCGGCCGACAGATCGACCCCTTCGAGCGAGATCACACAGGCCGGATTATTTCCCGCCGCCGCATCACAGGCCAGCAACACCGGCTGGCGCGCGTCATCGGCCCCACCCGCGATGCCATGCGGCAGAAAACCTTCCGCCGGATGGGTCCAGAGCCGATCATCAAGCTGCATCATCAGGTCGGCGCTGCGCATCTGCACCGCCACGCGCCATCCCACATCCAACGATCGTTGCAGCAGCATCGTCACCACATCCTCGATGGGCGAGCGGGTCAGGTGGTAAAAGAATACGGCCCCCAAAGCGCCCCCCGGATGCTCAGCCCTCGAATTTATCGGCGATCAGCCGGTTCAGCGCCATCACGCCCCAGCCGGTCGCGCCTTTGGGCGCCAATGCGGTATCGGATTTGACGCTGGCCACCCCGGCGATATCGAGGTGAATCCACGGCGTATCATCGCGCACGAACCGTTTCAGGAATTGCGCCGCCGTGATCGATCCGGCGGGCCGCCCGCCGACGTTTTTCATATCGGCCACCGCGGATTTAAGCTGATCATCATAGGCTTTGCCAAGCGGCATGCGCCATGCGCCCTCGCCCTCATTTTTTGCGGCGGCCAGAAAGGCATCGCACAGCGCATCGTCATTGGAAAATACCCCGGCATTTTCATGGCCAAGCCCGATGACGATCGCGCCGGTCAGCGTGGCGAGGTCGATCATCCCCGCAGGCGCGAACCGTTCCTGCGCATACCACAGCACATCGCATAGCACCAAACGCCCTTCGGCATCGGTGTTGATGATCTCGATCGTATCACCCTTCATCGAGCGCACGACATCGCCGGGCCGCGTCGCCGTGCCCGAGGGCATGTTTTCCACGATCCCCACCAGCCCCACGACATTGGCCTTGGCCCCGCGCCCGGCCAGCGCGCGCATCACGCCCGCCACCACCGCGGCGCCGCCCATATCCATGGTCATGTCCTCCATGCCGCCTGCGGGTTTGATGGAAATGCCGCCGGTATCGAACACGACACCCTTGCCCACCAGCGCCAGCGGGGCGGCACCCTCGGCGCCGCCTTTCCAGTGCATGACCACAACCTTTGACGGGCTGTCGGACCCCTGCCCCACGGCCAGCAGGCTGCGCATCCCCAGATCTTCCAGTGCCGCTTCATCCAGAACCTCGACCTCGACCCCCAGATCGCGCAGGCCTTCCAGACGGCTAGCAAATTCGGTGGTGGTCAGGATATTCGCCGGCTCGCTGGTCAGATCACGGGTCAGGAAAATTCCCTGCGCCAGCGCGCTGATCGCATCGGCATCGAAATTTTCGGGATGGGTGACGGCAACGGTCACGGCACCGGGGCCCTTGTCGCGGTTTTGCTCGCCGGTCTTGTGATCGTTGAACGCATAGGCGCGCAGAATTGCCCCAAGCCCGATATCGCCCGCGCGTTTGAACCCGTTGGCCTGCACCAGCACCTGCCCGCCGGCCAGCGCGCGCCCGATCGTGGCCCCGGCCTTGCGGGCCGCATCAACGCCTGCATTCGGTTCCAGTTTGACGATCTGCAGCACCTCTGCCGCCATGCCCTGCGGCATCAGAATTTCCGCGGCCTCGCCCTCTTTGAGCTTGGTAAACCGATCGCTTGCCACAAAACGCGCCAGCGCCCCGCGCGTCAGTTTGTTGATCCGGCGCGCGGCGCGATCCATTTTTGCATCCGCCCCCAGACAGAGCACGACCCGCCCCTCAAATCCGGCGATTGCATCAAGATCGGGCGTGGCAAACTGCAACTGGGCGGGTGCGGTCATGGGTCTCTCCTGCGAGGTGAAAGCAATCTCTTGCCATTCCTAACGCCGCGTCGGGCGCTTGGCCAGATATGAGTTTTCCCCCCCGGTGTCATAGGCTAGTGTCGCGCCGAATGCAGCAACAGGAAAGCGGGCCCCGATTGGCAAGATTCGACAGATATCTCTTGTCGCGACTGCTGATGCTGTTTGGCTTTTTCGCGCTGGTTCT
>JBBAGE010000149.1:0-5107 GCA_041655055.1 Paracoccaceae bacterium
GCACTGACCGAGATTTATCGCGACCGGGGCCGGCTGACCGCCAGCATCACCCCGCGCATCATCCGCCATCCGGGCAATGTCGTCGATCTGGTCTTTGAAGTGGTCGAAGGCCGCGTGGTCGAGGTTGAACGCCTGTCCTTTGTCGGTAACCGCGCATTCTCGGATTCGCGTCTGCGCCGGGTGCTGGAAACCAAGGAAGCCGGCATTTTGCGCACATTCGTGCAGCGCGACACCTATTCGCCCGAACGGCTGGCTTTTGACCGGCAGGTTTTGTCGGATTTCTATCTGTCGCGCGGCTATGTCGATTTTCGCGTGCTGGATGTGGCCTCGGAATTCTCGCGCGAGCGGAATGCCTTTTTCATCACCTTTCATGTGTCCGAGGGCCAAAGCTATAACCTCGGCCAGCTTTCGACGATCAGCGAATATCCCGGCATTGATCCGGCCGATTTTCAGAATGTGATCAATATCCGCCCCGGTCAGACCTATTCGCCGACCGCGGTGGAAAATGTCGTCGCCCGGATGGAGCGTCTGGCCACCCAGCGCGGGCTGAATTTCTTGCGTGTTGAACCCCGCGTGACCCGGGATGAGGCCAATCTTGCGCTGGATATCCAGTTCGCGCTGGTGCGCGGGCAGCGGATTTTCGTCGAGCGCATCGATATCGAGGGTAATAGCACCACGCTTGACCGCGTTATCCGGCGTCAGTTCCGCGCGGTCGAAGGTGACCCGTTCAATCCCCGCGAAATCCGCGAAGCGGCCGAACGCGTGCGCGCGCTTGGCTTTTTCTCGGTCGCGGATGTGGCGGCGCGGCAGGGGTCGGGCCCCGATCAGGTGATCGTCGGCGTCAATGTCGAAGAACAGCCCACCGGTTCGTTTTCATTCGGCGTCAACTATGGCGCAGAATCGGGTGCGGCGCTGGCCTTCAACATCTCCGAAGACAACTTTCTGGGGCGCGGCCAGCAATTACGTTTTGACGCCGTGATCGGGGCCGAAGATGCCTCGGGGCGTTTTGTCTTTGGCGAGCCGGCCTTTCTGGGCCGCAATCTGTATTTCCGCTTTGCGGCATCCTATACAGAAACCGATTATTCCTATGCCGCCTATCAGACCGAAAATATCAGCCTCTCGCCCTCGCTCACCTTTCCGATCAGCGAGGCGGGCAATCTTTCGGTCAATTACCGGCTTCAGCGCAACCGGGTGACGGGGGCAGAACCCTCAGCCTCGGACCTGATTCTGGAGGATCAGGCACGGGGCGCGGAAATTGCCTCATCCGTGGGGTATGAATATAGTTTCGACAACCGCCGCACCGGGCTGAATCCCACCGCCGGTTTCGTGTTCCGCTTTGGTCAGGATTATTCCGGGCTGGGCGGATCCAATGAATATATCCGCACGACGGCGCTGATGGGCGCGGAAACCCAGCTTTTGAATGAACAGTTGACGCTGCGCGCCACGATCGAGGGCGGCGCGATCCATGCGATCGATGACAGCAGCCGCATCTATGACCGCTTTCAGCTTGGGCCGAGCCGGTTTCGTGGCTTTGCCCCCGGCGGCATCGGCCCGCGCGACGACGGTCAGGCCGTCGGCGGCAATTATTTCGCCGTCGCCCGGCTGGAAAGCGAATTCCCGCTGGGCCTGCCCGAAGAATATGGCATTTCGGGCGGGGTGTTCGTCGATGCAGGTTCGGTCTGGGGGCTGGATGATACGCTTGGCGGCACGATCGACGACAGCTTCAAGCTGCGCTCATCGGCGGGTGTTTCGATCTTTTGGAACACGCCCATCGGGCCGCTGCGGTTCAACTTTTCCCGCGCGCTCAGCATGGAGCCGGGCGACCGCGAACAGAACTTTGACGTGACCATTTCGACCCGGTTTTAAGGATGCGGGCGCTGTTGCGGCAGGGGGTGGTGGCGCTGATGATCGGCGTTTGCACCCCCGCAGCGCTGGCGCAGGCGCCCTCCGACATCCTGACCATCGACACCGAGGCCGTCTTTGCCAATTCGCTGTTCGGCGTCGCGCTGGAACGCCAGATCAAACAGGCCGCCGAGGCGCTGGTTGCCGAAAACAACCGCATCGAGGCCGAATTGATCGCCGAGGAACAGGCCCTGACCGAACAGCGGCCCGACCTTGCCCCGGCCGAGTTTCGCGCCAAGGCCGATGCATTTGATACCCGCGTGCAGGCGATCCGGGCCGAACAGGATGCGAAAGCCCGCGCCGTGCAGATGATGGACGAAGAAGGCCGCCAGCGTTTTATCGAAGAACTGACCCCGGTTCTGGCCGATATCGCGCGCCAAAGAAATGCAGTGGTGGTGTTTGAACGTCACGAAGTGTTCCTTTCGGCTGAAAGCATCGATGTGACGGTCGAGGCCATCAGCCGTGTCAATGAACGCATTGGCGAGGATGCGCTTGATCCGCTGCCCGAAACCGATGCGCCTGCCGATCTGCCCGCGCCGGAATTGCCGCTGCTCAGCCCCGAGCCGCCGCGCGGCGAGTGAACCTTGTCAGGCACGGCGGCAGTTGTTAGGACCAGCGGCAGATATTCCATGCCCCCAGAAAGGCAAGTGATGAGCGACATGCCCCAAAGCGCCGATATCGGCCTGATCCAGCGGATCATTCCCCACCGCTATCCGTTTCTGTTGATCGATCGGGTCGAGGATATCATCGGCACGCAATCGGCCACCGGCATCAAGAATGTCACCTTTAACGAGCCGCATTTTCAGGGCCATTTCCCCGGCGCGCCGATCATGCCCGGCGTGACGATCATCGAGGCCATGGCCCAGACAGCGGCCGTGATGGTGGGCGTGGGGCAAAACTTGGCGGATCGCAATTTCCTTGTGTATTTCATGGGGATCGATGCATGCAAATTCCGCCGCAAGGTGGTGCCGGGCGACGTGCTGCGCCTGCATGTCACCACCAAACGCGGCGGCAGCAAGATCTGGAAATTTACCGGCCGCGCCGAGGTTGACGGCGAATTGGCCGCCGAGGCCGAATTCACGGCCATGATGGATATGAACGGGGGCTGATCCATGCAGCTTCACCCCAGCGCGCAGATCCACCCCGGCGCGGTGATCGAACCCGGCGCACAGATCGGCGCAGGCTGCGTGATCGGCCCCTTTGCGGTGATCGGGCCGCAGGTCCGGCTGGCCGAACGGGTGACGGTCAAAAGCCATGCGGTGATTACCGGCGATACATTCGTGGGCGATGATTGCACGATCTTTCCCTTTGCCGTTGTGGGTGAAATCCCGCAGGATCTGAAATTCGCGGGCGAACAGACGCAGTTGATCATCGGCAAGCGCAACCGCATCCGCGAAGGCGCGACGCTCAATACCGGCACTGCGGGCGGTGGTGGTGTAACGCGGATCGGCGATGATTGCCTGCTGATGACCGGCGCCCATGTCGGCCATGATGCGCAATTGGGCGACCGGGTGATTCTGGCCAATCAGGTGGCCATCGCCGGGCATTGTGTCATCGGCAATGACGTGATCATCGGCGGGCTGTCGGGCGTGCATCAATTCGTGCGCGTGGGCGAGGGGGCGATCATCGGCGCGGTGACCATGGTGGCCAATGACGTGATCCCGCATGGTCTGGTGCAGGGGCCGCGCGGTCAGCTTGACGGGCTGAATCTGGTCGGGCTGAAACGGCGCGGCGTATCGCGCGCCGATATCAAGGCCCTGCGCGCCGCCTATCAGATGCTGGCGCAGGATGAAGGCGCCTTTCAGGACCGCGCCCGCCGATTGGGCGATGAAAATGACAGCGCCTATGTCCGCCAGATCGTCGATTTCGTGCTGGAGGCGAGCGACCGCTCGTTCCTGACCCCGAAATGAGCACGCGGATCGCCATTATCGCCGGGGGCGGCATCCTGCCATGGCTTTTGGCCGATGCGCTGCCTGATGCGGTCTTTGTGACGATTGCCGGGCAAGAGGCCGATATTCCCGACGAAATCACCAGCCTGCGGGCCGAGATCGAGCGGATCGGCACATTATTTGCCGATCTGCGCGCCGCCGGCGTGGGCGCGGTGGTCTTTGCCGGTGCGCTGATCCGCCCCGCGCTTGATCCGGCGCGCTTTGACGATGTGATGAAGGGCTTTGCCCCCCGCCTGATCCCGGCGCTGCAATCGGGCGATGATGCCCTGCTGCGCGAGGTTGTGGACCTGTTCGAGGCCCAGGGTTTCGCCGTGCGCGCGCCGGTTGATGTGCTGCCCGAACTTTGCCTGTCCGAGGGCGAAATGCTGGGCCGCGACATGCGCGAGGATGAGGCCATGGATGCCATCCGCGGCCATGAAATCCTTGCCACGCTGGCGCCGCTCGATCTGGGGCAGGGCTGCGTGGTGGCGGCGGGCCTGTGTCTGGGGATTGAAACGCTGCAGGGCACGGATGCGATGCTGCGTTTCGTGGGCCAAACGCCGCCCGCGCTGCGCCGCGCGCCGGGGGTGTTGGTCAAGGCCCCGAAACGCGGGCAGGATATGCGTGTCGATATGCCCGCGATCGGGCCTGATACGATCACCGCGGCGCATGAAGCGGGGCTGGCCGGCATCGTGATCCATGCGCAAGGGGTGATGGTGCTGGAACGCGATGCGCTCGAAGAGGCGCTGCTTGCCACCGGTCTTTTCCTTGCGGCGCTGTGATGCGCTATTTTCTGGTCGCGGGCGAGCCTTCGGGCGACAGGTTGGGCGCGGCGCTGATGGCGGGGCTGAAACAGCTTGATCCAGAAGCCGCGTTTTTTGGTGTTGGCGGCCCGTTGATGACGGCCGAAGGGTTAACAAGCCTGTTCCCGATGCAGGAACTTTCGGTCATGGGGATTGCCGAGGTTTTGCCAAAATACCGGCAATTGCGCCGAAGGGTGATTGAAACCGCGCATGCGGCGGTGGCTTCGGATGCGGCGGCATTAATCACCATCGACAGCCCGGATTTCTGCCTGCGCGTGGCAAAACGGGTCCGCGCGGCGGCGCCGAAAATCCGCACGATCCATTATGTCGCCCCCTCGGTCTGGGCATGGCGGCCGGGCCGGGCGGTGCGCATGGCGCGCCATATCGATCAGGTGTTGGCGCTTTTGCCGTTTGAGCCCCCCTATATGGAGGCTGCGGGCATGCGCTGCGATTTCGTCGGCCATCCGGTTGTGG
>JBBAGE010000150.1:0-4983 GCA_041655055.1 Paracoccaceae bacterium
ATGACCCGGGCTCTTTCGCGCTGATGGGGGGGCAGTTTGTCGGCCAGAATGGCGATAAAGACCAGATTGTCGATACCCAGCACGATTTCCAGCACAACCAATGTCAGCAGACCTGCCCATGCGGCGGGATCGGACATCCATTCAAAAAACATGTGTTTCGGGCTCCTGAACGGGCAGGAATTGCCCGTGATTAAACAGAGGTGTCAGTGAAAGGATAGTGCAATCGGTCATGCAAACACGCCGCCGAGCAAAAATAGCGCGGCCCGCAGCAGCGCATAGATCACGCCCCAAACGATGATCAGCGCGGCAATGCCCGTGACGGCGCCAAAACCGATCCACAGCCCGTCGCGTTCCAAAAGGCCAAGCGCGATCACGCAGATGGCAAAGGCGGGCAGCATATTGCCCAGCGGGATCGGCAAAAACAGCACGACCGACAGCACAAGGCAAAGCGCACCCAGGGCGCGTTCGGATGCGGGTTGGCTGAATAACGGAAAACGGGGGCTGAGCAGGCGCTCGGCGCGCGCAAGCCAAGGCGACATGGCCCCCATCAAGCGACGAAAATCCTCACGCGAGAGCGAGCGGTCGGCGATGAAACGCGGCAGCCATGGCAAGCGGCCCAGCATCATCTGCACCGACAGGAAAATCAGCGGCAGGCCCAGAATGCCCGATGTGCCCGGCGGCGTCGGCAGCGTATTGGGCAGCGCGAAAAACAGCAAAAGCGCGCCAATGGCGCGGCCTTCCATCGCGGTGACGATATCGGATATCATCACGCGGTCCGCCGTATGACCGACGGCAAGCTGGTTCAGGATGTCCGATATCTTGCGTTCATCCGGTTCGGATGTATGCGCTGGATCAGGTTCCGGCGTTTCGGAACTGTCGTCAGTGCTTTCATCAAGACCGCCGGCAGTTGCGCGCGTTCCGGCGCCATGCGGCGAATTGGTCGAGGCGGTTGCGTTGTCGTCCATACCTTATTTTCCGATTGCGCGGAAAATCTCCTGACGCGCGGGCCCTGTGTGGCCCGTGTTGTCAGATTAGGGGCAGGAATTTTGTTTTTCAACCGCGATCACAGGCCGGGCGATGGAATCACCTGATGCCATGGCGGGGCAGGGGGGATGGATTTCGCTGATTTTCGCGGAAAAATGGCGGTTTTCGTGGCGTGGGCAAGAAAAGAAACATGCCCCGTCCCGGCCGGTTCGGGTGGAAAACCGGATGCGGGCTGGCGGGGCGTTCGGAACAGGGTCCGATTCAAAGGCAGGTTCGCGGAAATTATTCCCAAGCCCGGCGAAAGCCTTGGGGTTTCAACAGATTGCGTGGCCGGGGCAGGGCCTTTACCACTGCGGGCAATCTGAAGGGAAAGCCGATGTCGATTACGATTTCGCAAATGATGAAGCGATTCGGGAAAACCGAGGTCTTGCGCGGCATTGATCTGGGTGTCTCGAAGGGCGAGCTTGTGGCCCTGCTGGGGCCGTCGGGTTCGGGCAAGACGACGCTTTTGAAAATCATCGCCGGGCTGGAATGGCCCGATGCCGGCGGGCTTGTGGTGGATGGCACGGATTGGCTGCAACTGCCCGCGCAAAAGCGGCGCATCGGTTTCGTGTTTCAACATTACGCGCTGTTCCCGCATATGAGCGTGCGCGCGAATATCGCCTTTGGGCTGAGCGTGCGCCCACATGCACAGCGCCCGTCCAAGGCCGCGATTGCCGCCAAGGTCGATGAGATGCTGCATTTCCTGCAGATCGATCATCTGGCCGAGCGTTTTCCCGCCGCGCTGTCGGGCGGGCAGCGTCAGCGCGTGGCCCTGGGGCGGGCGCTGGCGATCGAACCGGCGCTTTTGTTGCTGGATGAACCTTTTGGCGCGCTGGATGCCGCGATCCGGCGCGATCTGCGGCGTTGGCTGCGCGAGGTTCATGATGCCACCGGCTCGACCACGATTTTCGTGACCCATGATCAGGAAGAGGCGTTCGAGCTTGCCGATCGCGTCGTGATCATGGGCGAAGGCCGGATCGAACAGATCGGCACCGCCAATGAAATCCATGACCATCCGGCCACGCCCTTTGTCGCGCGTTTCATGGGGGCCACGGTGGAACTGGCCGTCACCATGCGCGCGGGGCGCGCCACGGCGGCCGGGCTCGATGCAACGGGGCTCGCGCGGGTGGCGCTGCCCGATGGGCCGGCGCGGCTGTTTCTGCGCCCTGCCGATATCGTGCCTGTGGCCGATCCGGCCGGGGCCTTTGCGATCACATCCATTGTCAGCACCGGCGCCGATCTGCGCCTGACGCTGGCAGGCCCCCAAGGCGTGGTCGAGGCCGATCTGCCCCGGCGCCACCCAGCGGCCACTGCGCTGGCCAAAGATATGCGCGTCACCCTGCGGGCCGAGGCCGGGCGGATTTTTTCCGCCCCACCGGCCAGCGGGGCACAAACTGAACCCGAACACACCCCTGTCAGGATTTCCAAGGAGTCTTTTTGATGAAACCGATCCGTATTGCCGCCACGGTGCTGGCGCTCGGCCTTGCCGTGCCCGCCGTTGCCCAAGATAGCCTGCTCAATGTCAGCTACGATATCGGGCGCGAAATGTTTGCCGAGATCAATCCCGCCTTTGCCGCCAGATGGAAGGCCGAGACCGGGCGCGATGTGGTGATCGACCAGTCCCATGCCGGGTCATCGCGTCAGGCGCGCGCCATTCTCGAAGGGTTGGCCGCCGATGTTGTCACGTTCAATCAGGAAACCGATATCGACGTGCTGGCCGAAGGCGGCCTGTTGCCCGCCGATTGGCGCGATGCGTTTCCCAACGGGGCGTCGCCCTTTTATTCGCTGCCGGCATTTTTGGTGCGCGCCGGCAACCCCAAGAATATTCAGGATTGGGATGATCTGGCCCGCGATGACGTGGCGCCGATCTTCCCCAACCCGAAAACCTCGGGCAATGCGCGTTACACCTATCTGGCGGCCTATGCCTATGCGCTTGAAACCAACGGCGGTGATCATGCGCAGGCGCAGGAATTCGTGCGCGCGATTTTGTCATCGGTGCCAGTGTTCGATACCGGCGGGCGCGCCGCGACCCAGACCTTTGCCGAGCGCAATATCGGTGATGTTTTGATCACGTTCGAGGCCGAGACCGGCGGCATCGCCCAGGAATATGCCGATGCCGGGTTCGAGCGGGTGACGCCATCGGTCAGCCTTTTTGCCGCCTTCCCCGTGGCGGTGGTGGCCGAAGTGGCCGAGCGTAAAGGCACGACCGAACTGGCCCAAGCCTATCTGGAATATCTGTATACCCCCGAGGCGCAGGATATTCTGGCCAAGAATTTCTACCGCGTGCAGGATGTGGATGTCACGGCGCAATATGCCGACAGCTTCCCCGAAGTGCGTCTGGTCACGGTGGATGACGTATTCGGCGGCTGGGATGCGATCCGCGCCGAGCATCTGGCCGATGGTGCCATTCTGGATCAGGTCTTTGTGAACCAATGATCGCCGCCGCCGCCCCCATCCGCGCCAAGCGCGTTCTGCCGGGTTTCGGGCTGAGCCTTGGCGTGACGATGATCTATCTGACCGTGATTGTGCTGATCCCCGTGGCGGCGCTGTTGCTGAAAGGCGCGGATATCGGAGTCGAGCGGTTCTGGCAAATCGTGACGGCGCCCCGCGCCGTTGCGGCATTCAAGATCACGCTGATCGCGGCCACGATGGCCACGATCGTGAATGCGGTTTACGGCCTGCTGATGGCCTGGGTGCTGGTGCGTTACGATTTTCCCGGCAAGCGGATTTTGGATGCGCTGATGGATATTCCCTTTGCCCTGCCCACGGCGGTGGCGGGCCTGTCGCTGACGGCGCTGTTTTCGGCGAATGGTTGGTTCGGCGCGCCGCTTGAGGCGATGGGGATTCAGGTCGTCTATACGATCTGGGGCATCGCGCTGGCGATGTCGTTCACCTCGATCCCGTTTGTGGTGCGCACCGTCCAGCCGGTGCTTGAGGATCTGGACCCCGCACTGGAACAGGCCGCCGTCACATTGGGGGCAGGGCCGCTGACGGTGTTTCGCCGGGTCGTTTTCCCCGCGATCCTGCCGGCCTATCTGGCGGGCTGCACCCTGTCCTTTGCGCGCTCATTGGGCGAATTCGGCGCGATCGTGTTCATCGCGGGCAACCTGCCGTTTCGCACCGAAATCGCGGCATTGCTGGCCTTTATCCGGCTTGAGGAATTCGACTATTCCGGCGCCGCGGCGATTGCGATCGTGTTGTTGTTGTTCGCGGTGGTGCTGCTGATCATCTCAAACCTGTTGCAGGCATGGGCCCTGCGCCACAAAGAGGTGCGGCCATGACCATGGTTACTGCCAACCCCAATATGGGCGCCACCGCGCGCGGCCGGCAGGTTTTGATCGCCATTGCGGTGATCACGACGCTGATTTTGGTGGTGACACCGCTTGTCTATATCTTTGCGCGGGCTTTTTCGCAGGGCTGGGCGGTTTACCGCGCCAATATCATGGACCCGGCCACGCTGCACGCGATCTGGCTGACATCGATCACGGCGCTGATCGTGGTGCCGATCAACATTTTGTTCGGTATTGCCGCCGCATGGGCCGTGGCCAAGCATCGTTTTCCCGGGCGCAAGCTGTTGATCACGCTGATCGAGATTCCGTTTTCGATTTCGCCCATCATTGCGGGGATCTGTTATCTGCTGCTCTATGGGCGGCAGGGGTTGCTGGGGCCATTTCTGGCGGAACATGACATTCAGGTGCTGTTCGCGCTGCCGGGTATCGTGATGGTCACGCTGTTTGTCACCGCCCCATTTGTCGCGCGCGAGGTTTTGCCCCTGATGCAGGCGCAGGGCAGCGAACAGGAAGAGGCCGCCGTGACGCTCGGCGCATCGGGCTGGCTGATCTTTCGGCGGGTGACCCTGCCCAATATCCGCTGGGCGCTGCTTTATGGGGCGGTCTTGTGCACGGCCCGCGCGGTGGGCGAATTCGGCGCGGTCTCGGTCGTGTCGGGTAACATCCC
>JBBAGE010000151.1:0-4932 GCA_041655055.1 Paracoccaceae bacterium
GAGGGAGTGTGACATGACCGACAAGACCTATGGATTCGATACGCTGCAAGTTCATGCGGGCACCCCGCCCGACCCCGCAACCGGGGCGCGCCAGACCCCGATCTATCAATCCACGGCCTATGTCTTTCAGGATGCGGCCCATGCGGCGCGGCTGTTTGCGCTGCAAGAAGTGGGCAATATCTATTCACGCCTGACCAACCCGACGGTTTCGGCGCTGGCCGCGCGGATCACTGCGCTGGAAGGTGGCGTAGGCGGGGTCTGCTGCTCGTCGGGGCATGCGGCGCAGATCATGGCGCTGTTTCCGCTGATGTCGCCGGGCAAGAATGTTGTTGCATCCACACGCGGTTATGGCGGGACGTTGACGCAGTTCAGCCAGACGTTCAAACGTTTTGGCTGGCAGGCGAGCTTTGTCGATTTTGACGATCTCGATGCCGTGCGCGCCGCGATCAACGAAGATACCCGCGCGATTTTCTGCGAAAGCATCGCCAATCCCGGCGGCTATATCACCGATCTGGATGCAATCGCGGAAATCGCCGATGCCGCGGGCCTGCCGCTGATCGTCGATAACACAACCGCCACGCCCTATCTGTGCAACCCGTTCAAACATGGCGCAACGCTGGTGGTGCATTCGGCCACCAAATATCTGACCGGCAATGGCACGGTCACCGGCGGTGCGATTGTCGATTCCGGAAAATTCGACTGGTCGGCTTCGGATAAATTCCCGTCGCTCTCGCAGCCCGAACCCGCCTATCACGGGATGAAATTTCACGAAACCTTTGGCCCGATGGCCTTTACCTTTCATTCCATCGCCATCGGCCTGCGCGATCTGGGCATGACGATGAATGCGCAAGCCGCGCATTACACGCTTTTGGGCATTGAAACGCTGTCGCTGCGGATGGAACGCCATGTCGCCAATGCCAAACGCATTGCCGAATGGCTGGAAAACGATCCCCGGATCGAAAGCGTGACCTATGCCGGCCTGCCGTCATCCCCCTATGCCGATCGTGTGGCCCGGATCTGTCCCAAGGGCGCAAGCGCGCTGTTCACCGTTCAGGTCAAGGGCGGCTATGAGGCCTGCACCAAACTGGTGAGCGGGCTGGAATTGTTCAGCCATGTGGCCAATCTGGGCGATACCCGCTCGCTGGTGATCCACCCCGCATCGACCACCCACAGCCAGTTGACCGAGGCCGAACTGGCCGCCGCCGGGGCCGGGCCGGACGTCGTGCGCTTTTCCATCGGGATCGAGGATCCCGCCGATCTGATCGCCGATCTCGATCAGGCCCTGAGTGCCGCGACGGCATGACGAAACGCGCCGCCCGACGATGTGCCGGGCGGCGCTTTTGGCTTTGCTTCGGCGAAATCCCGCTGTAGGCTGAACCCTGCGCACAGTGAGCCAAACACCATCAAAATTCTGTGCTAATGCAGGCTAATGAAACCGAACTTCGCCCTTGATTTTAGCCATGATGGCATCAGCCTGCTGCACCGCGCCAGATCAGGCTGGCATTTGATGGGGCAGGTCAATCTGGATGCGCAGGATCTGGCCTCTGATCTGGCCTATCTGCGCAATACTGCGGCGGCGTTGCAAAATGCCGGTCTTGCGACCAAGCTGGTCATCCCCAACAGCCAGATCCTTTACGATGATATCCCCGATCCCGGCGGCGATGATGGCGCGCGCGAATCCGCGGTGTGTGCCGCGCTTGAGGGGGCCACGCCCTATGCGCTCGATGATATCGTTTTCGTCTGGCAACAGGCCGATGCGGATCGTCTGCAACTGGCGGCCGTCGCGCGCGTCACGCTTGACGAGGCCGAGGCCTTTGCCGCCGAGCATCGCTTTAACCCGATTGCCTTCGTCGCCGCCCCCGAGCCGCATATGTATCGGGGCGAGCCCTTTTTCGGTCTGACCAGCCGCGCAGAATCGCTGATCAGCGAGAGCGATCCCTATGAACCCGACGCCGCTCCCGTGCGACTGGCCCTGCTTGATGACGGGGGCGCTGCGGTGACGCAAGATAATGGCGGCGCGCCAGACATGCCCGAGGATACCGCCCCGATCAACGCACCGCCATTCGCACATCGGCGGGCCACAGCCGAACCCGGGCCGCCCGATACCGCCGCGGGCATTGCACCCGCACAGCCCGCCGCCACGGACGCGGCGTCAACGCCGTCACCTGATACGGTCGCGCGCGCTGATCGGCGAACGCAATCGCCGTCCACGCCCCAGACCGCCGCGGGCACGACACCCGCGCCGAATGCTGCGGACGACGAATCCGCACCGTTACCCGAACCGGTTTCGGTCGCTGCCCCGTTGCCCGCGTCGCCGCTCGCCACGCCCGATGATGAGCCAAGCATCCCAACGCCTGAGAATGCGGCAACCACGCCCGAAATCGCCGCAGCTGCGGACGAGGAGCCCGCGTTACCCGATACCGACCCCGAGAACGCATTGTCGCCTGATGCGGCCCCGCCTGCTGATCCAGGGGGCTCTGCCCCGGTCATCCCGACGCCCAAGAATGCGCCATCAACCGATACGGCCATGGGGGCTGAACCTGCGCCCCTGCATGACACCGCTGCGCATGCGGCACCTGAACCGATCGCTGCCGATATACCGCCGCACGATGCGCCGGCAGAGCTTGCCGCGGCCCCCGATACCCCCGCGCCCGAGGATGCGTCGCCCGACACGGCTTCGGTCGTGGCGCCAGTGATCGCGCCGGCAAAGGCGCCGCCCGCGCCGACGGCCGGGCCTTTGCCCGAAACAACGCCGCTTGCCGTTACCGCCCCGAGGCTGGCTGGCAACCCCGGGCCAAAGGCGCAAGCGCCCTCGCCCAAGCCAGTGTCCAAACCCGCGCCGCAGGCCCCGCTGGCTGACGCCGATGCGCTGACCGTTTTCGGCGCGCGGCGCAAGGCGGACGCCCCCAAGGCCGGGCGGGGCCGCATGTTGGCGGTGGCGCTGGTGGCGATCTTGCTGCTGGGGCTGCTGGCGGTCTGGGCGGTCGGGCTGGGCGATGGCACTGATGATCAGGCCGAACTGCCGGTGCCTGCGGAACCGGCGGAAATCGCCGCAGCGTCCGAACCCGCCGCAAAGCCAGAGACCGACATCGCCGCGGCCCCCGAAACCGCGCCGGAACCCGCGACACCCGCATCCGACCCGCCCATCACGGCGGCAATGCCCGCGCCCACACCGAAACCGGCGACCACGCCCCTGCCCGGGCTTGGCCTCGCCGATCTTGCGGGGCGCGATATCCGGTCCGAGCCCGTGCCCTTTGCCACGCCTGATGTGGCTTTGCCGCTGATTGCCTATCTGACCGATATCCGGGCGCGGATGGCGATGACCCCAACGCCCGAGATCGCCGCGACAGACCCGGCACCCGACGCGCGCGCACCCATCTTGCGCCCGGATGCGGAACCCCTGCCCGAGGCGCCTGAAACCGTGGCCGAACAATCGCAAGCCGCGCCGGACATCGTCGCCCCATCGGCGCTTGCGGGTGTTATCCCACGCTTGCGCCCCGATCTGCCCGAGGTAAAACCACAGCCCCAGACCGAAGCCGAGGATGCGCCGCAATTCACCTCGCGTCTGCCGCTGCCGCGCCCCACCTTGATCGAGGCCGACACGCCCACCACCGAGACCGTCGCCGCCGACACGATGTCCGAGGCCGACACGCTCGCCGCCGCCAATGCCGCAACCGCCGCAGCCGCAGCATCGGCGGCAGCGGCGGCATCCACGGCCGCTGTCACCCCCGCGCCCATCGTGATCTCGCGCGCGCTGGTAGATGCGCGCCCCCGGGTCCGCCCCGCTGTCCCGGCCCAGACCGCTGCCGCGCCGGTGCAGGCTGCCGCCGTTGCCCCGGCCGCGCCGCAAATCCCAACCTCGGCCTCGGTCGCGCAGCAGGCGACGATCGAAAATGCGCTGCGGCTGCGGCAGGTCAATCTGATCGGCGTCTTTGGCACCAGTTCGGATCGCCGGGCGCTGGTGCGGCTTGCCAATGGCCGCATGGTCCGCGTTCAGGTGGGCGATACGCTCGATGGGGGCCGCGTGCGCGCTATCAGCGCAAGCGAGATCAGCTATATCAAGAACGGCCGCGATGTCGTGCTGCGGATTTCGGGCTGAGGCGGATCACCCGCCCGTCACCCCGGCCTCGGCAAACGAAGCCATGCCCGAATGGCAGACCAGCGCGCTTTTGACGATCTGGATCGCCACCGCCGCGCCCGTCCCCTCGCCCAGCCGCATGCCCAGACCAAGCAGCGGTTCCTTGCCCAAAGCGGCCAGCGCCGGCGCGTGGCCCGCCTCGGCCGAGACATGGCCCGCAAGCGCGTGATCAAGCGCGCCGGGCACGGCCTTGGCCAAAGTCGCGGCGGCCGCGGTGCAGATGAACCCGTCAAGGATCACCGGCAGGCCCAAAACCCGCGCATGCGCAATCGCACCCGCCATGCCGGCCAGTTCGCGTCCGCCCAGACAGCGCAGGATATCCAGCGCCCCATTGGCGCCATGCAGCGCCACGCCCTCGGCCACCACCTGCGCCTTGAGCGCCAGCCCCGCATCATCAAGCCCGGTGCCACGGCCCACCCACTGCTCCACCGGCCCGCCAAAAAGCGCGGCCGCAATCGCGGCGGCGGCGGTCGTGTTACCGATGCCCATTTCCCCCACCACCAACAGATCCGCCGCCGGATCGACCGCCTGCCAGCCAGCGCGCAGCGCGGCGATCACCTCGGCCTGATCCATCGCGGGGGCCGTGGTGAAATCGGCGGTCGGGCGATCAAGCGCAAGCGGCACGATATCCAGCCGCGCCCCGGCAAGCGCGGCCAATTGGTTGATCGCCGCGCCGCCGGCATCGAAATTTGCCACCATCTGCGCCGTGACCTCGGCCGGATAGGCCGAAACCCCACGCGCGCAAACGCCGTGATTTCCTGCAAAAACAATAATCTGCGGCGCGTTGATCATTG
>JBBAGE010000152.1:0-4892 GCA_041655055.1 Paracoccaceae bacterium
GGACCAGCGTTGCGCCCCGCCGGGGGATAAAACCGCCAGCGCGATCTTGTCGCCCAGCCGGGGGGCATGGGCCAGCACATGGGCGGCCATGTTGAACGCCGCGGGCGGCGGGGCAGGCGGGGTGGGGTCGGATATCGCAATCATGGCGATTTGGTAAGCGCGCGGGCAGATGGTTGCAAGACCTGGCTAGAACCAATCCTGCACGGCGCGCGCGCCCGTTGAAATATCCTGCCCGACGCCGTCGATCGTTGCACAGGCCGCAAGCGTCAGAAACGCCGAAAGGATCGCAAAACGCATCATGGCTCCGACCACCAGGTTTCGGGTTGGAACCCCGGCCAGTCGCCATAGACGGGCAGGGTTTCGGGATAGCGCAATTCCTTGACATGGGCGATGCGCGCGTGATCGGTAAACCACAGCGGCACGACATAACGCCCGGTCGTCAGCACCCGGTCAAGCGCGCGCACGGCGGCGGTAAATTCTTCGCGGCTTTCGCTTGTCAGCAAGGTTTCGATCATCGCATCGGCGGCGGGGGATTTCATCCCCATCCAGTTGCGCGCGCCCGGCTCGTCGGCCATGGCCGACGACCAGTAAAGCCGCTGTTCATTGCCAGGCGAAAGCGACAGGGCGCGGGTGAAATAGGCCATATCGAAATCGTAGTTATTGGTGCGTTCCTGATATTGCGCGCTATCGACGACCGTGATGCGCGGCGTGATCCCCATGCGCTTCAGTGCGGCGGCGTAATAGTCGAACACCGTCCGGCTTTCGGTGGCGCCCTGATTGAGCACAACATCGAAGCTAAAGGCGCGGCCCTGTGCATCGCGCATGACGCCATCCTGCACGCTCCAGCCGGCCTCGGCCATCAGATCAAAGGCGCGGCCGATATTGGCGCGGTTGCGCTCGGACCCGTCACCTTCGGGCAGGGAATAGGCCTCAAGCGCATCGGGTGGCAAGCTGTCCGCAAAGGGTTCGAGCAGCGCAAGCTCTAACCCCGTTGCCGGGCCGGGCTGCATCGCCAGTTCGGAATTGGCAAAATAGGATGTGATGCGCGGCTGATCGCCGCCGGTCACCGCTTCGCTGATGAAGGCGAAATTGAAGGCATGGATCATCGCATCGCGCACCCGCCAATCGGCAAAGGCGGGGCGGCGGGTGTTCATCACATAGCCGGCAATGCCCGAGGGGCGTGCATGGGGAATTTCCGATTTCACCACATCGCCCGAAATCACGCGGGGGAAATCATATTGGCTGGCCCAGCGGGCGGCATTGGCTTCGCGAAACGAAGTGATCTCGCCCGCCTTGAAGGCCTCGAACACGATATCGCCATCGCCGAAATATTCGTAACGGATGGTATCGAGGTTGGCTTGGCCCCGCATCAGCGGCAGATCCGCGCCCCAGTAATCGGGGTTGCGCTCAAAGGTGATCGAGCGGCCGGGATCGAAACCGGCGATCCGATAGGCGCCCGATCCGATCGGCACAGTCGCAAATCCGCTTTCGCCAAAGGGCTTGTCCTGCCACTGCGTCTTTTGCAGCACCGGGCGCAGGCCCAACAGCAGCGGTAATTCGCGGTTGTCAGTGTTAAAGGTAAACCGCAGGCTGCGCGGGCCGGTCTGTTCCACGCGCGCGACCTGTGCATGGACCGAGTGATAGCGCGGATGGCCCTGCGTGCCCAGAACTTCATGGCTCCAGATCACATCGTCGATGGTGACCGGGCTGCCATCGGAAAAGCGGGCATCCGGATGAAGGGTAAATTCCACCCAGGATCGGTCAGGCGGCGTTTCAACCGATTCGGCCAAAAGCCCGTAAAGCGTGAAGGGTTCATCCAGCGACCGGCCCAAAAGCGTTTCAAAAACATGGATGCTCAACCCCCATGGCGCCGTTCCCTTGAGCACGAAGGGATTGAGGCTGTCGAACCCGCCCGGTTCGCCGAATACGATGGCGCCGCCTTTGGGCGCATCCGGATTGACATAGGGCAGGGACACAAAATCCGGTGGAAGGGCGGGGGTGCCATACATAGCTATGCCATGCGCAGGTTCGGCAGAGAGGCTCTGGCCAGTCAGGACGGATGCACAAAGCGCGGCCAGCCAGACCGGATTGCGCAGGAATGCGGGCGTCATTTCGCGAAAAAACCTTCTGCTCGGTTCTTGTTTAAGGCCGACGTTAACCCCTGCAGGCAATCTTTTCAAACTTTTAGCTTGGCCATCGGCGAAGGCTCGCGTATAAATGGGGCACTGCTCGATAGGTTTCTTGCCTGTATGAAACCTGCCTCAATAACTTGACGCCCGCCTTGTGCGGGCGTTTTTTTATGGCGATTCCGGCGCGGCCAGCCGGCGGGCTGCGCGGCGATTCGGGCGATTCCCGGGTGGTGGGGATTTGGCCGGGCAGGGCGGGTTTGCCCTTGCGCCGGGGCCATATTCACCCTATATGCGCGATCACTTCACAGGCGAGGCTTGGGCCAATGGGACAGACATCCCCAAAGGTCCGCCGGTTGGGCATCTGCCCTCAAGGCTTCGCCGAGGCGCAAACCGGAAAAGGATATTGGACATGGCGCTCCCTGAATTCTCGATGCGTCAGCTTTTGGAAGCTGGCGTGCACTATGGTCACCAGACGCAGCGGTGGAACCCCCGCATGCAGGAATTCATCTATGGTGACCGCAACGGCATTCACATTTTCGACCTGACGCAAACGGTGCCGATGCTGGATGCCGCGCTCAACGTCGTGCGCGAAACCGTTGCCAAAGGTGGCCGCATCCTGTTCGTCGGCACCAAGCGTCAGGCTGCTGGCCCGATCGCCGAAGCCGCCGAAAAATCGGCGCAATATTACATGAACCACCGCTGGCTGGGTGGCACGCTGACCAACTGGAAAACCGTGTCGCAATCCATCGCGCGGCTGAAACATATCGATGAAGTGCTGGCCAGCGGCGCCGAGGGGCTCACCAAGAAAGAGCGCCTGAACATGGAACGCGACCAGATCAAGCTGCAGGCATCGTTGGGCGGGATTCGCGACATGGGCGGTATTCCCGATCTGCTGTTCGTGATCGACGTGAACAAGGAAGATCTGGCCATCGCCGAGGCCCGCAAACTGGGCATTCCCGTCGTGGCCGTGGTGGACACCAATTGCTCGCCCGCAGGTATCGACTATATCATCCCGGGCAATGATGATGCGTCGCGCGCGATTTCGCTCTATTGCGATCTGGCAGCGCGTGCAGCACTTGACGGGATGACCGCGCAGATGGGTGCGGCTGGTGTCGATCTGGGTGCGCTAGATGCGGCGCCGCTCGAAGAAAGCCTTGGCGAAGAGGCCGAAGCTCAGGCCTGATCGCGGCTCTCGCCATTTACAAGACCGGTGCGCGGCCTGACTGCGCCCGGTTGTGACACGGATTACATTGGAGGAAAGCCGACATGGCAATCACCGCAGCAATGGTCAAGGAACTGCGCGATGGCACGGGCGCCGGCATGATGGATGCCAAAAAGGCGCTGACCGAAACCAATGGCGATATGGAAGCCGCCGTCGATTGGTTGCGCACCAAGGGCTTGGCGAAAGCCGCCAAGAAATCGGGGCGCACTGCTGCCGAAGGTCTTGTGGCGGTTGCCGTCGCGGACGGGCGTGGCGTGGCTGTCGAAATCAACTCGGAAACCGATTTCGTCGGCAAGAATGCCGAATTCCAGAAAATGGTGGGCAGCATTGCCCAGGCCGCGCTGGGTGCTGCCGATCTCGATGCGCTGCTGGCCGCCGATGTCGATGGCAGCAGCGTTGCCGACACGATCACCGCCAAAATCGCGACGATCGGGGAAAACATGGCTTTGCGCCGCATGGCCTCGGTTTCGGGCGATACGGTGGTGGATTATGTCCACAACGCTGCCGCACCGGGCATGGGCAAGATCGGCGTTCTGGTTGCGCTGAAAGGCACGGATAACGGCATCGGCAAGCAGATCGCCATGCATATCGCCGCCGCAAACCCGGCATCGCTGTCGGAAGCGGATCTTGATCCTGCCATCGTCGCCAAAGAGCGTCAGGTTCAGATCGACATCGCGCGCGAATCCGGCAAGCCCGAACAGGTGATCGAAAAGATGATCGAAGGCCGGATGAAGAAATATCTGGCCGATGTCACGCTGCTTGGGCAGCAGTTCGTGGTCAATCCCGATGTGACCGTGGCTGATGCCGCCAAAGAAGCTGGCGTTGAAATCGTCGGTTTCGTGCGCCTGGAAGTGGGCGAAGGGATCGAGAAAGAGGCCGAAGATTTTGCGGCCGAAGTGGCGAAAGTCGCAAAGGGCTGATTTTCTTGTGAAAACCCAACCATCGAGCCGGTCCTTCGGGGCCGGCTTTTTCTGTTCACACAGAAATATAACATAATACCTATTATCGGCCTTACGGATGCACAGATCCCGCCTATGGCGTTTTCGTCCGGGATGTCACCAATGGCAAGGTCACGCTAAAGGTCGATCCTACCCCGCGTTCGCTTTCAATCCGCAGCCGCCCGCGGTGACGGTTGACGATATGTTTGACGATCGCCAGCCCAAGCCCGGTGCCGCCCATTTCGCGTGATCGGTGATCATCAACGCGGTAAAACCGTTCGGTCAGCCGCTGAATGTGATGCGCTTCGATCCCGTCGCCCTGATCGCGCACATCGACGCGCACCGCCGGTTTGCGCAGGCCCGGCGCTTGGTCCAGCTTGGTCATGGTGATGGTCACCTTGCCGCCCTTTTTGCCGTATTTGATCGCGTTTTCGGCCAGATTGCTGAACACCTGCAAAAGCTGATCGGCATCGCCGGCGATGATCACCGGCGCGTCGCAGCCTTTGGTTTCAACGGAAATATCGCGCTCTTTCGCGGCTGGACCAAGGCTTTGGATCGCGGCATGCATCTGGGCACAAAGATCGACTTTGGTTGTCGGGCACA
>JBBAGE010000153.1:0-4870 GCA_041655055.1 Paracoccaceae bacterium
CAGGTGTTGCGGCATGATCGCCAGCGGCCGCTGATCGTCACCACCCACCCGAATGAGAATTATTCCCCCGCGGATCGTGCCGCTTTGGCCGATCTGGCCGGCCATCCCCGGATCACCCTTGCGCATGGGGCAATGGATGCCTTTCTGCCCGGCTGCGATTATGTCGTGACGCAGAATTCATCCGTGGCCTTGGCCGGGTATTTCTATCACAAACCGGCTGTGTTGTTCGCGCAGGCCGAATTTCACCATATTGCGGACAATGTGGCCGCTATCGGGGCGCAGGCCGCGATCGAACAGGCCGCCGGGACAAAGCCCGAATTTGATGCCTATCTATACTGGTTTTTGCAGCACACCGCGATCAATGCAGGCCATGACAGCGCCGAAGCCGGCATCATTGCCGCCCTGCGCGCATCCGGTTGGCCGATATGAAAAGGGCACCCCGCGGGGTGCCCGTTTACCTTAGATGGATTCGTCGATCCAGCTTTTAAGCGCGGCTTTGGGCGCAGCGCCGATCTTGTTCGAGACGACCTGCCCGTCCTTGAACATGAACAGCGCAGGAATGCCCCGGACACCCATTTGGGCGGGCGAATTGGGGTTTTCATCGACGTTCACTTTGACGATCTTGATCTTGCCGGCATATTCATCCGACAATTCTTCCAAAGCGGGGCCGATCTGGCGGCAGGGACCGCACCATTCGGCCCAGAAATCCACAATCACGGGCACATCGGCCTGGCGGACTTCGGCGTCAAAGGTCTGATCGGTAACGGGCACAGTGGCCATGATGCTCTCCTAGCGGTTGGTTGATGCCAATCTAGGAAGCGGGCGGCACGGGGTCAAGATGCCCGGCCCGCTGCAAGGCCGCCATGATCGCATCATCTGGCAGCATCATCAGCGTGGCATTGCGCGTCCACAACAGCGCGGTTTCGATCACGCGCCCCGGATAGATCTGTGCCAGCGCCGCGGCATAGGCCCCCATTTGGCGCAACAGCCCGTCGGGAACCGCGCCGATATGGGTCGGAACCACCGCGTTAGACTTGAAATCCACCGCCAGAACGCGATCCGGCATGATGATCAGCCGGTCGATCGTGCCGCGCATACGCGCGCCGCGCAATTGGGGCAGGGGGGCGGCAAGGTCGATTTCCGCCAGCGCATCCGGCCCGAACAAAAAGCGCAGATTGTCGTTGCGCAGCACGCCGCCTGCCTCGTGCAACAGCTCGGCCACCTCATGCGGGGTGGCGGCATCTTCGCCCGCGGCCAGCAATTCGGCGGCGATCCGGGGCCAGTCACCGGGCGGATAGGCGGGCAGAAATTCCAGCAAACGGTGCAATTGGCGCCCGCGTCGCAGGGCCTCCTCCTCCTCCAGCCCGCCTTCACCAAACAGGGCCTTGGCGCCGCCAAGGGACGAAGGCGCAAGGATCGTCACTGGTTCGGGCGGGCGCGGGGCGGGCAGGGTGGCCCAATGCGGCAGGGGCGGCAGGGCAGGCGCGGCGTTCGGCGTTTCGCGCACTGCGCCCGACCAGTCGCCATGTTCCAGCCGCAACCCCTGCGCGCCATCGAAATCATGCGCGCGGGCACCGGCATCGATCATGCCGCTTTGCACGATCGCATGCCAGCTATCCTGATCGCTGCCCACCTCGCCCGCGGCGCAGACAATTAACCACGTTTCCGCCCGTGTCAGAGCCACATAAAGCAAGCGTCGGCTTTCTTCTTCGGCGGCATCGCGCAGCATCTGCAGCGCATTCGCCATCGGCGCGGGGGCGTCATCCTCGGCGGTTTTCCACACGGCCTGCCCATCCATCATCACGATTTCCTGCCGCAGCCGAAACGCGCGCCGCGCCGTATCGGGCAGGATCACGATCGGCGCCTCAAGCCCCTTGGCGCCATGCACCGTCATCACGCGCACCTGATCGCCGGCACCATCAAGCTGGCGTTTGACTTCGACATCATCGGCATCCAGCCAATCCAGAAACCCGGTGAGCGACGGGATGTCCGAGCGCTCATAGGCCAAAGCCTGCGCCAGCAGCACGTCGATCCCGTCTGCGGCCTCATCCCCCAGCCGCGCGGTCAGTTTGCGCCGCCCGTCATGCACGATCAACAGCCGTTCAATCAGATCATAGGGCCGCAGATAATCGGCCCGATCGCGCAAATCACGCAGCAGCGTATAGGTTTGCGAAAACTCATCGCGCCTGCGCGAAAGCGCGCGCCAAAGCCGGTCTTCGTGCCGATTATGCGCCAGCTCGTAAAGCTGGCGTTCCGACCAGCCAAACAGCGGCGATCGTAGCGCCGCAGCCAGCGACAGGTCATCATCGGGCGTGGCCAGAAATTGCAGCGTTGCCGCAATATCGCGCACCGCCAGTTCGGCCCCCAGTCGCAGCCGGTCGGCCCCGGCAATATCGATCCCGGCCTTTTTGCAGGCGGCGATGATATGGGCGAAAATCCCCGAACGCCGCTGCACCAGGATCAAAAAATCCCCCGGCGTGACCCGACGCATAGAGCCTTGTTTGTCCGGGATAGAGCCGGTTTTCAGCAGTTCGGCGATATGCCCGGCGATCCGGGCGGCAAGGCGCACATTCGGGTGATCGGGGGCCTCGATATCCACGGGGTCTTGCCAGTCGGGCTTTTCGGCGGTGGTTTTGTCATCGGCCTCGGGCGGCCAGAGGTCAACGCGACCGGGCATATTCGCGAAAAACGCATGATGCAGCGTCACGCCGCCTACGCCCTTGCCGCCGGTGCCGGCAAAGGCGGCATCGACCAGCGACAGCACCGCTGCAGACGACCGGAACGAATATTCCAGCGATAATTCGCCCAGATCGCGCCCGGCCGCCGCAAGGTTATCGCCAAAAAGCCGCCGCATTCGCCCGAATTCGGCTGGGTCAGCGCCCTGAAAACTGTAAATCGACTGTTTCAGATCCCCAACTACGAAAATCGTGCGCCCGCTGGCCTCGCCGCTGGTAAATTCGGCCGCCAGTGTCTGAATCACGCGCCATTGTTCGGGGCTTGTGTCTTGGGCCTCATCCACCAGAATATGGTCAATCCCGCCATCCAGCCGGTAAAGCACCCATTGCGCCACGGCGGTATCGGTTAACAAATGCCGCGCGCGCAGGATCAGATCGTCGAAATCAAGCATGCCACGCGCGGCCTTGCGGGCCTCATAGGCGGGCAGGAAAACGGTCGCAAAGCGATGCAGCGCGATGGTTTTTTGTGCGGCGAACAGCGCCAACCGCCGGATGCGCGCCTGTTCGATACGGGCCATAAACTGGTTCAGGGGCTCTAGATCATCGCCAAGCGTGCTGCGGCATTCCTTGGTGGGGATCGTGTCTATTTTGGCGCAAAACGGATTTTTTGCGGTTTTGCCGAACAGAAAAATGGTCTCTAGCGCTTGCAATTCCTTGAATCCGGGCCGGGCCATATCCAGCGCGGCCAATGCGGCGGCAAGTTTCGCATCACTGGGTTTTCCGCTGGCCCCGATCAACGGGATGATCCGCCCAAACAGCGCGGCCTCGGCCCCCAGAAAACAATCCGAAAGCACCAGATTCGGGTCGAAATTCGCGGGCAGGCCGAACCAACCCATGATGTCAGCGTCGCTGCGCGCGGGGCTGAATGCATCGCGCCATTTACCAAGTTCCGCGGTCAGCGCGGCAAAATCCGCGCCGGTGTAAAACCGCGCAAGCATGTCTATTACGTGGGCATCCGGCCCGTCGGCAATGGTTTCCACCACATCGGCGCGCAGCAACCGGGCGGCGTGATCCTCGATCTCGGTAAATTGCGGGGAAACGCCGGCCTCAAGCGGGAAGCGCCGCAGGATCGACGCGCAAAAGGAATGGATCGTCTGAATCCGCAAACCCCCCGGCGTTTCAATCGCGCGGGCAAACAGGGTGCGCGCATCGGCAAGCCGGGCGGCATCGGTATCATGCACCCCGAGCCCCGCCAGTTCCGCGCGCAAAGCGGCGTCATCCTTCATCGCCCAGTCACCAAGCCGGGCGAAAAGCCGGTTTTGCATTTCGCTTGCGGCGGCCTTGGTATAGGTCAGGCACAGGATATGCTGCGGCAGCGTGCCACCCAGCAGCAACCGCGCCACCCGGTCGGTCAGAACCCGCGTTTTGCCCGAACCGGCATTGGCAGACAGCCAGGTCGATCGGCCCGGATCGGCCGCTGTAATCTGGCGCAGCGTGGCATCATCGGGCGCGTTCATCCGACGTCCTCGCCCTGCGCGGGATCGCTGCGTTCCCATTCGCCAAACCGCGCCAGATGATCGTAATCATGGGTGATCCTCTGGCTTTCGGTTGCGCGCAGCGATGTATATCCACGGCTGCGCTGTTGATATTCGCCGATCAACTGCCGCAATTCCCCTGCAATAGTATCTGAATCGCCCGGGGCCAGCAGATAGGACGGATCATCGCTTTTGGCCCCCAGCCCGATATAGCCCACGGAAAACACCCGCCCGCGCGGCACTTTGTCAAAGGCGCCATGTTCGATCATCACCGCCTCTAGCATCAATTGTTTGTTGAAATACTTGATCTGGTCCTTGCTGGGCAGGGTGCCGGTTTTATAGTCGTAAATCACCCATTCGCCGCCCGCGGTCCGGTCGATCCGGTCGGCGGTTCCGGTCAGCGTAAAGTCAAGCTCTGGCAGATAAAGCGCGCCTTTGGCTTCGGTTTCGGCGGGCAGGGCGATTTGCCTGCGTTTGGCCTCGGTTTCCAGGAACCAGTCGATCACCCGTTCCAGCCGCGCCCGCCACAGCCGCCGGGCCGTGGGCCATGGGGCGTCGCTTTCCAGCACCTGATCCGCGATTTCCATGAACCGCGCGCGGTTCAGGGCGGCGGGGTTAACCTTGCTTTCATTGATGAACCGCTCAAAAATCCGGTGCAGG
>JBBAGE010000154.1:0-4824 GCA_041655055.1 Paracoccaceae bacterium
CCATGGCGGCGCGGCTGGCGCAGGCCGGTGCGATCATGCGCGATCCGCGCGTCAAGATCACCGATATCGAGGCGCGTCTGGGCACGCGCTATACGGCCGAAACGCTGGAATCGCTGTTCGCGCGCTATCCGGGGGTGCGGTTCGTGTGGTTGATGGGGGCGGATAATCTGGCGCAATTTCATCGCTGGGAACGTTGGCGCTGGATCATGGAAAATGTGCCGATCGGCGTGATTGCCCGCCCGGGCGAGCGCACACAGGCGCGCGCCGCCCCCGCGGCGCGGATCTATCGCGCGGCGCGGCTGAGCGGCCATGCGGCGGGGCTGTTGGCACGCGGCCCGGCGCCGCGCTGGTGTTTCCTGAATGTGCCGATGATTGCATTATCGTCCAGCGCCATCCGGGCATCCGGCGCGTGGGAGGCGCCGCGCGTTGACGCCGGTGTGAGCGCGCAAGGCTTGCGCCTGCCGGCCAAGGCCCGCTAATCTTTGCGCATGAGCAAGCAGAACAGATCGACATTTTCGCGCCGCGCCATCCTTGCGGCACTGCTTGCCGGGGCGGGGCAGATGGCGCTTGGCGCGCCGATCACGCAATCGCCCCTGCCCAGGCCCCGCCCGGCCGATCTGGCGCGCCGCGCGGCACCTGCGGCGGCTGATCTGATCGCGACAGCCAATCTGGGCGGTGAATTGGGCTATGCCGTGGCCGATGCCACCACCGGCACCTTGCTTGAGGTCTATGACGCCACCCGCCCCATGCCGCCAGCCAGCGTGGCCAAAGCCGTGACCGCGCTTTATGCGCTGGATGCCTTGGGCGCGGATTACCGCTTTGCCACGCGGTTGATGGCGACGGGGCCGATCGTGGATGGCCGGATCGAGGGGGATCTGATCCTTGTGGGCAGCGGCGATCCCAGCCTTGATACCGATGCGCTGGCCGATATGGCGGCGCGGCTTGCGGGGTTGGGCGTGCGCGAGGTGGCGGGGGCGCTGCGCGTCGATGCAGGGGCTTTGCCGCGCCTGCATGAAATTGATACCGACCAACTGCCCCATGCGGGCTATAATCCGGCGATTTCGGGGCTGAACCTGAATTTCAACCGGGTGCATTTCGAATGGAAACGCCAAGACGGTGATTATGCCCTGTCGATGCAGGCGCGGACCGACCGCTATCAGCCATCGGTGCGCATGGCCGCGATGCAGATCGCCGCGCGCGAACAGCCGCTTTTCACCTATGCCGCCAACGGCGAAACTGAACAATGGAGCGTGGCGCGCAACGCATTGGGCAATGGCGGCAGCCGCTGGTTGCCGGTGCGCAATCCGCCCGCCTATGCAGCCGAGGTTTTCGCCACATTGGCACGCGGGCAGGGGATCAGTTTTCAGGGCAGGGCGCAGGCATCCGGGCCGATGATGACCGAGATCTTGCGCCAAGACAGCGCGCCGCTGGCCGAGATTCTGGCCGATATGCTGCATTTTTCCACCAACCTGACCGCCGAGGTCGTGGGGCTTAGCGCCAGCCGGGCGCGGGGCTTTGCTGCGCCGACGCTTGTGTCATCTGCCGCGCAGATGAATGCCTGGGCGGCCGGGGCGCTGGGCGCCGAACGCGCGGCCTTTGTCGATCATTCGGGGCTTGGGCATGGATCGCGGATTGCGGCGGTCGATATGGTGCGGCTGTTGTCGCATGGGGCGGTGCGTGGGGCGTTGCTGCCGATCCTCAAACCCTTTGATTTCCGCGATACGCAGGGCCGGGTCGATCGCAGCCTGCCGATGCAGGTGCTGGCCAAAACCGGCACGCTGGATTTCGTCAGCGGGCTTGCCGGCTATATCCACCCGCCGGGGGGGCGGGCGCTGGTATTTGCCATTTTCTCGGGCGATTTGCCACGCCGCGCCAGCGCCCGTGCCGCGGGGCATGAAATCCCCCCCGGCGGGCGCGAATGGACACGCCGCGCGCGCACCCTGCAGCAGGAATTGATCAAACGCTGGGCCGTGGTCTACGACGCCTAAAGCGTCATGTGCCGCGCCCGCGCGCTGCGTTCAATCGCCGCGGCATGCAGACGGTCGATCATCAATTCATAACGGATTTCTTCGAGCAGTCGCAGCTCGGCTTCGCGGATCGACCCGTCGGCGGCGGCCACATCACAAGCCAAGGCATAGGCGGTTTCAAACAGCTTTTCGGGCAGCGCATCGCGCACCAGCCCGAACAGCGCGTCAAGCCCGTCCTCGACCGTCAACAGATCAAAAACCGACTTCGCCACCAGTTGAATCCGGTCGGAATCATAGGTGCCAAAGATCGGCAGATGGTTCACCAACGCCTCGATCGCCAGCAGTTCAGCCGTGCGGACATTTTCATCCGAAACGGACACCGCGATCATCACGGCAACCAGCGCGTCCTGCGCGCTCCAGCTATGGGGCATGTCGGGCAAAGCGGGGCTCCTGCAAGGTTGTTTCGCGCGACAATATTGACCTATGCGCCACGCGGCAATAGGGAGGATCCATTCCGGGGCCGATCCAGCCCCTGCCAGCAAAGCCGAGGCGAAATGTCCGATCTGTCCCAATTGCGCGAAGCGGCGCTGACTTCCAAAGCATGGCCATTCGAGGAAGCCCGCCGGATTTTGGCCCGCTACAAAGGCGAAATGCCCGCCAAAGGCCATGTGCTGTTTGAAACCGGCTATGGCCCATCGGGCCTGCCGCATATCGGCACCTTTGGCGAGGTTGCACGCACGACGATGATCCGCCGGGCGTTTCAATTGATTTCCGATATTCCGACGCGGCTGGTTTGTTTTTCCGACGATCTGGATGGCATGCGCAAAGTGCCCGAAAACGTGCCGGCGCAGGAAATGCTGCGCGAACATTTGCAGCGGCCCTTGACATCAGTTCCCGACCCATTCGGTGAATATGAAAGTTTCGGCCATCACAACAATGCGATGCTACGCCGGTTTCTGGATACATTCGGCTTTGAATATGAATTCATCAGCGCAACAGAATTCTATCGCAGTGGCCAGTTCGATGACATCTTGCTGCGCGCCTGCGAACGTTATGACGATTTGATGGACGTCATGCTAGCCAGTCTGCGCGATGAACGTCAGCAAACCTATTCGATTTTCCTGCCGATCTCGCCCATTTCCGGCCGGGTGCTCTATGTGCCATTGAAAGAAGTGAATGCCAAAGACGGCACGATCACCTTTGCCGACGAGGATGGACGCGATTGCACGCTGCCGGTGACGGGCGGCAATGTGAAATTGCAATGGAAGCCAGATTTCGGTGCACGCTGGGCGGCATTGGGTGTTGATTTTGAAATGTATGGCAAGGATCACGCCGCCAATACCCCGATTTACGACAAGATCTGTCGTATTCTGGGGGGCAGGGCGCCTGAACATTTCACTTATGAATTGTTTTTGGACGAGAATGGCGAAAAGATCTCCAAATCCAAGGGCAATGGGCTGACGATCGATGAATGGCTGACCTATGCCAGCACCGAAAGCCTCAGCTATTTCATGTATCAAAAACCCAAAACCGCCAAGCGGATGTATTTTGATGTTATCCCCAAAGCGGTGGATGAATATCATCAGCAATTGCGCGCCTATACCGATCAGGATGCAGCGGCGCGGTTGAATAATCCGGTCTGGCATATTCACGGCGGCAATCCCCCCGAAAGCAAGATGGTCGTGCCGTTTTCGATGCTGCTCAATCTCGCATCCGTCGCCGGGGCCGAAGAAAAGGAGCAGCTTTGGGGATTCATGCAGCGCTATGCGCCGGATACAAGCCCCGAAAGCCATCCCGATCTGGATGCGGCCGCCGGTTTTGCCGTGCGCTATTACAATGATTTTGTAAAGCCGGAAAAAACCTATCGTCTGCCCAATGAACTGGAACGCGAGGCTTTATTGGAATTACGCGCCCGTCTGGCCCAATGGGGCGGACCGCGCGATGGGGATGCGCTGCAAGGGTTGGTGTTTGAAATCGGGCGCGATCGGTTTGATCCGATGCGCGATTGGTTCAAGGCGCTTTATGAGGTGCTTTTAGGGGCCTCGCAGGGGCCGCGCTTTGGTGGATTTATCGCGCTTTATGGTGTCGAAGAAACCGTGGCGCTAATCGATACGGCGCTGGCGGGTGGTTTGGCTGGTTAAAAACATTTGGACTTCGGTTCATGTTTTACATGCGCTTCGTAACATAAGTATTTGATTTACATTGATATTGACGCGCGCCTACTACGCGCGCAAGGTTAAGGCCGCCTTTACCGTCGGAATGTATTCCCCTCTCTCGCCGGGCCATGTTTCATGTCTGCGGCGCATCAATTGTGGATGTGGAAAGGGGTTTCGATGAACAAGGCCATCACAGACGGGCTGATTTTGATGCCGCCTGCTTTTGCCGCGGGGCTGGGGCAATGGTCGCGCGAAAATGGCACGCCGGGCTCTGCGACATGGGCGGGCGCGGGCAATGCAGCGTTGGTCGCGGCAGATCAGGATTTCGGTGGCGCGCTGGAGATCCACAAGCAAGACGACATCACCCGCCTGCGCTTCATGGGGGAAACGCCAATCCTGCCAGGCTGTTACCTGCGCGTGCGTGCCCGCGTCAAGGCGATCAGTGGCAATTTGCCCGGGGTGCGGATCGCCGCATGGGCGGGGGATGCAGAGCGGGCGCATATCGCGCATGTGACCCAAACCGGCCCCGAGGTCACGTTGAGCCAATATGGCCAGGTGGTCGAAATAAGCGCGATTATCGGCACCGGCGCGCGCGGGGGTGTCGACATGGCCTGGGGGCCGAATGCAGTTTATGGGCATTTCGGGCTGGATCTGATTGGCGCCAATGGCGGATTGGTGCGGATTGACGATCTGATCATTGA
>JBBAGE010000155.1:0-4633 GCA_041655055.1 Paracoccaceae bacterium
TGCGAAAAGCTATCCGCGCTTTACCGAACCGAATTATTCCGCGAACCGCCAGGCGGTCGAAGCTTTTGGCGCCTTTGCCGCATCGCGGGGCTGGACGGTGCCCGCGGCGGCGCTGGCCTGGGTGCTTGACCGCGATCCGGACATGATCCCCATTCCCGGCACCCGTCACGCCGCCCATGTGGGCGACTGGCTGGCCGCTTGCGATATTGCCTTTACCGATGCCGATCGCGCCGAAATCGCCCGGCTGCTGCCGCCCGGTTTTGCCCATGGCGATCGCTATAACGATGCCCATTCCATCGGGCCGGAACGGTTCTGCTAACCGCTGCCCAGCGCCATATAGGTTGCAAGCCCGACACCGAATCCCGCCACCGCGCCAAGCGGCGGGGCCCAATGGCGTTTCAGCGCCACTTGCGGGGCGATATCCTCGAACAACAGGTAAAGGATGCCGCCCGCCGAAAACATCAAGATTGCGCCCAGAATATGCGGGGAATCGGCCAGCACGAACCAGCCCAACCCCGCCGCCAACGGGCCCAGCGGCACCACCGCCACGAATAACACGATCAGCCACCGGCGATCCATATCGCCATGCCTGCGTAGCTGCCGCCCGGCGCTAAAGGCATCAGGCAGGTTTTGCACCGCAACCAAAATCGCCAGCATCAAGGCCTCGTGTGGATAGCTGCGCAGCAGCGTGCCAAGCGCCAGTGCCTCGGGCAGGAAATCCACCATCAGCGCGATGAACAGCGCGATATGGCCGCCGCGCCGCGCAATGGCACGATCGAGCAGGAAAAACACCAAGCCCCCCGCGCCAAACAGCGCAAGCGCCGGCCCCATTGTCAGATGTTCGGTCCCATGCGGCACCAGCACCAGCCCGACCGCCGCCACAAGCGCCCCGGCGCCAAAGGCCGCCACCGTATGACGCAATTCGTGATCGGACCACACCGGCAACAGCCGATCCAGCGTGGCAAGCCAAGCGCCAAGCGGGATCGCGGCGCCGGCCAGTGTTGCCAGCAAAAACGCTATGGAGAGTGACCCCTCCACCATCGATCAGACGACGCGATCGACCATCATCCGCTTGATCTCGGCGATTGCCTTGGCCGGGTTCAGCCCCTTGGGGCAGGTCTTGGCGCAGTTCATGATCGTGTGGCAGCGGTAAAGCTTAAACGGATCTTCCAGATCATCCAGCCGCTCGGGCGTGGCTTCGTCCCGGCTGTCGATGATCCAGCGGTAAGCATGCAGCAACGCGGCCGGCCCGAGGTATTTATCGCCGTTCCACCAGTAACTTGGGCAGGCGGTGCTGCACGATGCGCACATCACGCATTCATAAAGCCCATCAAGCTTTTTGCGATCCTCGATCGATTGGCGCCATTCCTTGGCGGGGCGGTTCGTCTTGGTTTCAAGCCACGGCATGATGCTGGCATGTTGCGCATAGAAATGCGTCAGGTCGGGGATAAGATCCTTGACCACCGGCATATGCGGCAGCGGATAGATTTTTACATCGCCCTTGATTTCATCCATGCCATAGATACAGGCAAGCGTGTTGATACCGTCGATATTCATCGCGCAGGAACCGCAAATCCCTTCGCGGCAGGACCGACGGAAGGTCAGCGTCGGGTCGATTTCATTCTTGATCTTGATCAGCGCGTCCAAAATCATCGGGCCGCAATCATCCATATCAACGAAATAGGTATCCACGCGCGGATTGGCCCCGTCATCGGGGTTCCAGCGATAGATCTGAAACTTGCGGATATTCGTCGCACCCTCGGGCTTGGGCCAGGTTTTGCCCCGCGTGATTTTCGAGTTCTTGGGAAGCGCAAATTCAACCATGATACGGTTCCATCCTGCTAGGCGCCAAGGCGCTGTGTTTCATTCGTTGCTCAGACCGCCGCCGGAAGCCCGGCGCGCAGCAGGCACAGCGTCACATCCGGCCGCGCGGCGATATCGACCACCAGGTCAAGCGTCTGGGCATCCACCCCGGTGACCGCATCGCCCGCAAGCCGGGTGATTTCACCCATGCTGGCATTGTCGATGATGCAATCGCTATAGGGTTCGGGGCGTGCGCCGGGGAATTGGCGCACGACGGCTTCGTTCACCACACGTTTGGCCAGAACCCGGCTGGTATCTTGCATGGCCTGATCGGTTGCTTCGCAACCGGCCAGCGCCACCAGGCAGACCGCCGCCAATGCCAAACGCGCGCGCATCAATACACCCGCGCCTTGGGGGCGATCTTGGTCGGGTCGATCCCGCCTTCGGCCTCGGTCGTCAGCGGATCGAGATGCACGGGGCGATACCCCAGCCGCACGGTATTGCCATCCACCCAGGCGAGCGAGTGTTTGCGCCAGTTCGCATCGTCGCGCTCGGGGTAATCTTCATGCGCATGGGCACCACGGCTTTCCTTGCGGGCCTCGGCGGCGACGATGGTGGCCAGCGCGTTTGGCATCAGGTTGGCCAGTTCCAGCGTTTCCATCAGATCGCTGTTCCAGATCAGCGAACGGTCGGTCACATGCAGATCCGACATTCTGGCGGCCACGGCGGTCATTTTTTCGACCCCTTCGGCCAGCGTTTTATCGGTGCGGAAAACGGCCGCATCCGATTGCATGGTTTTTTGCATATCAAGCCGCAAATCGGCCGTGGGGATCGCACCGCTGGCGTTGCGGAACCCGTCAAACCGGGCGATGGCCGCATCGATCGATGCCTTGTTCGGCACCGGATTGGGCGTGGCAGGATCGACGATCTGCCCCGCGCGGATCGCGGCGGCGCGGCCAAAAACCACAAGGTCGATGAGCGAGTTCGACCCAAGCCGGTTCGCGCCATGCACGGATGCACAGCCCGCCTCGCCCACGGCCATCAGGCCCGGGGCCACGGCATCGGGGTTTTCGGCGGTGGGGTTCAGCACTTCGCCCCAATAGTTGGTGGGGATGCCGCCCATGTTATAATGCACGGTCGGCAGGATCGGGATCGGTTCCTTGGTGACATCGACACCGGCGAAAATCCTGGCGCTTTCGGAAATACCCGGCAGCCTTTCGGCCAGGGCTTCGGGCGGCAGGTGGTTCAGGTGCAGATACATGTGATCTTTCTGCGGCCCGACGCCCCGGCCTTCGCGGATTTCCATCGTGATACAGCGCGAAACCACATCGCGGCTGGCCAGATCCTTGTAGGTGGGCGCATAGCGTTCCATGAACCGCTCGCCCTCGGAATTGGTCAGATAGCCGCCTTCGCCGCGCGCGCCCTCGGTGATCAGGCAGCCCGAACCATAGATGCCGGTCGGGTGGAACTGCACGAATTCCATATCCTGAAGCGGCAGCCCGGCGCGGGCGATCATCCCGCCACCATCCCCGGTGCAGGTATGGGCCGAAGTAGCGCTGAAATAGGCGCGGCCATAACCACCCGTCGCCAGCACCACCATTTTGGCGGAAAACAGGTGCAAAGTGCCATCGTCGAGCTTCCAGCACAGCACGCCCTGACATTCGCCATTTTCGCCCATGATCAGATCAAGGGCGAAATATTCGATATAGAATTCAGCGTTATGTTTCAGGCTTTGGCCGTAAAGCGTGTGCAAGATCGCGTGGCCGGTGCGGTCGGCGGCGGCACAGGTGCGCTGCACCGGCGGGCCTTCGCCAAATTCGGTGGTATGGCCGCCAAAGGGGCGCTGATAGATCTTGCCCTCTTCGGTGCGCGAAAACGGCACGCCGTAATGTTCCAGCTCATAGACCGCCTTGGGGGCCTCGCGCACCAGATATTCCATGGCATCGGTATCGCCCAGCCAATCGGACCCTTTGACCGTGTCATACATATGCCACTGCCAGCTATCGGGGCCCATATTGCCCAAGGATGCAGCAATCCCGCCCTGCGCGGCCACGGTGTGGCTCCGCGTGGGGAAAACCTTGGTCACGCAAGCGGTGCGCAGCCCCTGTTCGGCCATGCCCAGGGTGGCGCGCAGCCCGGCGCCGCCGGCGCCGACCACAACAACATCATATTCGTGGGTTTCGTATTCGTAAGCAGCCATTCTGTCAGATCCTCAAAGCGCGATACGGGCCAGCCCGAACAGCCCGGTGGCCATCGCGGCATAGCTGATGAAGGTCACGCCAATGATCAGCGTCTTGCGGAGTGCCCCGCGTGAATAATCCTCGATCGCGACGCGGGCGCCATTCTTGAAATGCAGCATCGTGACGATCAGCGTCAGCGCGGCCACGATCGCGGGAAAGGGCTGGCTGTAATAGGCCACCACCTCGGCATGGGGGGCGCCAACGATCCGCCCAAAGGTAAAGACGAACAGCGGGATCAGGATCGCCAGCGACCAGGCGCTGACCTGCATCCACCAATGGGCCTGCGCCCCTTCCCGCGCGGAACCAAGCCCCACGGCGCGTTTGCGGTCTGTCAGATATGCCATGTTCTTGCCTCTCACAGGATAACAACCGTTACGACCGTCAGCACGACCGAGCCGATATAGACCCCCCATGCCATGCGATCAGCGGTTGCAAGTTCAAAGCCACGGCCGCTATCCCAGTAAAGGTGCCGCAGCCCGGCCAGAAAATGATACCAAAGCGCCCAGATCGACCCGAGCATGACCAGCTTGCCAAACCAGCTGCGCATAACGCCATCCGCAAGCGCAAAGGCATCCGGACCAACCGCCGCC
>JBBAGE010000156.1:0-4597 GCA_041655055.1 Paracoccaceae bacterium
TCATCGCCCTGCCGCGCGTATTATGGCTTTGCGCCGGGATCTTCAAGCACAAAAATCGCTTTTCGGATCAATCGTCATCATCGGCGGCGACATCGGCCAGATCGTCGAGCGAGACATTGCCATCGTCTTCGTCATCGAGCAGATCATCATCGAGATCGATATCCACATCATCGCCATCTTCGTCGTCGAGCAGCACGTCATCATCATCGTCAAGCAGATCGCCCTTGGCCGATTTGGCCGAGGCTTTTTCCGTGACCGCCACGCGCGCCTTGTTGTTCAGGTCGAAGGTGACGACCTCGCCGGTATAGGGGCTGATGATCGGATCGCGGCCCAGATCGTAAAAGCGCTTGCCGGTTGTCGGGCAAAGACGTTTGACGCCCCATTCTTCGTTGGGCATTGGCTACCCCTTTCATCGTCCAGAATTTGCAGGAATTGGGCGGGCATTGCCACAATGCGCCCCCGCTGTCAAAGGCTTTTGGCGAAACTCACGCGGCTGTGGTCTGGCGTGGGGATCGCGGCCCGGGTTAAAAGGGTGAAAGCAGGGGGGCAGGCATGGCGCAGGTGATTCTTCCGGGTGATCCGCCGATCGAAATCATGGTGTTGCGCTCGACCCGGTCGCGGCGGATCAATCTGCGTGTCTCGCGGCTGGATGGGCGTGTCACGCTGTCGCTGCCTGCCTGGACGCCGCAGGCCGAGGCCGTGCAATTCGCCCGCGAAAAAGAGGCCTGGATTCGTGCCAACCTGCCCGCGCGCGATGTGCAGGTGCCGCGGATCGGCGGCACGGTGCTATATGAAGGTGCGCTTTTGCCGATCGTGGCGGGCGCGGGGGCGGTGGCGCGGCTGCAGGGGGGCGCGCTGCATGTGGCGCCGGGCAATATGGTTGCGGCGCGGGTGGCGGCATTCCTGAAACTGCGGGCGCGAATGCGGCTGGTGGCGGCATCCGATCATCATGCCCGAGCGCTGGGGGTGGGCTATGCCAGGCTCAGCCTGCGCGATACGCGTTCGCGCTGGGGATCGTGCACATCGGCGGGGCATTTGATGTATTCATGGCGCTTGATCATGGCGCCGCCTGCGGTGCTTGATTATGTTGCCGCGCATGAGGTGGCGCATCTGGTGGAAATGAACCATTCGGCGGCATTTTGGGCGGTGGTCGCGCGGCTTTGCCCCGAATACGCCGGGCCGCGCGCCTGGTTGCGGGCCAATGGCGCGGCGCTGCATCACTATCGGTTTGAGGATTGACGGGGGCAACGGCAGGATGGTTCAGATATCGCGCAGCGGCCATGACGCCTCGATGGCGGCGCATGACCGGATTTACCGCACATTGCGCAGCCAGATCATGCATGGCGAATTGTCGCCCGGCGCGGCGCTGACCTTGCGCGGCATTGGCAAGCAGTTTGACGTGTCGATGACGCCCGCGCGCGAATCGGTGCGCCGGCTGGTGGCCGAAGGGGCGCTGACGCTCAGCTCGTCTGGCCGGGTATCGACGCCCGAGTTGTCGAACGAACGGATCGAGGAACTGGCCGCATTGCGCGCATTGCTGGAACCGGAATTGGCCAGCCGCGCCTTGCCGCGCGCGCATATGGCGCTGATCGAGCGGCTTGAGGCGATCAATGCCACCATGGCGCAGATCGTGGTGAAACAGGATGCCGTGGGCTATATCCGCACCAATCTGGAATTCCACCGCACGCTTTACCTGCGCGCACAGGCGCCGGCGATGCTGGCGATGGCGGAAACGGTCTGGCTGCAACTGGGGCCGACGATGCGCAAGCTTTATGGGCGGCTGCGCCGGACCGAGGTGCCGCATAACCACCGGCTGATCGTGGCGGCGCTAAAGGCAGGCGATGAGCCCGGCCTGCGGCTGGCGGTGCGCACGGATGTGACGCAGGGGCTGCGCCTGCTGGCGGGGTAGGGGTTCCGCCCGGCGGCACGCCGAGCAGCGCCTGAACCGCCACACGGGGCGGGCGCCGGCCTATGTGGCATGTGTTAAGCGATCCATTTTAACCGGCCCTCGGCTTGGAGACGGCCCTATCAGCAAGAAAACGCCAACAAAAAAGGCCGGACAAATCGCCCGGCCTTTTCCGTCTGATCGCTGCTTATGCGTGGATTGCGCCGCTGCCGCAGGCCAGCGCGGCTTCGCGCACCGCTTCGGAATAGGTGGGATGCGCGTGGCAGGTGCGGGCGATATCTTCGGCGGCGGCGCCGAATTCCATGCCTACGCAGATCTCGTGGATCAATTCCCCCGCCGACGGGCCGATAATCGCCGCGCCAAGCACCCGATCCGTTTCCGCATCGGCGAGGATTTTTACAAAACCTTCGCCCTGATGCACCGCTTTCGCGCGCCCGTTGCCCATGAAAAAGAACTTGCCCACCTTATAGGTATGGCCCGCTTGTTTCAGCGCCGCTTCGGTCTGGCCGACGGTGGCGATTTCGGGCGTGGTATAGATCACGGCGGGGATAATGCCGTAATTCACATGGCCATGCTGACCGGCAATGGTCTCGGCCACGGCGATGCCTTCGTCTTCGGCCTTGTGGGCCAGCATCGGGCCGGTGATCACATCGCCGATGGCGTAAATGCCGGGGATGTTGGTCTGGCCGCGTGCGTCGGTCTGGATCTGGCCGCGATCGGTCAGCCCGACGCCAAGCGCGTCAAGCCCCAGCCCCTCGGTAAAGGGTTTACGCCCGGTGGCGACCAGCACGACATCGGCATCAAGGCTGTGATCGCTGTCATCCTTGCGCAGCTTATAGGCGATCCGCGCGCCTTCCTTGCCCCGTTCCACCGATTGCACCGCAGCGCCCAGCACAAATTCAAGCCCCTGCTTTTGCAGGATTTTCTGGAACGTGCGCTGCACATCGGCGTCCATGCCGGGCGTGATGGCATCAAGATATTCGATCACCGTCACCTGCGCGCCCAGCCGCGCATAGACCGAGCCCAGTTCCAGCCCGATCACGCCCGCGCCGATCACGGCCAGGCGTTTGGGGATTTTGGGCAGCGCCAGCGCGCCGGTCGATGTGATGACGGTTTTCTCATCCACCTCGACGCCGGGAAGGGATGCGGGCGCAGACCCGGTGGCGATGATGATGTTCTTGGCCTCATGGGTTTCATCCCCCACGCGGACCTGACCGGCAGCGGGGATCGAGGCCCACCCCTTGATCCAGTCGATCTTGTTCTTTTTGAACAGAAATTCGATGCCGCCGGTGTTCTGGCCGATGACATCATCCTTGTAGGCCAGCATCTTGGCCCAATCGACGGTCGGAGTTTTGCCCATCAGCCCCATGGCGGCGAAATTATGCGCGGCCTCGTGCAGCATATGGGTGGAATGCAAAAGCGCCTTGGAGGGAATGCAACCGACGTTGAGACAGGTGCCGCCCAGCGTTTCGCGCCCTTCGACACAGGCGGTTTTCAGGCCCAGTTGCGCACAGCGGATCGCGGCCACATAGCCACCGGGGCCAGATCCGATAACGATTACATCATAGCTTGCCATGGTTGCCTCCTCGGCGGAAAAATCAGGCCCCGCTCTGGGGACGGTTCAGAACAAACTCGCGATCAGCATCGCAATGGTTGACACGAAACCCACCATCCAGATGAGCGAACGCCCCGGCGACCACGCATAAACATAGGCGGGGATATAGAGCAACCGCGCCCCCAGATAGGCCCAGGCACAGATGGCGGTAAACGTGCTGGCGCTATCCGACAGGATCACGATCACCACGGCGATGGTGAAAAACGCCAGCCCTTCGGCATGGTTGGCGGCGGCACGGCGCAGCCGGCCGGTGCGGATGGAATAGAACGGTTCCACATCACGCGGGCCGGTATTCCATTCCGGCCCCGCATCGCGCGAGGCAGAGGCCCCGGCAATGCCGGTTTGAAGCGCATAAAGAAACCCTGCAAGGCCAAGGGCAATCAGTTCTGGGGTCATGTCACATACTCATGGGATACAAAACGGGGCCTGCCACCGCAGGCCCCAAACGGGGTCACAGATCCATCAACAGGCGGCGCGGATCTTCAAGCGCGTCTTTGACCCGCACAAGGAAGGTCACCGCGCCTTTGCCATCGACGATCCGGTGATCATAGCTAAGCGCAAGATACATCATCGGGCGGATTTCGACCTTGCCGTTGATTGCCATGGGGCGATCCTGGATCTTGTGCATGCCCAAAATCCCCGATTGCGGAGGGTTCAGGATCGGCGAAGACATGAGCGAGCCATAGACCCCGCCATTCGATATGGTGAACGTGCCGCCCTGCATTTCGGCCATCGACAATTTGCCGTCACGGGCGCGTGCCCCCTTTTCGGCAATCTGTTTTTCGATATCGGCAAAGGAAAGCTGATCGGCATCGCGGATCACCGGCACCACCAGCCCCGAGGGCGTGCCCGCAGCAATGCCCATATGCACGAAATTCTTGTAAACGATATCCGTGCCGTCGATTTCGGCGTTCACCTCGGGCACTTCGCGCAAGGCATGCACGCAGGCCTTGGTAAAGAACGACATGAAGCCCAGCTTCACCCCGTGCTTTTTCAGGAAATCATCCTTGTAGGTATTTCGCAGCGCCATCACCTCGGTCATATCGACCTCGTTATAGGTGGTCAGCATCGCGGCG
>JBBAGE010000157.1:0-4464 GCA_041655055.1 Paracoccaceae bacterium
CCCGCCCCATTCCGCCATTCTGGCCGTGGGCGCGGGCAGCCTGCGCCCGGTCGTGGCCAAAGATGGCGCGCTTGGCGTGGCGCGGGTGATGTCGGTGACGCTGTCGGTTGATCACCGTGCCATTGATGGTGCCATGGGCGCGCAATTGCTGGCCGCGATTGTGGAAAATCTGGAAAACCCGCTGGCGATGGTGGCCTGATCAAAACCGGGTCCGCGCCTATTCCTTGGCGCGGACACCCAAAATCTGGTTCATCGTGACCGAGGGCTGATCGCAGCCCGCTTCGCCCACGATCTTGGCGGGCACGCCGGCCATGGTCGTGCAGGGCGGCACATCGCGCAGCACCACCGATCCGGCGGCAATACGTGAACAGCGCCCGATGGTGATATTACCCAAAACCTTGGCGCCCGCCCCGATCAGCACGCCATCGCCGATTTTCGGGTGGCGATCCTCGTCCTCTTTGCCGGTGCCGCCCAGCGTTACCGAATGCAGGATCGAGACATTATCCCCCACCACGGCGGTTTCCCCGATCACGATCGAATGGGCATGATCAAGGAAAATCCCCCGCCCGATCCGGCAGGCGGGATGAATATCGACGCCGAATTGCTCGCTCACCCGCATCTGGATGAAATAGGCCATATCCTTGCGGCCCCGTTTCCACAGCCAATGCGCAATCCGATAGGCCTGAATCGCCTGAAAGCCCTTGAAATACAACAAAGGCTGCAAAAACCGATGGCAGGCCGGATCGCGTTCGTAAACCGCCACGATATCGGCGCGCGCGGCCTGGGTGATGCGTGGATCATCGGCAAAGGCTTCGTCCGCGATTTCGCGGATCAACTGTTCGCTCATATCAGCCGAGGCGAGTTTCTGCGCCACCCGATAGGCCAGCGCGTTTTCAAACGAGGCATGATGCAGGATCGACGCGTGAAACAGCCCGCCCATCAGCGGTTCCTGCGCAACTGCGCTGATCGCTTCTTGCGAAATACGGTCCCAGACGGGATCGAGTTCGGTCAGTCTCGTGCGTGGCTCAGCCATGGGTATTCCTTCGATTGACCTCTTATTTACACCACATAAGCCGATCGGACAAAACCCAAAACTGTTGGCGGGCCGAAATGGGCGGCCCGCCACCGGCGAATGCGATCAGATCCGGGGCAGCGACAGCCGCACCAGATGGACCGCAATGCGCACTGTTCCAGCGGCAAAAACCCCACCTTCGGCGGTAAAATGCAGCGCCGTGGGCGCGTAATAGGTCATCGGCGTGCCGGTCAGCCCCATGATCCATGATCCCGCACCCAGCCCCAGCCCGCTGCCATAACGGTTATCCGATTCCGCCACCCCCAGCCGAAATCCGCTGGCCGTGCCGGAAATCGCCGTAACGACCCGGCCCGTGACCCCATAGACAACCGCATTGCCGGGCAGCACATTCGCCGCGATGCTGACGGGGCCGGCACTGATGTCATGATCGAACTCCACCACCTCATGGATCAGCGCTGCGCCATGGGCCGAATGGGCCGTGGCCCCGATGATCCAGTCCGCGCCATCATGGCGGGCATAGGCGCTTTGATCGGCGACAAAGCTGCGAAAACCCGGATGCGCCGGGGCAAAGACCCAGCCGCCATTGCTGCGGATCGCGATCTGGCCCGCCTGCCCGGCCCATTCGTTCGCCCCGCCCATCGGCACGCCGTAGCAATCGCCATCGGCCGCAACGGCGGGCGGCGTCGGCGTAGTGACCGATTGCAACACCAGTTGGACCAACCCGTCCAGCCGGGCCAGCGCCTCGTTCACGGTGATATGTTTTTGCGCCTGCGCGGGCTGGACCAGCGGCAGGCCAAGGCGGTTGGTTTCATCCATTGATTTCAATCCTTTTGACAAGCCCGGGCCCGAACAGTTCGGATATCTGGGCAACCTCGATAACACATCCGCCGCCGATGCCATCGGCGGTCTGCAGCGCCTGGGGATAGGTCCAGCCCGGCGTCTGCAGGCTGACTTCGCGCCGGATTTCGCCGCCGGCGATCACGCGCAGCACATAGGCCTCATAGGCCTCGCCCAGCGGTGCATCCGGTAGCTGCCAGCTATCGCCGCCAATGCGCGTGCGCCTTATCCAGCGGATCGCCAGATCGCCGCTGGCCAGCCGTGTCGCGCGCAAATGCACCGGCGCATAGGGGCGCAGGCCGATCCCGTCAAAGGCCAGCGTCCGATGGGCAAAGATCGGGTCATCATAGGGCCGCCCCGCCGGGCCGATCCGGTAATGGCGCGCCAGCCCCCGCGCTGCAGGCGCCAGATCGATCTGTTGCGCCGCACCGTCAAGCAACACCACATGCGATCCCGCCGGCCACGCGCCCGCCAGCGCATCACTGCCCGCAAGCCCGCGCAGACGCAGGCTCAGATCATAAATCCCGTCGCCCACCAGCTCGGCCCGCGCGAATTGGAACATTTCCCAATGCGCCGCCGTCCCGTCGCCAATGGCCGCCAGGTTGGCCCCGCTCAGCACCGCATCCATTTCGGCCCCGGCCAGCGCGCCATAGGCCATCCTGACCCGCAGCGGTGCGCCGCGATCCCACAGCCCCGCCCCAGCGGCGGCCAGCGGCGTCTGGGTTATCCCCATCATGGCAGGTGCCGGCAACAGCCGGTTCAGCGCATAGCCCGCATCGCCCGGCGCGGCATAAACGGCCACCGATCCGGGCCATGGCTGCGCCACGGCCGCCACATGCGGCGCATGGGGAATTTCATCGCCCCGAAGCAGCGGCAGATCCAGAAACAGCGGATAGACCGGCACCGGCGGCGCAAAGGGGCGCAACGCCGGCAGATCATCCACCCCGTCCGTGGGCTGATAGATCCCCGGCTCGACCCGCACCGCCTCGACCATCGCGGCACCTGCCTGCGTCAGCCGGTCGATACGGTAATGCCCGCCGCCTACAGCCACCACATCCCCCGCGCCCGCCGCCATCTGCGAAGGTGGCAGCGCAAAGCGCAAACTGTCGCGCGCCACCCGCGCCTCGGCCAGCCAGCGTTGGGTGATGGCGCGGCCCTCGGCCAATGTCAGCGCCAGTGGCAATTCACTCTGGGCGAGCGAAACCGCCGCATCATCGGGGAAAACCGCCTCGGCGGTGGTCACACCATAATCCCCGTCAACCTCGACAAAGCTAAGCTGCACCCGGCCGGCGATTTCAGCCTCTGGCGCGCGGATATGTTCCAGCGCGCTGTCCTGCCCATTGCTGATCGCCAGATGCTCGGGATCAAGCACCCGTTGGGCCACGCCATTTCGCATATGAAACACGATCTTGCCGCCCCGCTCGACCGCTTCGAACCCGTAGGCCAGCATCAAGGGTTGCAGCGCCGCGCGCGCGCTGGTGGTATCCCCCACGCGGTAGCCCCGCACCACCCCGTGCAGCCCGCGCACATCCACCAGATCATCCCCCAATCCCGCCTGCGCACAAATTTCAGCCACCACATCGGCCAGCGCCCGCGCGCTTGCCCGACCGTTGAGCCAATGCCCGCGCGCGTAGTTCGCGCCGTCGCTCCAGAGCGCAGCGTTCCCCGGAAAGGCCGGCCAGGGCCGCGCGTCCCAGGCCCAGACATGCGCCCGACCCATGTCGATCATCGGCCCGCCGTAAAGTTCCGAGACCGGATTGCGCGCCGGATCGCCCCAATAGCCAAACATCGCCCGCAGATATTGCATCTGGATGAAATCATCCCGCTGCCCGCTGGAATGATGCGGCAGCGCGCTCTCGCTCGATTTCGGGTCGAGGAACTTGTTCGGCTCGTTCGTGCCCTTGTCTATCGCGGCGCAGCCCAGCTCGGTAAACCACACCGGCTTCGATTGCGGCACCCATTCCGTCGGCTCCGCCCTCACCCCGCCAATGCGGTCGCGATGCTCGGAAAGCCACCAGTTGCGGATATCCTTATACCGCCAGATCCAATCCTCGCCATGCGCCCCATCGGCGATAGGCGTGCGGATCTGCGCCTCCCGATGCTCGGGCGCGGCGTAATACCAATCATACCCCTCGCCGCCCTCAATATTGGCGCGCAGGTATTCGAGATCATAGATCGCGCCCCAGCCCGCATCCGCATGATCCGCCCCGTCGCGCCAATCGCTTAGCGGCATGTAATTGTCGATCCCGATGAAATCGATATTCTCATCGGCCCAAAGCGGGTCCAGATGATAGATCAGATCCCCCGTCCCCACCGGCTGATAGCCGAAATATTCGGACCAGTCCGCCGCATAGGAAATCTTGCACTCCGCCCCCAGGATCGCGCGCACATCCGCCGCCAGTGCGCGCAGCGCCGCCACCGCCGGAAAGCCCGCCGCGCCGCGGATCTGCGTCAGCCCCCGCATTTCCGAGCTGATGCAAAACGCATCAACCCCGCCGGCAAGCGCACACAGATGCGCATAATGCAAAATCATCCGCCGCAACGACCATTCCGCCGGGCCGCTATAGTGCAGATCCCCGCCCACCACGGTAAAA
>JBBAGE010000158.1:0-4231 GCA_041655055.1 Paracoccaceae bacterium
ATTGCGCGGCGCAATTATTACTATGCCCTGGCCGACAGCCGCCCCGCCAGCCGCAAATATGCCCGCAGACGCGATGGCGGCAAGGGCGGCTGGATCACCCGCGCCGAGGAATTTATCAGGCCGCGCTATCACCTCAGCCCGGATGAACATGCGCGCCGGGTGGCGTCATGGGGCTGATCGGCGGGGTGATGGGCGCGCTGTTTGGTAATGGCCGCAATGTGATCCGCGACACCGCCGAGGTATTTCGCATCAACGCCGAAGCAAGCGATGCCCGCGACGCGGCCTATCGCGCCGCAGCGCTGGCGGAATTCGGGGCCGAGTTCGCCCATCCGCGTCAGGGCCGGTTCGACGGCTTTGTCGATGGGCTGAACCGCATCCCACGCCCGGCGCTGGCCTTTGGCACGCTGGGGCTGTTCGTGGCGGCGATGGCCGATCCGATCTGGTTTGCCAGCCGGATGCAGGGGCTGGCGCTGGTGCCCGAACCGCTTTGGTGGCTGATGGGGGCGATCGTGAGCTTTTATTTCGGATCGCGTTATCAGGCAAAAGCGCAGGATTTTCAACGATCTGTCACGGAAACGATGGCCCGCACGCCGATCGTTCTGGGCAATATTGCCAGTCTTGGTGCGATGGATGTGGTGGGCAGCGAAGGGGCAGGCAATGCCGCACTTGATGACTGGCGGGCCGGGCGGGATGGATAATGCGCTGATCACCGCAGCCGCCGAATATGGGCCGTGGGCTTTGATGGTGTTCTATCTGCTTTACCGCGATCTGCAAAAAGATCTGGCGACGCGCATGACGCTCGACAAGAACACCGCGATTCTGGTCGAGATGACGACCATGATTCGCGAACGCCTGCCAAGAGGCGCGTGATGGGCTGGCAGACATATCGCGCCCGGCTGCGGTTCTGGATCACCCGGGTGCGGCACTGGCTTTGCGGGTTGCGTGATTATCTGCGCGCGGCCGAATTGCAACGCGCGCTGCGGCGCAATGCATCCGCCGCGCGCGCGCTGGATGCCGCAGTCAAGGAGATGCTGGGGCGATGAAACAGGCCGTTTCGCTTTTAATCGTCATTGTGGCGGGTTTCGCGCTGGGATCGCGGGTGTTGGCGCCGCAAACCGTGCTGGCGCTGGCATTTGCTGCGGTCAGCCTGATGGCGATGCTGATTGCGCTGACATTTCTGTGGTTGTGGCATATGCGCGCGACGCCGCTGGCGCTGGGGATGGCATTCAGCTGGGCGGGATCGGCGCTGATCATGGGCTGGTGGTGGCAGCAACTGGGCATGCTCGGCGCGGCGCCCGAGGTGGGCTGGTTGCTTGCGGCGCTGGCGCTGTTGATTGCGGGGGCGATCCTGCATTTCGCAGTGATCGGCGCGTCATTTGGCATGACGCCGCGCGCGCTGGCACCATTGGGCGCGGTGCTGGCATTCGCGCTGGTCATCGGGCTTATACTCTGATCCGGGCGGCGCCCTGACCGGGGCGCCGCCGATCACAGCCCCGCGACACGCGCGCGCATGGCATTGGCGCGCGCGCATTTCACATGTAGTCTTGCGCCGATGAAAGGCGCTGCGCCTTTCCGAGCGGGAGAGGTATATGCTGGTTGAACTTGGTCATTTCGCGCTGGTTCTGGCCTTTGTGGTTGCAATCGTTCAATCCGTCGTGCCAATGGCGGGGGCGAGCCTTGGCAGGCGGGACTGGATGGCCCTGGGTGGCGCTGCGGCGACGGCGCAATTCCTTCTGATCAGCTTTTCCTTTATCGTTTTAACCTATGCCTTTGTGGTGTCGGATTTTTCGGTCTCGCTCGTGGCGGGCAATTCGCATACCGACAAGCCGATGCTTTACAAGGTCACCGGCGTCTGGGGGAACCACGAAGGCTCGATGCTGTTGTGGATCCTGATTTTGGCGCTGTTTGGCGCGGCGGCGGCGTGGTTTGGCGGTAATCTGCCCGAGCGGCTGCGCGCAAGGGTGCTGAGCGTGCAGGCGCTGATCGGCGTGGCGTTTCTGGCGTTTTTGCTGTTCACCTCGAACCCGTTCGTGCGGCTGGAAAATCCGCCGCTTAATGGCAATGATTTGAACCCGCTGCTGCAAGACCCCGGTTTGGCCTTTCACCCGCCGTTTCTGTATCTGGGATATGTTGGGCTTTCGATGGCGTTTTCCTTTGCGGTCGCCGCCCTGATCGAAGGGCGCGTGGATGCCGCCTGGGGGCGCTGGGTGCGGCCATGGACGCTGGCGGCCTGGGTCTTTTTGACCATCGGCATCGCGCTGGGATCGTGGTGGGCCTATTACGAACTGGGCTGGGGCGGCTTTTGGTTCTGGGATCCGGTCGAAAATGCAAGCTTCATGCCGTGGCTTTTTGCCGCCGCGCTTTTGCATTCCGCAATCGTGGTGGAAAAGCGCGAGGCGCTGAAAGCCTGGACGATCCTGCTGGCCATTCTTGCATTCGGTTTTTCGCTGATCGGGGCGTTTATCGTGCGTTCGGGGATGCTGACCTCGGTGCATGCCTTTGCCAATGATCCCGAACGCGGGGCTTTTCTGTTGGCGATTACCGCCGTTTTCATGGGCGGCGCGCTGCTGCTGTTTGCCTTTCGCGCCGCCAGCCTTGAGGCCAAGGGCGTATTCGCCCTGGTCAGCCGCGAAGGCGCGCTGGTGGCCAATAACATCTTGCTGGCCGTATCGTCGCTGGTGGTATTCGTTGGCACGATCTGGCCGCTGGTGATCGAATATACCAGCGGTGGCGAAAGAAAACTGTCGGTGGGCGAGCCATTTTTTAACGCGGCCTTTACCCCTTTCATGATCGTATTGGCGATCATTCTGCCGATCGGCTCGGTGCTGCCGTGGAAACGCGCGAAACTCGACCGTGCGCTGCGAATGATGAGCGGGGCGATGGTGCTGGCGCTGGCCGTGGGCGCGCTGGTCTGGGCCATGCAAACCGGGCGCTCGGCGCTGGGGCCGGTGGGTGTTGCGCTGGGCGTCTGGCTTGTGGCCGGGGCGCTGGTCGATCTGTGGGGCCGGTCGGGCCAGCGCGGCGCGCTTTCGCAGCGGCTGGGCCGGATCATGCGCCTGCCGCGTTCGGATTGGGGAAAGGCGGTGGCCCATGCGGGGCTGGGCGTTACATTCATTGGCGTCGCGGGGATTCTGGCGTGGGATGTCGAAGATATCCGCATCGTCCAGATTGGCGAATCCTTTGAAGTGTCGGGATATCACGTCACATTGGAAGGGGTGCGCCAGCTTCAGGGGCCGAATTATATCTCCGAAATGGCCGATATCCGGCTGCAACGGGATGGCCGGGAAATTGCCCTGCTGCAGCCCGAAAAACGTTTCTATCCCGTTGCCCAGATGCCCACGACCGAAGCTTCGATCAACAATGGCTTTCTGCGCGATCTCTATGTCGTGATCGGCGATCAGCAAAACGACGGTGCATGGGCGGTGCGCACCTATATCAAGCCCTTTGCCAACTGGATCTGGATGGGTTCGATCATCATGGCGCTTGGGGGTGCACTTAGCCTGTCGGATCGCCGTTTCCGTGTGGCCGCCGGTGCAACGCGCCAGCAAGCGGCAGGGGTGCCCGCGGAATGAGGAAAATCGTCGCCGCAGCGCTGTTCTGGCTGGCCACCACCGGGGCTGTTTTCGCGGTCGAGCCGCATGAAATGCTTGACGATCCCGCACTGGAAGCCCGCGCCCGCGAGATCAGCAAGGGCCTGCGCTGCCCCGTTTGCCGCAACGAAAGCATTGATGAATCGAATGCGGGGGTTTCGGCCGATCTGCGGATGCTGGTGCGCGAACGGATCACCGCTGGCGATACAGATGCCGAGGTGCTGGATTACATCGTCGCGCGTTATGGCGAATTCGTTTTGCTGCGCCCGCAAACCGGCGGCGCAAATGTCATTTTGTGGTGGGCGGGGCCGGCGATGTTGCTGGTGGCAGGCGGCACCGGGGCGCTTTATCTGCGCCGGCGGGCACGCGCCTCCGATCCCGACGCGCTAAGCCCCGAGGAAGAGGCCCGTTTGCGCGATATATTGGATCGCTAGCCGATTCTGCTTTCCTGAATTCATGGCGCGCGCCTATCATCGCCGTGAACAGGGGGGCTAAAATGAATTATCAAACGCTGGTGCTGGATATCGCCGATCATCTGGCGATTATCACGCTGAACCGTCCGGACAAGCTGAACGCACTGAATGAACGGATGCGGGCCGAATTGCCCCATGCTTTGCGCGCGGCCGAAACTGCTGCCCGGG
>JBBAGE010000159.1:0-4195 GCA_041655055.1 Paracoccaceae bacterium
CGATGGCCGACCACATCGACGTGGCCTTGCCGTGGCGCAGCACATGGCTGGGCTTTTCGCCCATGGTGACCACATCATCGGCATGACGGATATCGCAGCGCCCCGCAAGGATGCGGCGTCGCGCGACCAGCCGGGTCAGTTCGTCTCGGGGCCCGTGCAGGATGAAAGCGATATCGGGATTGCGCGCGGCGGATTCCGCAATGCCGGCGACAACAGCCGCCGGACCGCGATCTCCGCCCATGGCATCAATCGATAGGACGATAGGCGCCGCTTTCGCTGCGCTGTCTGACGAAGGCGCTGACATGCGGCGGGCCGTGGGGGCTTATGCTGCGTCTTCGTCGTCGAGGTCGATCTCGCTTGCCTGCGCAACAACCTCGCGGTCATCGTAATGGCCACAGGCACCACAGACGTGATGGGGGCGCTTCAATTCGCCACAATTGCTGCATTCGGCAGGATTGCCGGCAACCAGCGCATCATGGGCGCGGCGCATGTTCCGCTTGGAGCGGGTGACTCGGTTTTGCGGGACAGCCATGTCTCAACCTCGGCTTGGGGGGGCACGCGGCCCCGGTGTCTGGATCGTTTCAGGGCGTCATATGCGCAACCGATATGGTTGTTCAACCCCTCATTCAAGCAAGCCCGGAAACATAGCGGGATTTTATGTGGGTGCAACGGGTTTATCGCCGCAAGCCGGGTTATTCCTTGTCCGCCAGCTTGTCGCGAAGCGCCTTGAGCCCGGAAAAGGGCAGCGCATCTTCGTCACGCATCGGATCAACGCCGGGCGCGGCGAATTGCGCCTGTTCAAGCGCGGCCCCCTCGGCGCGGGGATAAAGCGGCAGGGCAAGGGCCAAAGCCTCGGCCATGACCAGCCCCAGATCGAGAATCGCGGGCAAAGGGTCGATCATGTCATCAAGCGGCATTTCGATTTCCGCGCCGGGTTCGACCTCGATTTCCGGCATATCGGCCAGATAAAGCCGCGAGACTTCTTCATCGATGCGGGTCGTGACCGGCGCGCCGGTGACCACGCAGGGCTGCACCACCGTGGCACCCAGCCGCGCCCTGAGTTGCCAATCGCGCGTGCGGGTCGGGCTGAGCACGGCATCAAAGCGCAATTTGCGCAAAGCATCGATGCCCAGATCCGCCGCCAGTGCCCGGCAGGTATCGGCGTCAGGTTCCAGCAATACGGGCGTCGCATGGCGCAGCGATAATTCGCTGATACGGATCGGATGCGACCATGGCGGGGATAAACTGCGGCTCATGATGCGGGCTCCGGCTTGAACAGAGGTGAAACACCCTGTAAGCGGATAAAAGGCTCTGCGGCACATAGCAAGAGGGGTAGCATGGCAAAACCTGTAAGATTCGGCAGAATCGGGGGCATGATTGCGCTTGTCTGTGCATTGGCCGCCTGCAGTGCGCAACATCGCAACCACGGTTATGTTCCCGCCGATGACGAATTGGCCCAGATCGAAGTGGGCCGATCGAACCGCGACGATGTGGCGCTGGCCGTTGGCCGGCCCTCGGCCCAGGGTATTCTGGCCGATAGCGGCTGGTATTATGTCCAGTCGCGCTTTCGGCATATGGCCTATAACGCCCCCGCCGAAATCAACCGCGAAGTGGTGGCGATTTCCTTTGACCCGCGCGGTGTTGTCGAAAATGTCGAACGTTTCGGGCTTGAAGACGGACGCCCGGTGGTGCTGTCACGGCGTGTGACCGATACCACCGTGGGCGGCGTGTCCTTCCTGGGGCAGTTGTTTGGCAACCTGGGTGTCGTCCGGGCCGAAGATTTCTTTAGCGATGGCGGGCTCTAGGGGCCTCAGCCCTCGCCAAGCGGCACGAATCGCAGCGCCACGCCGTTGATGCAATAACGCTGGCCGGTAGGGGCTGGCCCGTCGGGGAATACATGCCCCAGATGCGCGCCGCATTCCTCGCAATGCACTTCGGTGCGGATCATGCCGTGGCTGGCATCGAGGCTTTCGCCGATCGGGGCCTCATTCGCGGGGGCATAGAATGACGGCCAGCCGCAATGGCTTTCATATTTCGTATCCTGCGTAAACAGTTTCGCCCCGCAACAGACGCATTGAAATTCGCCCGCCACTGCCGGAAAGCCCGGATGCGACCAGGCGGGTTCGGTGCCATGATGGCGCGTCACACGCCAGGCGGCATCGCCAAGCGTTTCGCGCCATTGCTCGTCGGTTTTGGTGATCTTGGTCATAAGTCATCCTTTCGCAGCAATCACGGCCCTGTCATGCTTGCCAGCATGGGCAGGCCCTGTTCATATCTAGCAAGCGCGCCGCGCACTGCAAGCAGAGGAGACGGATATGGCCGATTTGCGCAAGGGGCGATACTGCGCCCGGTTTGCCGCGAATGGTGCCGATCTGGGGGCGGTGCAGCGTCTGCGCTATCAGGCCTTCATGGGCGGCGAGGGCGTTGATGCCGATGGCCATGATCCCGCCTGCCGGCATGTGATGATCGAGGACGTGGCCACCGGCGCGCTGGTCTGTTGCTTTCGGTTGTTGGCGCTGGCGGATGGCGCGCAGATCGCGCGCAGCTATTCGGCGCAGTTTTATGGGCTGGAGGGGCTGAAACATTACCCGCGCCCGATGGCGGAACTGGGGCGGTTTTGCATTGCGCCGGGCCAGCGCGATCCCGATATCATCCGGCTTGCCTGGGCGGTGCTGACGCAGTTTTGCGATCAGGCGGGGATCGGGCTTTTGTTCGGCTGTTCATCCTTTCGCGGCACGGATGCGGGGCTTTACCGCGATACATTCGCGCTGCTGGCCGCATCGCATCTGGGGCCTGCGCATCTGCGCCCCGATGTGGGCGGGCGCGATGTGATCCATTTCGCGCAGATGCCGCACCGATTTGATCGCCGCCGCGCGCTGCAAAACATGCCCCCGCTGCTGCGCAGTTATCTGGCGATGGGGGGCTGGATCGGCGATCACGCGGTGATCGACCGGGATCTGAACACGCTGCATGTGTTTACCGTGCTTGATATCGGTGCGGTGCCGGCTTTGCGCGGCCAACGCCTGCGCAGCCTGTTGACCGGGCCCCCCGTTGACGGCGCGCGCGCGCCCGGCTAGCAGGGCGGCATGGCACGCGCACCGCTTCTTCAGCTTAACGGCATTTCGCTCACCTTTGGCGGAGACCCGATTTTTTCGGGGCTTGACCTGGTGATTCATCCCGGCGACCGGGTGGCACTGGTCGGGCGTAATGGCTCGGGCAAATCGACGCTGATGAAGGTCATGGGCGGGTTGGTTGCCCCCGATGCGGGCGAAGTGGTTCACGCGCCGGGCGTGCGCGTCGGCTATATGGAGCAAGACCCGGATTTAAGCGGCTTTGCCACTTTGGGCGATTTTGCCGCCGCCACATTGCCTGCGGACGAATCCTACCGCGTTGACATGGTGGCCGAGGGGCTGAAATTCGATCCCGCTGCCGCTGTCGCCACCGCATCGGGGGGCGAGCGTCGGCGCGCCGCGCTGGCGCGGCTTTTGGCCGAAGCGCCGGAATTGATGCTGCTTGATGAGCCGACGAACCATCTGGATATCGAGGCTATCGGCTGGCTGGAACGCGAACTGTCCACCACCCGCGCGGCCTATGTGCTGATCAGCCACGACCGCGCCTTCCTGCGCAGCCTTAGCCGGGCGACGCTGTGGATCGATCGCGGGATCGTGCGTCGTCAGGAACAGGGATTCGATGCGTTCGAAACATGGCGCGACAAGCTGTGGGAAGAAGAGGACGAATCCCGCCACAAGCTTGAACGCAAGATCAAGGCCGAGGCCCGCTGGGCGGTTGAGGGCATTTCCGCGCGCCGCAAGCGCAATCAGGGCCGCGTGCGCGCGCTGGCCGATCTGCGCGCTGAACGCGCCGTGATGATCAAACGCGCGGGCACGGCCAGCATGGCGCTGGAAACGGGGCAGAGTTCCGGCAAGTTGGTGGTGGAAGCCATCGATATATCAAAGGCTTACGGCGACAGGGTGATCTTGCGCGATTTTTCCATCCGGGTTGCGCGTGGCGATCGGATTGCCTTTGTCGGGCCCAATGGCGCGGGCAAGACCACACTTTTGAAACTGCTCACGGGCGAACTTGCACCCGATAGCGGCACGGTCCGGCTGGGCACCAAGCTGGATATTGCCGTATTCGATCAGACCCGCAGCGCGCTTGACCCCGATCTGAGCCTTTGGGAAAGCCTGACAGGTGA
>JBBAGE010000160.1:0-4183 GCA_041655055.1 Paracoccaceae bacterium
CGGCTTGAGGGGCTGGAAAGCGGCGAAGAAAATGACCCGATCGAGATGGCCGAAACCGAGACCGCCATCGGCCGCAATCAGGCGTTCGACTTTGTCGGCAGCGAATCCGCGCTGATGCGCGAGCGGATGGGCAATGGCGGCGGGGCGGATACGCCGACATTTGACCTTGGCCAAGACGACATCACCCGCGCCAGCCTGACCATCGCGGGGGCGGGCGATCTTGCCGTGGGTCAAATCGCGGTCAATGCGCGCGAAGTGGCCGTGGGCGCGATCGATGAGGATGATCCCCATGCCGCGCAGGGCGTGGCGAATATCCGCTCGCTTGCGGGGGCGGTGGGTGTGGGCGGCACCGGCGGGCTCGGGGCGGCCTTTACCGTCAATCTGCTGTTTGGCCAGACGCTGGCCGAAGTGGTGCTGCCCACGGGCAGCGATGTGGCGATGAATGCCGATCTGAGCGTGCGGGCCGAACAGGGCGCGCTGATCCAGACCATGGCGGCAAGCGCCGGGGCGGGCGGCACTGCGGGTATCGCAGGCTCGGTCACGGTCAATGTGATGAACCGCAATATCGCGGCGCGGGTGATGGCCGATGGCGCTGATCCGGCGCGGATCACGACCGGCGGTGGCAATGTCACCGTTTCCGTCGATCAGACCGGCACGATCCAGAGCCTTGCGGGCGCCGTCGGCGGCGGTGGCACGGCGGGCGTCGGCGTGGCTGTGGGCGTCAATGTGCTGGCCGATTCGGCCACGGCGGAAATGCGCAACATTCGCGTGGATACCGAGGGCACCGACCCCGATACCGGCGCCACGTGGCGCGGCGATGTCAATGTCACGGCGGATCAGGAAATCCGTCTGGACGGTGTCGGCGTTTCGGCGGGTATGGGCGGGACCGTGGGTCTTGCGGGCAGTTTTTCGATCAATGTCAACAGCTCGGACGTGACGGCGCGGCTTTACCGGTCGGATCTGCGCGCCGATGCGGTGCGGGTATCCGCGCATAGCCTTGCGCGGGTGTTCAGCCTTGCTGGCGTGCTGGCCGGTGGCGGCACCGGCGCGGGCGCGCTGGGGGTGGGGATCAATGTATCCTCGCAAGATGTGCTGAGCGATCTTGATGGCAGCCGTATCCGCGCGCTTGGCACGGTGGCGCTTGATGCCTATTCCGATACCAACCTTTCGGGCAATGCCGTGGGTGTGGCGGTATCGGGCACGGTTTCTGTTACCGGTTCGGTCGTGACCAATGTGGCCGATACGCGGGTGCGCACGCTGGTGCGCAACACCGGGCCCGAGATCAACTTTGATGGCGTCACCGATGAGGACGGCGTGCTGATCGGCCTTGGCGGCGCGGATGTGCTGACGCAGGGCACGGTGCTGATGCGCGCCGCGGGCCGCAACACGATCCTGCTGGCCGGTGGTCAGGATCAGAGCAGCAATGGCGAAACCCCGCAGGCCGCCGAAAGCGACGAAGATGGCCTGCCCACGATCAACATCAGCTTTGCCGGGGGCGGTGTCGCCGGTGTGGGCGTATCGGTATCGCTGAACAAGACCGCGAATGTGGTGGATGCCGTGGTCACCGATGCGTCGCGCGTTGTGGGGCTCGGCCATAGCGCCGCCACCAGTGCACGGCTTGGCAGCCTGCGCGGCGTCGCGATCGAGGCCTATGCCGATACTGATATCTCTATGCTGACTGTCAACGCCGCCGCCGGGGCCAAGGCGGGTGTGGCCGGGCTTTTCGGCTTTAACATCGTGGCCGATACGGCGCGGGTAACCATCGGCGATGGCACCGATGCGGGCGCGGGCGCGGTCAACACGCTGGTGGTGGATGAGGCTAGCACCGATCCCGAAGATGCCGATCTTTTGGCCAGCGATCTGCGCCAGGACAGCTATCTGGTGGCCGCCGTCAATAACGATATCGAACAATATAACGTTGCTTTGGGCGCCGGCCTTGCGGGCGTGGGGGCTGCATAGGGCACGACGGTGGTTAATTCCATCGCCGAAACCCGCGTGGATCGCGGCACCGTCTTTGCTGCGCGCAATGTGACGCTCGATGCGCTGAGCCGCACCGATATCACCAATTTCGTGGTGGGTGCCGCAGGCGGCGCCGGGGCCGTGGCAGGCAGCGTCGGGGTCAATATCATGGGCGCGCAGGCGCTGGTGACATTGATGGGCGCGAATATCACCGCGGGCGAGCGGGGCGAAGGCCCGCTGCTGGGTGGCAGCGCGATCAAGCTTAACAGCCATGTGGATAATTCCGCCTTTACCGTGGTGGGCGGTCTGGCCGCAGGCGGCGGCGCGGCAGCGGGCGCGGTGCAGGTCAATGTGTTCGACAGCACGTCCGAGGTGCGGATCGGATCGCATCCCTGGACCGATGACGAGGGACGGCCCCGCACGGGCGAAACCGTCCTGCGCGCAGGCGGCGCGATCGGCGTTGCGGCGGAAACCGATATGGCCAGCGAAACATTTGCCGGCGGCGGCGCTATCGGCGGCTTTGGGCTGGCGGCCAGCATCAATGTGAATCTGGTGACGGCGGAAACGCTGGTCACGATCGATCCGGGCCAGAGCCTGCATGCGGGCGGCGATCTGGCCCTGAACGCGGCCGAGCGGGTCAATCTGCGCGGGATCAGCGGTGTTGTCGCCGGGGGTGCCAGCGCAGGCATGGGCGCATCGCTGGATTACGCGTCATTCGCGGGTAAATCGCAGGTCACTATCGGCACGGGCAGCGATATCGCTGGCGACGGCGATGTGCACGTGGCCGCCACGGCGGAACGCATGCTTGACAGCACCGTTGTCGTGGTTGCGGCGGGGGGCTCGGTCGGGCTGTCGGCTTCGCTGTCGATCATCGCCATGGGTGGCGACATCGTGACGGGCGATACCGACGAAGAAGCCGAGGCGCGCAAGGCCCGCAATGATCTGTTGGCCGGTGTGCAAAGCGATCTGGATGGCGATCAATCCACAGGCGCCGCGGAAAATAACGACGACGAAAACCGCTCGTCGGTTGAGGCATTGGCCGCACTTGGCAATGCCGGTGGTTTGCGTGGCGAAGTGGTTGGCGCGCGGCAAAGTGTGGATGTGACCGCCGCGCCCGCCGGCGATGATGTGGGCGTCAGCATCGGCGCGGACGTGCAATTGCGCGCGGGCGGCGATCTGCGCCTGATCAGCGATGCCCGGGTTTCGGCCAGCCAGACCGGCGGCGCAGTGGCCGGCGGCTTTGCCGGTATCGGTGCGGGCGTGCTGATTTCCAATATCGGCGTTGCCTCGGCCATCAATATCGGCGCGAATGCGCAGTTGCGCGCGGATGAGCGCATCAGCCTTTCGGCCAAAACCGGCCCGGCAAGTGCGGGCTATACGATTGATGCCAAAGCCTTTACCGCCGGTGTGGGTGCGGTCGGCATTTCCGCCGGTGTGGCGGTTGCCCGCGCAAGCTCGCTGGCCGAAGTCAACATTGCCGAAGGCGTGGTGTTCGCGGGCAATGACGGCGCGTTGGCGGATGCCGTGACGATCGATGCCGCGCGCGCCGATGTGCTGCGCGCCGAGGTGTTGAATATCGCGGCCGGGGCCGTGGGGGCCGGGCTGGTGGTCGTGGATGCCACGATTGCCGGGCGCACGGCGGTCGCCATGAATGGCGCACGGATTCACGCGGGCGATGTTGCGATCAGGCTGGCCGATGCCACCCGCGCCGATGTGCGCGGGATTGGTGCTGCCGGCGGGATCGTGGGTGCCGGTAACGGCGTGGTCGTGATCGCGCGCAATCAGGGCGCATTGGCGCTGGCGCTGCACGACACCCGGATCGAAGCCGATGAGGTCGCGCTTGACGTGATCGCCACATCCCGGGCCCAGGCCCGTGCCGATGGCGTGGCCGTCAGCGGCGGTCTGTCGATCGGGGCATCCTTTGCGCAGGCGCAGCTTGCCAGCAAGATCATCACCGATATCGTGGACAGCCAGATCGTGGCGAATGACATCTCGCTGCTTTCGGAATTGCGCGCGAATGGCGGGCATAATGTGCAGGCGAATGCCTTCTCGGCTTCGGGCGGGGTGCTGGCGGGCAATGGGGCCGTGGCGCGGGCGCTGCTGGATTATACGATGCTGACCAATATCAGCGCCGATCTGCTGGCCGCCAATGGCAAGGTATCGTTGATCACGCGCAGCGGGAATGCGTCGGCCAGTGCGGATGTGCGCGGCGTGGCTGCGGGCG
>JBBAGE010000161.1:0-4020 GCA_041655055.1 Paracoccaceae bacterium
TCGATATTGATCACCGCCACGCCATCTTCGGGCAAAAGCCGCGCGAAAAGCCGGGCCTTGGCCGCGAAATAATCGTCAAACGTCGCGTGGTAATCCAGATGATCCTGGCTGAAGTTGGTAAATGCCGCCGCCGCCAGCCGCACCCCGTCCAGCCGCGCCTGCGCCAGCCCGTGCGAGCTTGCCTCCATCGCACCATGGGTAATGCCCGCATGTGCTGCGGCGGCCAGATGCCGGTGCAGGGTGATCGGTTCGGGCGTGGTATGCGATAGCGGCGCGGTATAGGCGCCCTCGATCCCGGTGGTGCCGATATTGATCGCGGCGCGCCCGCGCGCGGTCCAGATCTGGCGCAAGAAATTGCTGACCGAGGTTTTGCCATTGGTGCCGGTCACGGCCACCATCACGCCGGGCTGCGCGCCAAACCAAAGCGCCGCCGCATAGGCCAGCGTCTGGCGCGGATCTTCGACCACGATCAGCACCACATCGGGATAGGCCGCCAGCGCATCGCGCGCGATCTGCGCCCCGTCGCGATCGGTCAGCACCGCAACCGCATCCATCCGCAAGGCATATTGCACGAAATCCGCGCCATGGCTGCGCGTGCCCGGCAAGGCCGCGAACAGATAGCCGGGCCGAACCTCGCGGCTATCGACCGCAAGCCCGGTGACGGCGCGGTCGCGCCCGGCGGGCGCGGTCAGGCCCAGTTCGGACAGTGTTCTTGTCGCTGCTGTGCCGTTGGCTGGCATGGCGCCCGATGCCCTTTTCTATCGGTTGGCGGTCAGGGTGATCAGATCAAGCTCTAGCGCCTCTGTTTCGGGCCGCAAGCCCAAAAGCGGCGCGGTGCGGCGGATCACCTCGGCGGCAACGGGAACCGCGGTCCAGCCGGCGGTGCGGCGCGGCTCGCGCCCGGAATTTTCCGACGGCTCATCCAGCGTGACGATCAGCACATAGCGCGGATCGGTCGCGGGAAAGACGCTGGCGAATGTGGCAAGCACCTTGTCGTCGTAATAGCCGCCGCCATTCGTGCGCGGCTTGTCAGCGGTGCCGGTCTTGCCCGCCACCGCATAGCCCGGCACATCGCCGAAACTGGCGGTGCCGCGCGACACCACGGCACGCAACATATCGGTCACGGTGCGCGATGTGCGTTCAGATATCACCCGCTCGCCACGCGCGACGTGGTTTTGCTTGATCAGCGTTGGCGACACCTTGGTGCCGCCATTGACCATCGTGGCATAGGCGGCGGCCAGATGCAGCGGGCTTGCCGATAACCCGTGGCCATAGGAAATCGTCATGGTCGAAATATCAGACCAGTTGCGCGGCAAAAGCGGCTTGGCATTCGGGGCTTCGGTCAGTTCCACCGGCGTGGGTTCTGTCAGCCCCAGCTTGGTCAGGAATTCCCGCTGCCGGGTGCCGCCGAGCTGCAAGGCCACCCGCGCCGTGCCCACGTTCGAGCTTTTGACGATCACTTCGGTTGCCGTCAGTTCGGGGCCGTAATTGCGGTAATCGCGGATCCGGTGGCGGCCCCATGTCATCGGGCTGGTGGTGTCGATCTTGGTCGAGGCATTGATCAGCCCCGCATCCATCGCCTGGGCAATGGCAAAGATCTTGAACACCGACCCCAGTTCATAAACCCCCTGCACCGCGCGGTTGAACAGCGGGCTGTCGGCGGGCGTGCCCGATGTCGGCGGATTGGGGCGGTTGTTGGGATCGAAATCGGGCAGCGAGACCATCGAGATCACCTCGCCGCTATGGACATCCATAAGCACTGCCGCAGCGCCGCGCGCATTCATCATGCGCATACCGCCATTCAGCACCTCCGCCACGGTCGATTGCACGGTCAGATCCAGCGAAAGCTGCAAGGGCGCGCCGCCATTGGCCGGATCGCGCAGGTAATCGTCAAAGACCCGTTCGACGCCTGCCACCCCGATCACCTCGGCGGAATGCACACCTTCGCGGCCAAAGGACGATCCGCCCAGCACATGCGCGGCCAGCCGGCCGTTGGGGTAAAGCCGCATTTCGCGCGGGCCAAAAAGCAGGCCGGGATCGCCGATATCATGCACCATCTGCACCTGTTCGGGGCTGATCTTGCGCCGCACCCACAGGAATTTCAAATCGCCGCTGAACTGGCGCAACAGCCATTCCTCGTTCAGATCGGGAAAGATTTTCACCAATTCACGCGCGGAACGGGCCTTGTCGATCATCATCGGCGGTTGGGCATAAAGCGAATGGGTCGCCAGATTCGTCGCAAGCAAACGGCCATTGCGATCGACGATATCGGCGCGCTGCGCCAAAATCGCGGCACCCGATGCGGCGGCACGTGGCTCGGCGGCCTCGGAATTGGCCAGCATCCCCATCCGCACCCCGACCAGCGCGAAAACGCAGATGAAGAATACCCCCAGCGTCAAAAGCCGCCCCTCGGCGCGCTGACGATCGCGGTCGCGTTGTTCTTCGTGGCGCAGGCGGATGTTTTCACGCTCGATCGCATCGGGATTTTCGCCCCGGCGGCGCGCTTCGAGTATCCGCGCCAGCGGGCGCAAAGGGGTGCGATTGCTCATTCAAGATCCTCTCGCAAACCGGTGATTTCGTCCGCCAGCCCCAGCAGCGGATTGGGCGCAGGCGGATAGGCCACCTGATCGACCCGGCCAAAATGATCGGGCGTCAGCGGCAGCAATCCCAGCCGGTCGAAATTGATCAGCGCCAGCTCGCGCAGCCGTTCAGGGCGGTTGAGATAGGCCCATTCGGCCCGCAAAACCCCCAGTTCTTCGCGTTTGAGGCCGATTTCACGCTGCAATTTCTGCGCCTCGCGCAGGGCGGCCTGGGTCTTGTAATTTTCATTATAGGCCCAAAAAGCCAACGCCATCACCGCCATGGCCGAGAATATGTAAAACAACGACCGCATCAGCCGCCCCGCCCGCTGACCAGCCCCGGCAATCCAAGCGCCGTGCGATCCGTAGGGGCTGCTGGCGCATCGGTGCGCCGCGCCAGCCGCAACCGCGCCGAGCGCGCGCGGGGATTGGCGGCGATTTCATCCGCATCCGCGGAAATGGCGCGGTTTTGCGCGGTAAATCCGGGCAGTTTCGCATCGATTTCAGGGGCATAGCGATTGCCGCCCCCCCCGCTTGATGCCCGCGATTGAATGAACCGTTTCACGATCCGATCTTCGAGCGAATGGAACGTCACCACCGCCAGCCAGCCATTGGGCGCCAGCGCGCGTTCTGCCGCCTCAAGCCCCGCGATCAGCGCGCCCAATTCATCGTTCACGGCAATGCGCAGCGCCTGAAAGCTGCGGGTTGCGGGATGGCTTTGGCCGGGTTTGGCGCGCGGCAGGCACTTTTCAATCACCCGCACCAGCGCGCCGGTGGTCGTGATCGGGGCCTCGGCCCGCGCGGCCACAATCGCGCGTGCAATCCGGCGCGAGGCGCGTTCTTCGCCATATTGAAACAGGATATCGGCCAGCGCCGCTTCATCGGCGCTGTTGACCAGATCGGCGGCACTTGGGCCGCTCTGGCTCATGCGCATATCCAGCGGGCCATCGCGCAAAAAGGAAAAGCCGCGCTCGGGCTGATCAAGCTGCATCGAACTGACACCCAGATCCAGCACGACGCCATCAAGCCCCGTGGCCACCTGATCCATATCGGCAAAATTGCTTTGCACCAGATGCAGCCGGTCGCCATAGCCGCCTGCCCAATCCGCAGCCATGGCAAAGACCGCCGGATCACGATCCAGCCCGAATACCAGATCCGCCCCCGCATCCAACAGCCCGCGCGCATAACCGCCGGCACCGAATGTGCCATCCAGCCAGCGCCCGCGCACCGGGGCCACCTCCGCCAAAAGCGGGCCGAGCAACACGGGGATATGGGGGGCATTGCCCGAAACGGGATGTGCCGCCGCCATGGCCCTCACGCCCCTGCGCCCGGTTTCGACAACAGGCTCAGCGGGTCGAAATCATCGGGATAGGCGTCAAGCCAGGCATCGGTCGTCGTGGCATTTTCGGCCTCGAATGTTTCGGGTTTCCAGATCTGGAAG
>JBBAGE010000162.1:0-3886 GCA_041655055.1 Paracoccaceae bacterium
GGCCCCATCGGATGGCCTGCACCAAGGCGCATGCCGGCATCGATATCGGTCACCGACGCCACCCCTTCGCCCAGAGCGAATATGGCTTCATTCAGCATCGGGCAGAGGATCCGGTTGACGATGAAGCAGGGGCTGTCCTCGGATATGATCGCGGTCTTGCCCAGGCCTTCGGCAAAGCTCAGCATGCGGCTGCGCGTATCATCCGAAGTGGTCAGCCCCGGAATGATCTCCACCAGCTTCATCACCGGCACGGGGTTGAAGAAATGCATGCCGGTGAAACGATCCGGCCGATCCGTCGCGGCCGCCAGCCGGGTGATCGAAATGGAGGAGGTATTGCTGGCCAGAAGCGTTTCCGTGCCGAGCTTCAGGCCGGCAAATATCTTCATCTTGAGGTCGGCATTTTCCGTTGCCGCCTCGATCACGATATCGCATTCCTGCAAGCCGTCATTGTCGCCACGCGCAGTCACCCGCGCCACCAGCGCCGCTGCTTCGGCTTCGGTCAGATGGCCCTTGACGATGCTGCGTGTCAGCCTTTTGGCAATGGCTTCCCGGCCCTTTTCCGCCCGCTCCAGCGTTATATCACCAAGCTGCACCTGATGGCCGGCCGCTGCTGCGACTTCGGCAATTCCGGACCCCATGATCCCGGCCCCGATGATTCCAATCCGCATTACATCCGTCCCCTGCGTATCCGTCCGTGCCCGATATTCGTCCACGCGATTCGTCCACGCGCCCTACGGCCGGTGCGCTGCATGGCCCGTTTTCCGGCATTTGCCCAAGCCCCCGCGGCCGGGGAGGCATGACCGCCCCGGCACTGGAGTCCCTGGAAAATTGTCGCCGGAAAACCGCGTTCAGAGCTTCGAGGTCAGCTCTGGCACGACCTTGAACAGATCGCCGACAATGCCAAAGTCCGCGACCTGGAAAATCGGCGCTTCCTCATCCTTGTTGATGGCGACGATGATCTTCGAATCCTTCATCCCGGCCAGATGCTGGATGGCGCCGGAAATGCCGATCGCGACATAGAGATCGGGGGCAACGATCTTGCCGGTCTGTCCGACCTGATAATCATTCGGCACATAGCCGGCGTCAACGGCGGCGCGCGATGCGCCAACGGCGGCACCCAGCTTGTCGGCCAGCGGCTCGATGACTTCGACGAATGCGTCCGACGAACCCAGCGCCCGACCGCCGGACACGACTGCATTCGCACTGGTAAGTTCCGGGCGCTCCGACTTGGTCAGTTCCGCCCCCTTGAACACCGACAAACCAGCATCGCCGGCGCCGGAAACCGCCTCGACGCTGGCGGAACCGCCGGTGGCGGCAGCCTTGTCGAACGCGGTGCCACGCACGGTAATCACCTTTTTCGCATCCGCCGATTTGACGGTTGCAATGGCGTTGCCGGCATAGATCGGCCGGGTGAAGGTGTCGGCGGCCTCAACCGAAACAATCTCGGAAATCTGCGCCACATCCAGCAGGGCGGCGGTGCGCGGCGCGATATTCTTGCCGCTGGCGGTGGCAGGCACGACCAGCGCATCGTAATTCGCCATCTGCTGCACCAGCAACGGCGCAACATTTTCCGCCAGGCCATCGGCATAGGCGGCATCATCCGCCAGCAGCACCTTGGCAACGCCCGCGATTTGGGCGGCGGCATCCGCCACCGCCTGGGCACCGCTACCGGCCACCAGCACATGCACATCGCCACCCGCCACTTCGGCGAGTTTGGCCGCGGCCGTCACGGTGTTCAGCGTCGCATCGGCAAGTGACTTGTTATCATGTTCGGCAAGGACAAGAACGCTCATGCAATGGCTCCTGCGGATTTCAGTTTCTCAATGAGTTCGTCGACGGTTTCCACCTTGATGCCAGCGGAGCGCTTCGGCGGCTCCGTCACCTTGACGGTGGTCAGCCGCGGCGTCATGTCGACACCGTAATCGGCGGCCGTCTTGACATCGATCGGCTTCTTCTTCGCCTTCATGATGTTGGGCAGCGAGGCATAGCGCGGCTCATTCAGGCGCAGGTCGGCGGTCACCACCGCCGGCAGTTTCAGCTCGACCGTGGCCATGCCGCTGTCGACCTCGCGGGCGACCAGCGCCTTGCCATCGGAAATTTCGACACTGGATGCGAATGTGCCCTGCCCCCAGCCCAGCAGCGCCGCCAGCATCTGTCCGGTCTGGTTGGCATCGTCATCAATCGACTGCTTGCCGACGATGACCAGCTGCGGCTGTTCGGCTTCGACAATCTTTGCCAGAACCTTGGCCACCGCCAGGCTTTCGGTTTCCGTATCGGTGGTCACCAATATGCCGCGATCCGCCCCCATGGCGAGCGCCGTGCGCAGGGTTTCCTGCGCCTTGTCGGAACCGATGGAAACAACGATGATTTCCTCGGCGACGCCCTTTTCCTTCAGGCGCACGGCTTCTTCGACGGAAATTTCATCAAAGGGGTTCATGCTCATCTTGACATTGGCAAGCTCGACACCGCTTTGATCGGATTTCACCCGGACTTTGACATTGGCATCGACCACCCGTTTGACGGGGACAAGTATTTTCATGGGCTGATAGCTCCGTTCAGGCCTTGTGACAGTTCCACCGCTCGTGCGATTTGGCGAGAAGTCCCATGCGACAAGCCGGCAACCCGAGTCAATGCAGTGCGCCACCATCGCCGGCACAGAAAATTTTCCGCAAGCAGGGTGCGGCTGCTATCCGTCGTCGATGGTTTCCGCTGGCGGGATTTCCCCGAGCGACGTTTCCAGATCCACAGCCCGCCAGCGTGGATCAGAATGGGGGTGACTGTCAATGCCAGCCATCGCATCACCCGACGCGACCTGCAGCGCCAGTTGTTCGGAATCGCGGCGCATGAATTCCCGAGTCACTTCCTCCACCGTTTCATCCGGCGTCCCGACTTCCGCCAGCGCCACCCGGCCCAGTTCGATGGCGCCGTGAAAAAGTTCCCGCACGGCATTGAGATCAAGGCCGGCCGCCATCAGCTCGATATAATGCTGCCGGTCATGGGCGCGCACCAATATGTCGAGATTGGGAAAAGCGTGCCGCACCGGCGCCAGCCGGGACGATGGCCAGGCACCGCCCGTCGTCACGATCAGCAGCCGGGCTTCATCGGCGCCGGCCTGGCGCAGCACATCCGGCCGGAAACCGTCGCCATAAAACACTTCCCAGCCAAAACGCCGGGAACGCAGGATCTGTGCCGGCTGGCTGTCGACCAGCACCACATTCAATCCGCGCGCGTACAGCATCTGGGTCACGATCTGCCCGAAGCGGCCATAGCCGACAACGATGACGCTGCCGGGCTTGCCGGGGCTGGGGCCGACCATGCCATCCGCTGTAACGGGCCGGCTGAGGAATCGGATCAGGACAAAACGATAGAGTTTGACCAGAATGATGGATGCAATCATCGACAATGTGACCACGGCCGTGAACAGCGAGGACGCCGCCGGCGCAATCAGCAGGCCGCTGACCGCCGCCCCCAGCAGCACAAAGGCGAATTCGCCGCCCTGGCTGAGCAACAGCCCGGTCTGAACCGCTTTTTTCGCCGGTGTTCCGAACATCCACACCAGCGCGGAAATCATCAGCGTCTTCAGCACCAGCACGATCAGCACCAGTTTCAACACCCGCAACGGATGTTCGATGATGACGAAAATATCGATCGTCATGCCGATCGCCAGAAAGAACAGCCCCATCAACAGGCCCCGGAATGGCTCGATCACGGATTCCAGTTCGTGGCGATAGGGGCTGTCGGCCAGCATCACGCCGGCGATAAATGCACCCAGCGCCATCGACAGGCCGAAACTGGCCATCAGCCAGGACGCGCCCAGAACCGTCAGCAAGGCGGCAATCACGAAAATATCGCGCGTTCCCACCTGGCCGAACAGACGCATGGCCGG
>JBBAGE010000163.1:0-3831 GCA_041655055.1 Paracoccaceae bacterium
TGGCTGCCGAACAGAATGCGCCGGTGCACCGGCTTCAGACCGTCCCGCACATCCGGCAAGGCCCGGCTGACGATCACCGACATGGCATAGTCGAGATAGGAGGTGCGCATCTCCTCGACGAGGTTGACCGGCTTGATGTCGCTGGGCGGTGGCGGCGTGGCGGATTCCAGAGTATCGGACATGGATATCCCCTAGCCGGGTGGCGCGGAATTGGAAAGCTGTGCAGCGCCAGCCAAGGCCAGGAAAACCCGAAAGGAGAGTGGGTCCATGCGCATTGCCGTTTTCCGTCTGTTTGCTGCGGCTGCTGCTGCGATGCTGGCCGGCGGCGCCTTGGCCGCGACCAGCCATTGCGCCCAACTGCCAGCGCGCGCGCAGGCGGAAGTGCAGGGGCCGGACGAATATGCTGCCGCGCAACTGACGGCGCAGGGCGCGGTCTGTCCGGCTGGCTTTGCGCTGGAGGAACTGGCGGGCGCCAATCGCTGCCGCCGCGCCGGCGGGCACGAAAACGCGCCGCGCAATCCCCGGCGCGACTGTTATGCCAGCCTGGAACTGGGCCCGGTGCGCGGCGTTCCGATGCAGAAGCGCCCGAGCCAGCAATGCGCGGGCGCAACCCGCATCGACAGCATCATTGCCCTGCGCGGTCGCAACATTGGCTGGGACGATGTGGCACTGACGGCGGGCAAGGGCGTAGCAGTGCAGATTACGCCATTGCAGCGCAGCGGCGAAGGCGTGGCGCCGGCCGAAGATCCGTACCGGCGGGACTGTTCGCCGCATGATTGCCGGTTGTTGCGCCTGACCACCAGGAAGGACACGCCGGCGCGTATCGATCTGACTCTGGCGACGCCCGACAATGCCAGCACCACCCGCGTGCCGATCATGACCGAAGCCATTTGTCCGGGGCGGTAGCGCTTCAGCCCGGCAGGTAGCGCAGCGGGTCGAGCGCCTTGCGGCCGCTGCGCAGCTGGAAGTGCAATTGCGGTTCGCTGGCCTTGCCGCTGGTGCCGGCATGCGCGATCGGCTGGCCGCGCTGCACCCGGTCGCCACGGGTGGCAATGCTGTCCTTCAAATGGCCATAGGCGGTCACCACGCCGCCGGGATGACGCAGCAACAGCATCAGGCCGAAACCGCTGACGGCATCGCCGACATAGATTACTTCACCATCCGTTGCCGCGCGCACCGTCGCGCCATCGACGGCCTTGATGTTGATGCCGTCATTCACCCGGCCGCTGGCCTTGGGGCCGAAACCCGACAGGATCACCCGGCCGTCGACCGGCCAGGACAGGGCGGGAATATTGGCGACGGCCGGTGCCGGTGGCGCGGGGGTGGGCGCTGGGCGTGGTGAGGGCCTGGGCGCTGCCGCAGTGGCGGGGGTCGAGCCAGTGATGACATCGTCGACATTCATCGCCGGATCGCGGCGGCTCGGCGGTCGTGCCGGGGCGGGACGGCTTGTGTCGCGGCTGGCGGAGCGCGGCGCTACGGCCGCGGCGGAGTTCGGAATGAACAGCACGCGGCCGACATAAAGGGTGGCATCGCGGTCGATGCCATTGGCGGCTGCTATGCGGTTCCACGGCACGCGATAGGCACTGGCAATGGCCAGGCCGGTTTCGCCGCGCTTGATGCTGTGGCGCCAGCCACCGGGCACCACGGCGCCATCGGCTTTTACCGGCATGGGTTGCCAGCGCGGCGGTGATCGGGTCTGGCTGTGGGTCATGCCGCGCGGCGGCCTGGGTGCCGCGCAGGCGCTGAGGCACAGGAGGACAGTGGTTGCACAGAACAGGGAAACCGGAATTCGCACCCGTCCGTCCTTAACGCCGGTTGCGCTTAATGGAAATCATTTGTCGGCCGGACGCGGATCGGAAGGCCAGCCACAGCAACCTCGAATCGCTGGTTCTGCTGTCGGGATTCTTGACAGATGGCGCTGGCTCGTCGGGCAAGGCTGTCTCTAACATATTGCACTAGCGTTGAAAAATTTTCCGAAAGAAATGGCACATTTATTGCTGATACTCTCACCAGGAATGGGTTGCACGGATTTGTCCGGATGTTTGGGTGATGATGCCGGCATCAGGGCGATTTGTCATCCCGGCAAGGTTTCGTCGCGTGAGGGGTGGTGGCGCAGGGGGCGCGACCGCCCCTGAAAATGGCCGGAACAATGGCCGAAGTGCGCCTCATCTGCCTGACCTGCCTGCCAGCAACCCTGTCTCAGACCCCCAGCTTTGCCCGTGCCTCGGCCGACATCCAGTCGGTATCGCCCAGATAACGCCAGACTTCGCGCCCTTCGGCATCATAGAGGATGCTGACCGGCAGTGCCTGCGCGCCGATCGCGCGGCCGTATTGCATACTGCTGTCGAGGCCGGTGCGCAGATTGGGATAGGCGTCCCTGGTGAAGACCGGCGTGACCTTGGCCCAGCCCGCCATATCCTGGCTGATGGGGATGACGCGCAGCTTGCCGCGGGTCTCGGCGGCAAGCTTATCGAGGGTCGGCAGTTCCTTCAGGCAGGGCGCGCACCAGCTTGCCCAGAGATTGACCAGAACCGGCTGACCGGGACTGGCGGCGAGAATGTCGGCAATGCCCTCTGTATGGCCGTCGGTGTCGGTTTCCCATTTCAGATCGGGGGCGGACTGGCCGGCGTGTTCGAAATCGAATCCGGCGCGCAGTTGCGACGTTGCGCCGACTTGTGCGCTGCTCTCTTGCGGCGGCGGGCTTTCGGCCTTACGGCTCGGCTGCCCACAGGAGACGAGCGCGAAAGCGGCTGGCAGTGCGATCGCAAACAGGGAACAGACAGACTTCATGACATCCTCCGGCAGAACTGCAGACAGCGATGACCATGCCGACAGAGTGACCGGCGCATCCAGCGCCAATGCACTTTGGGGTGGCCGCTTTGAAGGCGGCCCGGCGGCCGTCATGGCGGAGATAAATGCCTCCATCCCTTTCGACAAGCGCATGTGGCGCCAGGACATCCGCGGCAGCCTCGCCCATGTCGCCATGCTGAAGGATTGCGGCATCATCGATGCGGACGCCGCCGACCGCATTGCCGAGGGCCTGCGCGGCATCGAATCAGAATTTGCCCGAACCGGCGTGCCGGTCGATATCGCGCTCGAAGACATTCACATGACGGTTGAAACCCGGCTGGCGGAGCGGATCGGCGCCGATGCCGGCCGGCTGCACACCGCGCGCAGCCGCAACGACCAGGTGGCGACCGATTTCCGGCTGTGGGTGCGCGATGCCATTGATGGCCATCTGGCCGCCCTTCGGGCACTCGCCGAGGTGCTGGCGGTGCGCGCGCGCGAACATGCCGGCACGATCATGCCCGGCTTTACCCATTTGCAGGTGGCGCAGGCGGTCACTTTGGGACACCATCTGCTGGCCTATGTGGAAATGCTGAAGCGCGACCATGGCCGTTTTGCCGATGCGCGCCGGCGTCTGAACGAATGCCCGCTGGGGGCGGCGGCGCTGGCCGGGACGGGCTTTGCCATCGATCGCGAACAGACCGCGCGGGCGCTGGCTTTTGATCGCCCGACCGCCAATTCGCTGGACAGCGTGTCGGATCGGGATTTCGCCATCGAATATCTGACCGCGGCGGCGCAGACGGCGCTGCACCTGTCGCGGCTGGCCGAGGAAGTCATTCTGTGGGCCAGCCAGCCCTTTTCCTGGGTGCGCCTGCCGGACGCCTGGTCGACCGGTTCGTCGATCATGCCGCAAAAGAAGAATCCGGATGCCGCCGAACTGGTGCGCGGCCATTCGGGGCGGATATTGGGGCTGATGCAGGGCCTGATGGTAACCATGAAGGGGCTGCCGCTGGCCTATTCCAAGGACATGCAGGACGACAAGGA
>JBBAGE010000164.1:0-3808 GCA_041655055.1 Paracoccaceae bacterium
TTCCTCGAGCGAGCGCCGCGCCATTTCCGCCTGAAAAAGCAAACGGTCGCGGCGGGCGATTTCGTGAATCCAGCTTTCGTCGATGCCCAGATTGCGCAAATGCGTCACCAGTTCGAATTCATTCGGGGCCGGATAGAAATAGGTCGGCGAGCGCTGCAGCATGGTGACATGCGCACATTCCCCGGCAATGGCCGGAACCAGCGTTGCCGCCGTCGCGCCGGAACCGATCACGATCACCCGCTTGCCGGCCAGCTGCACATCATCCGGCCAGTTCTGCGGATGGATGACCGGTCCGCGGAATTTGTCAAGATCAGGCCAGTCCGGGATATAGCCCTGATCGTGGCGGAAATAGCCCTGACACATCCACAGAAAATTGGTCGTCAATGCGAAAGGCTTGCCTTTGGCCGTGCCGTGCACAGTCCACAGATGCGTTGCATCCGACCATTCGACACGCTCGACCTTGTGGCCATAGCGAATATGCGGCGCAATGCCGTAATCGTTGATCACTTCCTGCATGTATCTGCGGATCTTGGCGCCGCTGGCAATCGGCTCGTCCACCCAGGGCTTGAAGCGGTAGCCATAGGTGTAGAGATCGGAATCCGAGCGGATGCCAGGATATTTATGCGTCACCCAGGTGCCGCCAAATATGTCCTTGTCGTCCAGAATGGCAAAACTGGTGCCGGGCGTCTGCTGCTGCAGATGCCAGGCGGATCCGATGCCCGAAACGCCGGCGCCAATGATCAGCACGTCGAAATCCGCGGCCGCTTTCGCCGCTGGCGGACGTTCCTCTGCCGTGGTTGCCATGATCTGCCACTCTCCCCGCTCGAGTCCCGACTCTCCTTCGGGGACAGCAGCACTTTCCCGGGCCAGCCGTCAAGGACGTCCTTGTCGCAGGTGGAAGTCCCCTGCCGCAGGGAGGCGCAGCGGCCGGGCAGCTTGCGATGGATTCAAACCGCAGAATATACAATGCCATTGCCGCCGTCGATCAAGTCTCCGGAAGCGGTGGCAACGGATTATCGGCTCAGTCCAGCGCCTTCACGATCTCGTCGGTCATTTTCTTGCCGTCGCCCAGAAGCATCATGGTGTTGTCCCTGTAGAACACATCATTGTCGATGCCGGCATAGCCGACACCGCCCATGGAGCGCTTGACGAACAGCACAGTCTTGGCCTTCCACACTTCCAGCACCGGCATGCCGTAAATCGGGCTGCTGCGGTCGGTCTGGGCGGCGGGATTGGTGACATCATTGGCGCCAATCACAAAGGCCACATCGGCTTGTGCAAATTCGCTGTTGATGTCTTCCAGTTCGAAGACTTCATCATAAGGCACATTGGCTTCGGCCAGCAGCACATTCATATGGCCCGGCATGCGGCCGGCCACGGGGTGAATGGCGTATTTGACTTCGACCCCGGCCTCTTTCAGCATGTCCGACATTTCGCGCAGGGTGTGCTGCGCCTGTGCCACCGCCATGCCATAGCCGGGCACGATGATCACACGTTCGGCATTCTTCAGGATGAACGCGGCATCATCGGCGCTGCCCCGCTTCCACGGCCGGTCCGCGCCTGACTGTCCGTCGTCAGAGGCAGACGCCGCGCCAAAGCCGCCGGCAATCACCGACACGAAACTGCGGTTCATGGCCCGGCACATGATATAGCTGAGGATCGCGCCCGAAGACCCCACCAGTGCGCCAGTGATGATCATGGCGGTATTCTGCAGCGTAAAGCCCATCGCTGCCGCCGCCCAGCCGGAATAGCTGTTCAGCATGGAAATCACCACCGGCATATCGGCCCCGCCAATCGGAATGATAAGCAGAAAGCCAACCAGAAACGCCAGCACGGCAAGCAGCAGGAACAGCCCCGGGCTATGCTGGCCGAACACCGCGACCAGCGCGACGATTGCCACCAGCAGGGCCAGATTGATGACATGCCGCCCCGGCAGCACGATGGGCGCGCCCGACATATTGCCGTTCAGTTTCAGAAAGGCGATCACCGATCCGGAAAATGTGATCGCTCCGATCGCCACGCCGAGGCCCATTTCCACCCGGCTGTTCTTCAGAATGTCCAGGCCATCCGGCTGCAGGATTCCGAATGCGTCCGGGTTGAGAAAGGCCGCCGCCCCCACCAGCACTGCCGCCAGCCCCACCAGACTGTGAAAAGCGGCAATCAGCTGCGGCATGGCGGTCATGGCGATGCGCCGGGCAATGGCATAGCCGATGGCGCCGCCAATGACGATCGCGGCGGCAATTTCCCAGATATTGGCCAGGCTGTGCGTGACCAGTGTCGCCACCACCGCCAGCAGCATGCCGGCGATGCCGAAACGGTTGCCGGCGCGGCTGCTTTCCGGGCTGGACAACCCGCGCAGCGCCAGAATGAAGCACACACCAGCGACGAGATAAGCCACCAGCGCCCATGCCGGAATTGTCGATACAGCGTCCCCCATCGGCCCGGCCTATCTTTTCTTTTCGCGTTTCTTGTACATGGCAAGCATCCGCTCGGTCACGGCGAAGCCGCCAAAGATGTTGATACTGGCCAGCAGTACCGCCGCCAGCCCCAGCCATTTCGCCAGCGGAGCGCCCTGTGCCGCCGTGGCAATCAAGGCACCAACGACAATGACCGAGGAAATGGCGTTGGTGACAGCCATCAGCGGCGTATGCAGCGCCGGCGTCACCGACCAGACCACATAATAGCCGACGAAGCAGGACAGCACGAAGATCGACAGGATCGAAACGAAATCCATCATTCGGTTCCCTTGCTGGATGGGAAGGATTGCAGCCGACGCCAGGACAGCCCGGCGGCCGGCCGCGGCTGGCCGATCATGCGAATTCCATTTCTTCGGTCCGCAGCGCCGGATGCACGATGCGGCCGCCCGTCGTCAGGCGGATGGCGCGGACGATCTCGTCATCCTCGGGCAATGTCAGGGCCTTGGCCTCGGTGTCGTAAAAACTGGCGACGAAGGTCAGCAGATTGCGCGCGAACAGCGCCGACGCATCCGCGGCCAGCCGGCTGGGATAATTGGAGAAGCCCAATATGGTCACACCATTATCGGTGACCACGCGTTCATCGGCCCGCGCGCCTTCAACATTGCCGCCGCGCGCCACCGACATATCGACAATGACCGAGCCGGGCTTCATCGTCGCCACCTGTGCCGCACTGATCAGGCGCGGCGCCGGTTTGCCGGGAATCAGCGCCGTGGTGATGACGATATCCTGTCTGGCGATAGTGTCGCTGATGAGGGCGGCCTGCTTCTCCTGATATTCGGCCGACATTTCCTGCGCATAGCCGCCAGCACTTTCCCCGCTATCCGCATCCTCGACGAAAATCGCCTTGGCGCCCAAGGACTGGATCTGTTCGCGCGTCTGCGGCCGCACATCCGTTGCCGACACGATGGCGCCCAGCCGGCGGGCCGTGGCAATGGCCTGCAATCCAGCGACTCCCACCCCCATGACAAAGACGCGCGCTGCCGACACCGTTCCGGCCGCCGTCATCATCATCGGAAATGCACCGCCATAGGCTTCGGCGGCATCGATCACCGCCTTGTAACCGGACAGATTGGACTGGGACGACAATATGTCCATGGATTGCGCGCGCGTGATCCGCGGCATGAATTCCATCGCCAGCGCCTCGATGCCGGCCGACGCATATTGCGCGATGCGATCGCGCGACTGATAGGGATCAAGGCTTGCGACCAGCACGGCCCCGGCGGGGATATCCCGCGCATCCGGGCCTTGCACGGCGAGCACCAGATCCGCATCCTGCAACACGGCCTGGCGCGTGCCCACAGTGGCGCCAGCATCACGAAATGCCGCATCCG
>JBBAGE010000165.1:0-3766 GCA_041655055.1 Paracoccaceae bacterium
TCCAGTCGGCGCGCCAGCGCGGCGAGGCGATGGATCACACGCTGTTTCACGGGCCACCGGGGCTTGGCAAAACCACGCTGGCCCAGATCATGGCGCGTGAACTGGGGGTGAATTTTCGCATGACCTCGGGGCCGGTGCTGGCCAAGGCGGGCGATCTGGCGGCGATTTTGACCAATCTGGAACCGCGCGATGTGCTGTTCATCGACGAAATCCACCGCCTGAATCCGGTGGTCGAAGAAGTGCTCTATCCCGCGATGGAGGATTTTGAACTCGATCTGGTGATCGGGGCCGGCCCCGCCGCACGCACGGTGCGCATCGAATTGCAGCCCTTTACGCTGGTGGGGGCCACGACGCGGCTGGGGCTGCTGACAACGCCGCTGCGCGACCGTTTCGGCATTCCTACCCGCCTGCAGTTTTATACCGAGGCCGAATTACATGAAATCGTCACCCGTGGCGCGCGCCTGTTGGGGATTACCGCGGAACAGGGCGGGGCACGTGAAATCGCCTGCCGTTCCCGCGGGACGCCGCGCATTGCCGGGCGCCTGCTGCGCCGGGTGGTGGATTTCGCGCTGGTCGAAGGCGATGGCCGGATCACCCGTGACGTGGCCGATCATGCGCTGACCCGGCTGGGGGTGGATCATCTGGGGCTTGATGGGGCCGACCGGCGCTATCTGCGGTTGATTGCCGAAAACTATCAAGGCGGCCCGGTCGGGGCGGAAACGCTGTCTGCCGCGCTCAGCGAAAGCCGCGATGCGATCGAAGAAGTGATCGAGCCCTATCTGCTGCAACAGGGGATGATCCAGCGCACCCCGCGCGGGCGGATGCTGGCGCAAAAGGCCTGGACGCATCTGGGCCTTGAAATGCCGCGCGCGGCGGGCGAAGGCGATCTGTTCGCGCTGTGATCGGTTGCAGCAGGGGCGCGGGGCCTTTATGTCTGGGCTACCCCCGGATCAAAGGTTTCCCATGCACCCCCAAGCGATAGAGGCCCTGTTTACCCATAAAGATGGCCGTTTTGGTTTTGCGCGCTGGGGCAGGCCAATCGTCCCGGTGGTTTTTGGCGTCCAGGATGACACGCTCGCCACGATCAAGGGCACGATCGAGGCCACCGTGGCGATCGCCGGGCATAAAATGGCCGCCGCCGATCCCGAAACCGGGGCGAATTTCTTGTTGTTTTTCATCCGCGACTGGAATGAATTGGCCGATGCGCCGCAGTTGCGCGATCTGGTGGATGATCCGGTGGCATTGGCCGCGCGGCTGCAGGCGGCGGGGGCGACGCATTATCGCCGCTTTCGTTTCGACGCCGCTGGCGCGATCATCGCCTGTTTCACCTTTATCCGCATTGACGGCGTGACCGCCGATCTGCCCGCCGATCATATCGGTTTCGGGCTGGCGGTGCAGGCGATGCTGACCTGGTCCGAGCGCGCTTTTGCCAGCGACCCGGCGGTGATTTCACTGGCGGACGGGCAGGGCAGTCTCATCCGCCCTGATATCGCCAACCTTTTGCATGCGGCCTATGATCCGGCGCTGCCCGATACGGCGCATGACCCGGCCTTTGCGCTGCGGCTGTTTGCACGGGTGCAGGCATGAGCCATCATTTCACCTGCCGCGTCTATTACGAGGATACCGATCTGGCCGGTATCGTCTATTACGCCAATTACCTGCGGTTTATCGAACGGGCACGGACCGAATATGTGCGCACGCTGGGGATCGATCAGGGGGCGCTGAAATCCGAACGCGGGCTGGTATTTGCCGTCCGCCGGGTCGAGGCCGATTATATCGCACCCGCGCATTTCGATGATGTGCTGGATATCACCACCACGCTTGCCGCGATCAGCGGTGCGCAAATCACGCTGGATCAGCAGATTTCGCGCGGGCAAATGCTGCTGTTTTCGGCACGGGTCACGCTTGTGACGCTGGGCGCAAAGGGCCGCCCGGCCCGGCTTCCGGCGGAACTTCGCCAAGCGCTGGGCTGAAACGGCGCCGGGGCGCAGAAAAGCTTCGGTTGATCACGCGCATTTGTTGGCTTTGTCTCTGAAACTCGGATAACTTTGCTGGTAATGAGCATGCGCGAGCAAATCGCGGCCACTTGGAACGAGCAGGCATATGGAAACTGAAACCCTTGCGATGGCGCAAGAGATCGACTTTTCTCTTATTGCGCTTTTTATGCGCGCGACACTGACGGTGCAGCTTGTGATGCTGATGCTGATTGTCGCGTCTTTCTGGTCTTGGGCGATCATCGTCCAGAAGCATATCGATTATCGCCGTGCGCGCACCCATGCGGGCATTTTTGATCGCGCTTTCTGGTCGGGTGAGCCGCTGGATCAGCTTTATGACCGAATCGGCCCCGAGGCCGACAATGCTCCCGAACGGATCTTTTCCGCAGGCATGCTGGAATGGCGACGCAGCCACAAACAGGATGGCGCGCTGATCGCCGGGGCGCAATCGCGCATTGATCGTTCCATGGATGTGGCGATCGCCAAAGAGGCCGAGGAAATGAACCGCGGCCTGCCGCTTTTGGCGACTGTGGGGTCAACCGCGCCGTTTATCGGGCTGTTTGGCACCGTTTGGGGGATCAAACACGCGTTCGAGGAAATCGCCGTGCATCAAAGCACCAATCTGGCCGTTGTCGCCCCCGGTATTGCCGAGGCGCTTTTGGCCACGGGGCTTGGCCTGCTTGCGGCGATTCCGGCGGTGGTGTTCTATAACAAGCTGTCGTCGGATAGCGAACGGATCGTGGGCAGCTACGATGCCTTTGCCGACGAATTTTCGACCATCCTCAGCCGTCAGTTGGATAGCTGATGGCGGGCGGGGCGACACAGGGGCGCGGATCGCGGCGCGCAAGACGTGGCGGAACACGGCCAATGTCGGAAATCAACGTCACGCCCTTTGTGGATGTGATGCTGGTGTTGCTGATCATCTTCATGGTGGCGGCGCCTCTGTTGACCGTGGGGGTGCCGGTGGAATTGCCGCGCACGGCCGCCACCGCGCTGCCCACCGAGGCCGAAGAGCCCCTGAGCATCACGTTGACCGCCGACGGGCAGCTATTGCTGATGTCGAATGAAACCGCCGAGGGGGATCTGGTCGCCAAATTGCGCGCCATCGCGGCCGAGCGTAATGACGACAAGGTCTATCTGCGTGCCGATGGGTCGATCACCTATGAACGGGTGGTCCAGGTGATGGGCGCGCTCAATGCCGGAGGCTTTCGGAATATCGGGCTGGTAACGGATACCGGCGGGCCGAGTTTCGACGGCCGCGATCAATAGGGCGAATGCCTTGAAAACCGGGCAATATATTTCAGGCATCGGGCATGGCGGGCTTATCCTGTGGGTGCTGCTGGGCGGGGTTTTCATCCGCCCCAGCGAGCCGCAGCCGTTCGAGGTGGCCGAGGTCACGCTGATGAGTGCCGCGGAATTTGCGGCGCTGACACAAGATGTCACGGCCGAGCCTCAGCCGCCGGTGCCCGATGCGCCGCCGCCACCGCCGCGCCCGTCCCCCCCGCCCGAGCCCGAGCCCGCGCCGGAACCCACACCCGCGCCGGAACCCGCGCCAACGCCCGAGCCGGAACCCACGCCCGTGCCCGAACCGCCCGCACCAGAACCCGAACCGATCCCGGCGCCGGAACCGGAACCCGCGCCCCCCACGCCCGATGTGGCCGATCTGTTGCCCGTGGTGCCCGATGTGGCGCCAAGCCCGCCGCCTGCGCCGCGCGTGGCCCCCGAACCCGTGACCGAGCCCTCGGAACAGCCCGAAATCGCGGATGAGCGCC
>JBBAGE010000166.1:0-3731 GCA_041655055.1 Paracoccaceae bacterium
TTCTTGAAAAACATTTACCAGCCTTTTATCTCCAAGGCCTTGTAAAGAGGAAAGAATCATTCCGTGAATTCTCCCGCTGATAGTGGTTTCATCAGTATTCATATCGCCGTGTGCATCGATCCAAATAACTCCTAAATTATCGTATTTCTTTGCTGCACCAGAAATAGTTCCTAGAGCGATGCTGTGATCTCCTCCAATTGTAAAAGGAAAATGCCCGTTTTCTAAAGAATTATAAACTTCTTGAGCTAGCTTATTAGAATATCCAATAACATTGTTCAAATTCTTCAAATTGCTATTATCGGTATACGATATTTCTTCTGGTTCAATCACAATTTGATTAGGCAAAAAAGCAGAAATCTTTTCTGGTATAGACGCAAATCCTTTAATACCAATGCCCGCTCCTTGAGGCGCAATTAAAAAATCTATCATGTCATTTATTATACATATCTAATTTTCATTATCCCGCTTTATGTTCTAAATAACAAAAATCTTGGGAATCATCGAGCGTTAAGCAGATATTTATTTTATGTGGCTATATACTTGTATATAATTTTTGCATTCATCTGAAAGCTTGGGCTGTCATAAAAATAATATTTTGAGATTTTTAAAAATCGCAGCAGCTCACCAAACGTGTTTCAAAAAGTTAAATTTGTTAAATTAGAAACAAACATTTTTATTTTATCTCACACAAAAGTTGATTATAACAATGTATAATTGAATAGCAAAAAAGTCAAAGAGGTGAATCAATGAAAAGAATGTTGATAATGCATGGTCCTATGAATCAAGGCGGCGCCGAAACATTTTTAATGAAAATTTACCGCGCAATTGACAAAACAAAATACCAATTTGATTTCTACCTTATGGGTGGAAAAGGGTTCTACGATAGCGAAATTTTATCTCTTGGTGGTGAAATTTTTTATAGCTCTATGAAAACTCAAGGATTTAGACAATACAAAAATTCTCTTAAATCTTTTTTTAAAACGCACCACTATGATCATGTTTTTAGAGCACTATCTAATTCGCTTTCTTCATTAGATTTATATTATGCAAAAAAATACGGCAAGGCGAATGTTCTTATAGCTAGATCTGCCAACTCCGATTCTAAAGAAAAGGTTTTTCATCGTCTTTTTTTGCCGTTTGCGAAACACATACCCAATAAAATGATTGCTCCATCAACTGAAGCTGCCATTTTTATGTTTGGGCGGGGAAATGTAGAAAAAGGTAAAGTGAAATTGGTGATGAACGGAGTTGACACATCGTTATTCAATTTTACTGAACAAAAAAGAACCAAAATAAGGAGCGTATTAAATATTTCTCAAGATGAAAAACTTTTTATTCATATTGGAAGATTCGATGAGGCAAAGAATCATTTTGAATTAGCAGATATATTTTTAGAGATTTATTCGTTGAATGATAAAGCAAAATTACTTTGCGTAGGTAGCGGCATTTTAAAAAACGATTTCATAAAAAAATGCAATAATTTAAACATTTTAGATAAAATAATCTTTTTAGAAAATAGAACCGATATAAATGAATTATTAATGGCGGCAGACGCAATGCTTTTGCCATCCTTATATGAAGGGATGCCAAATGTCGTGATTGAAGCGCAAAGCACTGGATTGCCATGTCTTGTTTCTAACTCAATAACAAAAGAATGCAACATTTCGAATATTGTTTATTTTGAAAGTCTAGGCAATCCAAAGAAATGGGCCGCAAAAGCGAATAATATTGCTAATTATAATCTAGAAAAACGAATTGAAAACGTTACTCGTTTTCCAAAAGAATATAGGATTGAAGAAGTGACCAAACGTTTTGCCCATATTGTATTTGAAAGTGACAAGGAAGAATGATTATGACGAACCAAATTAAGAAACTTTTAAAACGTTCTGATTTTATTAATTTATGCTTAGTAAAACAAGCGCTTAGAAAAAATAAGCAAAAGGAAAAAGCAGATTTTGATATTGCAGAATTTGAATTGAATAAATACCAAAAATATTATGAGCGTACGCCAGACATTGAAAATCCAAAGAGAATTTCTGAATTAATGTTTCTGCAGAAATTATATTTTTATGATAAACGTGCTGTCGACATGACCGACAAAATAAAATGCAAAACATCTGTCCGAAAATTTACTAAACACAAACTCAATTTTGCAAAAACTTATAGGACATATGAAGATGCAAACGAAATTAATTTAAACGATTTACCAGATGATTTCGTTTTGAAGTGTAATCATAATTCTGGATATATCTTCTATTTTAAAAAGAATCAAAAAGGAAAGTATATAATCATCAATCTTAGAGATCCTACACACAAAAAATATCGTTTTAAAACAGTTAAAAAAATATTAAATGTCTTATTAAAAATGAACTACTTCTACAATAGTTATGAATGGAATTATAAAGATATAGAGCGAAAAATATTTGCTGAAGAATATTTGGATAACGAGTGCTTAAAAGAATACAAAATTTATTGCAGCGACGGAATATTGCTGGCTTTTCATATTGTGTCTAACCGTCATATCTCTGAAAGGAATGACTTTTTTGATTCTGACTTAAAACCACTTGATGTTTGGGCAGATGTTCCCCCTTCTGATGTTTTGCCAAAATTAAGCAGTCAACTTGAAAAAATGTTAGAAATTGCAAAAGATATTTCTAAGGGCTTTCCTTTCGTTAGAATTGATTTATATGATTACAAAGAAAAGATATATTTTGGTGAGACTACTTTCTTCCATCAGGCAGGATATCTTGAATTTAAATATCCCGATAATCTCGATGAAATTTTAGGTAAAAATATTGAATTATCAAACGAATTAAAACAGAAAATTTTTAATAACAAGAAGAAGAAAGAGAAGAAACAAAACAATATTTTGTGTAAGTAATAAAATTTTATTTTTCTATTTAAGCAGGAGTTATAGTAACTATGAAATTATTCAAAATTTTGAAAAGAGCAGCCGGGTTATATTTTAGAAAACCTCTAGTTTTTTATATTGCGTTGCCAAATACTCAAGTGCCGAACTTGAACGTTCCTAAAGAAATCTCGTTTGTTTCAATTGACAATATAAACGAATACTTAAAAATTATCGCTAAATTTAAAATACCTTTTTCCCCATTTTCCGAACAACGCTTTGAAAACGGAGCAATATTTAGTTTTCTGCACAATAATAATGAATATTTAGTATACGGGTGGGCAATCAGTGATTGTTCGGCATTTACAATTGGGTACACAAAAACCACATTATCTATCGATGAATCTTCTTATATTCTATTTGATTTTTATACTAATGATAACCACAGACTAAAAGGCTATTATAATTTTATCTTATACAAATATCGAAAATTATTACGTTCTAATAATATCTTAATTTATACAGCTCCTACAAATATTGGAAGCCATAAAGGAATTATTAAATCAGGTTTCCTCGCTGTCGGACAGTACAAGAAAATAAATATGCACAAACTTTTACGATTATTGAAAATGAAACAGGTCCACATTTCCAAATCACATAAAAAATCGCTTGTTATGTAATAAATTATTTATTAATCATAAGCGGCCTAGTTCTTAAAGGCGCTTTTTGTTCCAAAGGCAAAACAATGTTTTGCCTTTTTTTAGCATTTTACTTAACGTTTGCCTCTCGATAAGTTGTCTTTTTATGTGTTTTATTAATCACTATTTTGATCATAAAAGTAATCCAAATTAAACTTACTATTGCACTTACAAATATGAATTTG
>JBBAGE010000167.1:0-3692 GCA_041655055.1 Paracoccaceae bacterium
CAGCTATCCGATCACGCCGGCATCCAATATCCTGCATGCTCTTGCGCAGTTGCACGAATTCGGCGTCACCACATTCCAGGCCGAAGACGAAATTGCCGCCATCGGCGCCAGCATCGGCGCGTCCTGGGGTGGCGATCTCGCCGTGACGTCATCCTCTGGGCCTGGCCTTGCTCTCAAGACCGAAGCCATGGGCCTCGCCATCATGACGGAACTGCCGCTGGTGATCGTCAATTCGCAGCGTGGCGGACCGTCCACCGGCCTGCCCACCAAGACCGAGCAGTCCGACCTGTATCAGGCGGTTTACGGCCGCAATGGCGATGCGCCCATGGCCGTCATTGCCGCGCGCAGCCCGGCCGATTGCTTCGAAGTGGCCATCGAAGCCTGCCGCATTGCGCTGAAATACATGACCCCGGTCATTCTGCTGACCGATGGCTATATTGCCAATGCCACCGAACCCTGGCTCATCCCCGATGAACGGCAATACAAACCATTCCCGGTGGAATTCTATGACGAGGTTTCCGAAAGCGGCAAGTTCAATCCCTATACCCGCGATGCCCAGACTCTGGCGCGGCTGCGGGTCAAACCCGGCACACCGGGGCTGATGCACCGCATCGGCGGTCTGGAAAAAAGCAATGTCACCGGCGACCTCGATTATTCGCCGGCCAATCACGAAAAAATGACTCTGGCGCGCAAGGCCAAGATCGATGGCATCGTGCGCGATATCCCGCCACAGGCTGTGGAGCTCGGCAACGACCATGGCCGCCTTGCCGTCGTCGGCTGGGGTTCGACCTTCGGCCCCATTCGGCAGGCCGTCGCGCGGCTGCGGCATGCCGGGCATGACGTTTCGCATATCCACATCCGCCATATCTGGCCGCTGCCGGCCAATCTCGGCGATCTGCTGAAGCGCTTCGACCATGTGCTGGTGCCGGAAATGAATACCGGGCAATTGAAGACATTGCTGCGCGATCAATATCTGATCGATGCCAAACCGCTGAACAAGGTTGCCGGCCAGCCATTTCGCATTGCCGAACTCGAAAAAGCCATTCTGGAGGTATTGGGTCAATGAACAAGTCGATGAAGCTCGGTGCCGCCACCAAACCCGATGACTGGGCGACCGATCAGGAAGTGCGCTGGTGCCCCGGCTGTGGCGACTATGCCATTCTGAAGGCGGTGCAGCGCACCCTGCCGCAGCTGGAAGCGCAGCGCCACAAAACCGTCTTTGTTTCTGGCATCGGCTGCTCCAGCCGCTTTCCCTATTACATGGAAACCTATGGCTTCCACTCGATCCACGGCCGCGCGCCCAGCATTGCGACCGGTCTGAAGCTGGCCAATCCGGAACTGGATGTCTGGCTGATTACCGGCGATGGCGACGGCCTCTCCATCGGTGGCAATCACATGCTGCACTTGTTGCGGCGCAATCTCGATTGCCAGGTGCTGCTGTTCAACAATGAAATCTATGGCCTGACCAAAGGGCAATATTCGCCGACCTCGCGCCTTGGCACGCCGTCGCCGACCTCGCCGGCCGGTTCGATCGACCAGCCGGTCACGCCCTGCTCCTTCGCGCTGGGCGCCGGTGGACGCTTTGTCGCCCGCACCATCGACACCGCGCAAAAACACATGCCGGAACTGTTGATGCGCGCCCATGCCAACAAGGGCACAAGCTTCGTTGAAATCTATCAGAATTGCGTCGTTTTCAACGATGGCGTGTTCGCCGATTTTACCGGCAAGAAAAACGCCCCGCAAACCCAGCTGTGGCTGGAGCATGGCAAGCCGATGCTGTTCGACAATGGCAGCAAGGGCCTGCATCTCAACCGCGACACACTGCGGCTGGAAGTCATTGATGTGGTGGATGGCGATACCAGCAATGTTCTGGTGCACGATGAAACCAACCGGGCTGTCGCGCATATGCTGATCGAAATGCCCTTTCCGGATTTTCCGGTTGCGCTGGGTGTGCTCTATTGCAACCCCGGTCCAAGCTATGAAGAGCAGCTCATGCAGCAGAACCGCGCCGCCGAGCAGGGCAAGAAAGCGGATTTCGCTGCCCTTTTGCGGCGCGGCCAGACTTGGGAAGTGAAGTTCGCGCACTGAGCTTGCGCCGCATCCCGGCAATGGATTTTCCGGATGCAGCGCACCCGGCTGCATCCGGCCACGGCCAATGGAACCGGCCGGTCAAAACCAGCGGATCGCCGGCCGCGCGCGAGGGAAAACACCGCCCCCGCGCGTATAGAGCAGCATGGAGTTGCCATGCACGCCCTGATGCCAGCCAATGACACAGCAGCAGTTGCGGCGGAAACGCCGGAGGCCGTGCTGCTGTTGCGCGCCGGTGCCGGTGACCGCCAGGCTTTTGACGAACTGGCGCAACGAACCGCGCGACCATCGCTGGCGCTGGCGCTGCGCGTGCTGGGCGATTCCGCCCGCGCCGAAGACGCCGTTCAGGACGCCCTGACGAAATTATGGCTGAGCGCTGCCCGCTTCGAGCCGGCGCGCGGCAGCTTCTCCGCCTGGTGGCGGCGAATCCTCATGAACTGCACGCTGGACGCGCGCCGTCGCCTGCGACCGGTCACGCCGCTGGACGATATTGCCGAAACCGCCGATCCGGCGCCAGACCCGCTGGCGGATGCCGAAACGACGGACCTCGCCGCGCAAGTCCAGCTGGCCATGGCGCAGCTTCCGGCACGGCAGCGCGCCGCCATGACGCTGTTCTACAGCGAGGACCTCAGCATGAAGGAAATCGCCGACGCGCTCGATTCGACGCCCAAGGCCATTGAAGGCCTGCTGTTGCGCGGGCGCACGGCGCTGCGCGACAGCCTCGCCTATCTGAAGGACGAAATCACATGACGACCAATCACCAAATGGAGGCCATGCTGTCTGCCTGGGGGCGGGCCGATCTTGCCGACCTCTCCGCCAATCGCGACCGCGCGGGGGATTCTGCCCGCATCGCCCGTATCATCCAGCATGCACACCGCGTTTCAACATCCAGGCAGCAGCCTGCACACCCCGACACAAGCCGGAGCCATCGTTCCTGGTGGTGGGTGGGCGGCAGCAGCATCGGTGTTGCAGCATCGGTTGCAGTTGCGCTGCTGCTGGCCGGCAACCCCATGACACGACCAGCCACGCCGACAGCCGCGCCCACCCTGCTGGCGGACGACGACAGCGACGACATGATGCTGTTTGCGCTGCTTTACACGCCAACCAGCGAAGAGGAGTACCAATTATGAAAACCCTGATTCTTGCAACCGCCGCGCTGATTGCGGCCCCGGTAGCAGCCCAGTCTGCGGCCACCCCCACCCAGGCGCCGGCCACCACCCAGGCCGACAAGGCCAGCCCGCGCAGCGGACATATGATGCACAAGAAATCGCATATGAAGCGCCCGGCGCCGATGTTCCGCGGCATGTCCGAAGCCGGTCGCAAGGAACTGATGACAGCGATGCGCGCCAGTCAGGATGATCGCGCCGCCGTCAGCGCCGCCCGCGACAAGATTGCAGCGCTGGTAGGAGCCGACAAGCTGGATTCAAAGGCGTTGCAGACCGCGATGGATGAAGAGCGCCGCGCCGTCGACGCCCAGCATGCCCGCCAGCAGCAACGCGTGCTGGCAGCCATCAGCAAGCTGTCGACCGAGGACCGCAAGGCATTTGCCGCCGACACACAAAAGGCCCGCGCCAAGATGCGCGAGCGCATGGACAGTTGGCGCG
>JBBAGE010000168.1:0-3637 GCA_041655055.1 Paracoccaceae bacterium
CCCGTCCCAGTCCCAGCGCAAAATATCATGGGAAAGCCCGAGCCGCGCGCAAATAGCCGCAACAAAGGCCGCTTCATCCGCCGCGGCGGCACGCAAACCGTGATCGACCGTCACCACCGCCAAAGGCGCGCCGTTCATCCGCGCCCAATCGGCGGCCAGATGCAGCAAGGCCACCGAATCACTACCGCCGGATACCGCAAGCCCGATCCCGCCCCCCGCAAACGGCGCAAGGGCCGGGCCAATATCAGGATCGCCCCCGGCGGTGCCGGTCACGAACAGCCCATCGACACGCGCGCGGCGCTGGCCTCGGCCGCGGCGGGCGCGCCGGGATAGCGTTGGCCCACCTGATCAAGCATGATGCAAGCTTCGCTGCGCTGGCCCAGATCGCCCAAGGCGCGCCCCAGTTTGTAAAGCGCATCGGGCGCACGATTGCCATCGGGCGCGCCGGTGAAACTGCTTAGATAGGCCTGCGCGGCCTCGGATGTGCGGCCTTGCTGGGCCAGGGCCTCGCCCCGCCAATAATGGGCCTCGCCCGTCAGCGGGCCGCCGAAATAGGTGCTGGAAAACGTATCGAACGCGGCCACGGCACCCGCATAATCGCCTTGATCATAAAGCGCGCGGGCGGCATCGAAATCGCGCTGCTCGCCCATGGCCATTTCCACCCCGCCTTGCCCACCGCCCGAGGGCGCGGGCGCAACCACGGGCGAAGGCGGTGCAACACCGCCAATCGGCGAAAGCGGCGGCAGATTGCCGATATCGCAGCCGGGTTCGACCTCGCACAGGCGGAAATTCAGATCATCAAGCCGGTTTGTGCCATCGCTGACCACCTGATTGATTCGAAATTCAAGCTGTTCGGCCTTGGACACCAGCCGGGCATGGGCGGCCTCAAGCTGATCGAGCCGTTCAAGCGCGCTGGCACCACCGAACCCGCCCACGTCCGGGCTGCCGGTGGTCGATAACTCGCGCTTGAGCCGCTGCAGTTCAACCTGAAACACCGCCATTTCCTGCCGGATATCGGCCAGGGTCTGATCCTGCGCGCGCGCAGGCACCGGCGCGGCGATGACGAGCGCCAGTGCCAGTGCCGCAGCGGCGGCAAATGTTGGAACGCGTCGCATCGCCTGCACCATTACCGCCCCCTAGCTCATGCCGCCGGCGGCCACCACGGTGACTGCGCGCCGGTTCTTGGAATAGCAGCTTTCGTTGGAACAGATTTCCAGCGGACGTTCCTTGCCATAGGTCACGGTGCGCATCCGCGTGGGCGATACGCCCTGGCTGACCAAGAATTCCTGCACCGAGTTGGCGCGCCGGGCACCCAGCGCAAGGTTGTATTCCCGCGTGCCCTGTTCATCCGCGTGACCTTCGATCACGGTGGAATATTCCGGGTTGTCGCGCAGCCAGCGGGCCTGACCGGCCAGAATCGTGCGGGCCTGATCGTTCAGCGTGGATTGGTCGATCGCGAACAGAACCCGGTCGCCCACGGTTTGCTGGAAATAGGCGGGCGAGCGTGGATCGCTGGCGCTGCCGGGCTGCATGCCCGCGCCCATTCCGGCGCCGGCGCCGCCATTCGCCCCGCCGTCAAAGCGCGACGGGTTGGTGCATGCTGCCGCCCCAAGCGCTGCCACCAGCAAGATCGCTTTCGTTAGATGCTTCATTTTCCGAGATCCTCGTTCATGTTGTGTTGGCCTGTTGTGCAAAGCCTAACATTGGGCCGCAGTCTTGAAAATGCGGGTTATTGCAAAAGCGGTGACCATGCAGGGTCCGACGCCGCCCCGTTCGTAGGCACCCGGCGCAGGTTGCGCCCCGAAATATCGACCGAATAAAGTTCCGGCGCGCCGCTTTCCCCCTGGCTTTCGCGCATGAACATGATCACGCGCCCATTGGGGGCCCAAGTCGGCCCTTCATCAAGAAACGATGCCGTGAGCAGCCGTTCCTCGGACCCATCGGTGCGCATCACGCCGATATGGAAACGGCCGTTATGCTGTTTGGTAAAGGCGATCAGATCACCGCGCGGCGACCAGACGGGCGTGCCATAGCGGCCCTGGCCGAACGAAATCCGCTGCGGCTCGCCGCCCGAAACCGGCATCACATAAAGCTGCTGCGTGCCCGAACGGTCGCTTTCAAACACGATCCGGCTGCCATCGGGCGAAAAGCTGGGCGCGGTTTCGATCGCGGGCGTGTTGGTCAGCCGGCTCATCTGGCCGCCGTTGATATTCATCGCGAAAATATCGGTATTGCCCCCTTGGGCGAGCGAAAACACCACCGTCTGCCCATCGGGCGCGAAACGGGGGGCAAAGGTCATGGATTCGGCCGGCACCTCAAGCGCGCGCCGCGTCACCGTGGCCACATCCATCACCATGATCTTGGGAAAACCGGTTTCATAGCTGGTATAAAGGATACGGTCCCCCGCCGGCGAAAAACGCGGCGCCAGCACGATCGAGGCCGCATCGGTCAGATACTGGATATTCGCGCCATCATAATCCATCACGGCCAGCCGTTTCAGCCGGGCATCCTTGGGGCCGGTTTCCGCGACAAAGGCCACGCGGCTGTCGAAATAGCCGCCTTCGCCGGTGATCCGGCTATAGACGGCATCGGCCACCTTGTGCGACATGCGCCGCCAGCTTGCCGTGGATCCGCCAAATTGCAGCCCGTCGCCCAGCGTCGTGTCCGAAAACACGTCATAGACGCGGAATTTGACCGTCAGCCGCCCGTCGCTGCCCTGCCCGACCGACCCGGTGATCAGCGCCTGTGCATTGATCGCCTTCCAATCGGCATAGCTGATCGGGGCCTCAAAGGAATTGATCGCGGCGATATGCGCGCTTTGGGGAATTTCACGAAACAGCCCGGTGCCCACCAGATCTTCGGCAATCACGCGGGTGAGTTGCTCGGCCATGCCAGCGGCGGCGGGGGTTTCGGCCACGAATTGCGGCACGGCAAAGGGCAGCGGTTCGATCACGCCTTCGGTAATTTCGATCCGAAGCGGGCCGCTGCGTTCCTGCGCATGGGCAGGGCCAAGCGCGGCAAGACAGGCGGCCGCAAACAAAAGGGTCTTCAAAACAGTCATCTCAGCCTCATCCTCTCTGGATTGAAGGTCATTTCGATATTTTGCCAGTGTGCGTATTTGTCGGCAGGCAGGCTATAGCCTGATTGCTGACAGCGCAAAATTGCGCGGCGCGCCGCCTGAAAGGCCTGTTCCGCGGCACCGGCGCTGCCGCCTTCGGCACTGATCATGCGCAGCGAATTGGCCTGCACCGTGCCATCGGGGTTCATGCTCATCGCGACGGTGACGATCACATTCGCCCATTCCGCGCCGATATCGACGTTCCAGCATTGCTGCACCGCCACGCGCAGGGATTCGCGCTCGCCCGCCGACAGCGGCGGGCCGGCAGGGGCCGCGGGCGTCGCAGGCGCGGCCTGTTCCGACAGCGCCGCAAGGATATCGGCAGCAGCATTATCGGCGGCGGATGGTTCGGGGCTCGGGGCCGGCGTCGGTTCCGGTGTGGGCGCGGGCGCGGGCGTCGGCGTCGGTTCAGGTGTGGGCGCCGGGGCTTCGGCCACCACGGGGGGCGTGGGCCGGGCCGGGCGCGGTTGCGGGCGCGGTTGCGGGCGCGGCGATGAGGTCATGCCCGCCGGGCGGTCG
>JBBAGE010000169.1:0-3615 GCA_041655055.1 Paracoccaceae bacterium
AGCGCCGCCCCGCCCGGATCGCGCAAGGCCGTGTGCAAGACCGCGCGGGATTCGGTTTCATTGACCGCATCGCCCGCAAACATCGCATCACGGCGCGCCGCAAGCCCCGCCGCATCGCAAAGCGCAAAGAGAGCGGCGCGGGCATCACGGTTCAGACTGGTCTTGGAATAATCAAACAGCAGCCCGCCCATCCGGGCGGAAAAATCGCCCGCGCGGTTCGGATCGGCAAAAAGATCCACGATCCGCCCCCGCTGCGCTTGCGCGGCCATGGCGCGCAGCCTGTCCCACATCGGCGCGGGAACCCCCATCATGCGGCCCAATGCACATTGGCATGGGCCAGCACCGCTGCCACCGGGGCCTCATGCGCGGGCAGCGATTTCGCGGCCTGCAGGGCTTCGCGTTTGTCCTCGCCCGTGATCACGATATGCAGGCTCAGCGCCCCCGCCAGCACCCGCGCGCTTAGCGTGACCCGGGTTTCCTGACCGGGGGCGCGGATCGGCACCAATATCGGCGCATCGGGGGCAAGGGCGGCCTCCAGCCCCTCGGCCCCGGCAAACATCGATGCCGTATGCATATCCGCCCCCATCCCCAGCAACACCACCGACAGCGGCAGGCAGGGCTCGATCAGCGCGCCAAGCGCCTCGACCTCATCCTCGGGTTCTGGCGCATCGGCATAGAGCGGGATCAGCCGCGCCCCCGCCGCAGCACCAGTCAACAACCGCGAACGCACCAGCCGCATGTTCGATCGCGGCGCGCTCTCATCCACCCAGCGTTCATCCGACGGGATCACATCCACCCGGTCCCATTCCAGGTTCACCCCCGATAATGTATCGAAAATCGGCCCCGGCGTCGTGCCGCCCGGCACGCAAAAGGATGCCCGTTCGCGCTGGGTCAGGGCATTGCGCAGATCACTGGCCAGAATATCGGCCAGCGTCATCATCATCATTTCACGGTCAGGGTATTCGCGCAGCTTCATCCTCGGATCTCCCGCCATTTGCGTCCATCGCGATGCATCATCATCGCGGCTTCCTCGGGGCCTGTGGTGCCGATTTCATAGGCCAGCGGCAGGTCATTGCGCCGCTCCCAGCTTTCAATCACGGGATCGGTCCAGGCCCATGCGGCCTCGACTTCGTCATTGCGCATGAACAGGGTCTGATTGCCCCGGATCACATCCATGATCAGCCGTTCATAGGCATCGGGCACTTCGCCCGCATGTTCGGCCAAGGTTTCGGCAAAAGACATATCCAGCGGCACATCGATCAGCCGCATACCGCCGGGGCCGGGTTCCTTGATCGTCACGCCAAGGGTGATACCCTCGTTCGGTTGCAGCCGGATCGACAGGATATTGCGGTGGCGCCCGGCCTCGGGGCCGAAAATCGAATGGGGCGCATCCTTGAACACCACCGCGATTTCCGACGCGCGCGCCCTGAGCCGCTTGCCGGTGCGCAGATAAAACGGTGTGCCCGCCCAACGCCAGTTGGATATGTGGCAGCGCATGGCGATGAAACTCTCGGTTCGGCTGCGTGGCTGGCCGGCATCTTCGCGGTAAGATGGCAGATCGGGGCTGCGGGCATATTGGCCGCGCACGATATGGTGGAATTCGACCGGTTCCAACGCGCGAATGACCTTGAGCTTTTCATCGCGCACCGCATCGGGATCAAAGCGGCTGGGCGGCTCCATCGCGATCAGGCACAGCAACTGCATCAGGTGGTTTTGCACCATATCGCGCATGGCCCCGGCGCTGTCGTAATAGCTGGCGCGCCCGGCGATACCCACGGATTCGGCCACGGTGATCTGGATATGATCGACGAACTGGCTGTTCCAAAGCGGCTCGAACAGGATATTGCCAAACCGCACCGCCATCAGGTTTTGCACGGTTTCCTTGCCCAGATAGTGATCGATCCGATAGATCTGGGTTTCGTCAAAATGCGCGGCCAGAACCTTGTTGAGCTTGCGCGCCGAGGCCAGATCCCGGCCAAAAGGCTTTTCCACCACGATCCGGCTTTGATCTGTCGCGATATCATGGTCATGCAGCCGCTGGGCCAGATCGCCAAACAACCCGGGCCCGACCGAGAAATAAAACGCGCTGATCACATCGGGGCGCACCATCGCCGCCAGTTGCGGCCAGCCGGAATCGCCCTGCACATCGATGGTCACATAATCGATCAACGCCAGAAAATCATCAAGCTGATCGGTCGCGCAATACATGATCGCCAGCGAATCGTGGATCGCCTGACGCACCAATGCACGGTATGCAGCGCGATCCATCCCACCGCGCGCCGCGCCGATGATGCGGGCATCATCGCGGATCTGGCCCGCACAAAAGCGCCGATACAGCGCAGGCAGGATCTTGCGCGTCGCCAGATCGCCGGTACCGCCGAAAATGACCAGATCGAACCCGTCAACCGGAATGACACGCGATTCCATGGTGATATCAGTGCGAACCATATAAACCTCTGCTGTCGCGTTGGGGTGATCCTACCATTACAGGGGCCGTTCACAACCGCGCAGGCGCAGGGTTCGATATTTTATGGCTGCAATTCCGCATCCCAATAGAGATAGTCCAGCCAGCTTTCATGCAGATGCCCCGGCGGGAAACGCCGGCCGGTGTTGCGCAGTTCCTCGGGATTGGGGCGGCGCGGCGCGCGGCGCAGGCTCAGCCCCGACTGGCGCAGGCTCATCGAGCCTTTGCGCAGGTTGCAAGGCGCACAGGCGGCCACGACATTTTCCCAGCTTGTGCGACCGCCGCGGGCGCGCGGGATCACATGATCAAAGGTCAGATCACCACGCGCGCCACAATACTGGCAGCAAAATTCGTCGCGCAGGAACAGATTGAACCGGGTAAAGGCCACGCGCTTTTGCGGTTTGACATAATCGCGCAGCACGACAACCGATGGGATGCGGATTTCCACCGAAGGGCTGCGGACCACATGATCATATTGCGCAACGATGGCGACCCGGTCCAGAACGGCGGCCTTGATCGCTTCTTGCCAGGGCCAAAGGGACAGGGGGTAATAGGAAAGCGGGCGATAATCCGCATTCAGCACAAGCGCGGGATATTGGCGTAATCCTCCCGGCTCTCTGACAAATTGTGTCCTGAAGTCTCCGTCCATATGGTGCGTCTCCGTTGCCGTTCATGCGGGCAGACTATCCGAGACGGCCGTCTGCCCCGGCAGGGCAACTTTAACCGGCGAGATGCCTCTGGCAAGTCTTTTGCAAAGCCTGTTTGCCAGATAAATCTGCCAGCAAAACATGACGCAGACATGACCTTTTTCAAGGGTAACGGGGGATGGCGCAAAAATATCCCCGCCCCGGCGACAGGGCAGAGATAGTGCAAAGCGCTGGGGGGCCGGTTTAGCGCCGGTCGTCGCGGATGCGCACGGGCTGCGGTTTTTCCGCCCGGCTGGCGCCAGCAATGCGCAGTGCCACGAATGACAGCACCGCAAGGGACAATGTCGTTACGATCATGGTCATGATGAACTCCTATCCTGTCTATGTAACAGGTAGGTGTCGGCTTGCGGCCGGTCAAGCCTTGGGGCGAAATTGCAATGGCCGCCGGATGGGATCGGCGGCGCTTTGCCTATGGCTCGCCATAGCCCAGACGTTCACGGATGA
>JBBAGE010000170.1:0-3607 GCA_041655055.1 Paracoccaceae bacterium
GGCTTCATACAGCGCCAGATCGGCCGCGCGCATCAGATCCTCGACAGTCGCGCCATCGCGCGGACCCATGGCAAGGCCGATGCTGGCGCCGACAACGGCCTGCTTGCCAGCCACTTCATAGGGCTGGCTGAGCGCCGCAATGACGCCCTTGCCGATTTCCACTGCCTGTTCGACCGTGCTGGCGCATAATGTGATTGCGAATTCGTCGCCGCCCAGCCGCCCGACGAGCGCGCGGTCGCAGCCATTGCGGGCGATATAGGTGCGCATCCGCCGCGCCACCTCCGCCAGCAGATAATCCCCGGAGCCATGGCCCAGCGTATCATTGACGGTCTTGAAGCGGTCGAGATCGACAAACAGCAATGCAACGCCGTGATTCGAATCGTCACAGCGATCGCCCGGCAACAGATCCGAAAGTTCCTGGTGGATGATGCGGCGGTTGACCAGACCAGTCAGCGAATCGAATGTCGCCAGCTCGGCGATGCGCTCTGCCGCCCGGCGCCGGTCGGTCACATCGGAACCAACGCCGCGATAGCCGACCGGCCGGCCAGCCGGGTCGAGTTTGGGCGTGCCCGACACCGAAACCCAGCGCGGGTCGCCATCCACTTCGATTCGGGTGAGCAGATTGCGAAACGGCCGGAATTCCGCAACCAGCGCGGCAAGTTCCTTGCCGCTCGTTTCGTCCTGCACCAGCATCAACCAATGTGTGCCGATCAGTTCTTCCACCGGGCGGCGAAAAGTTTCAGCCATGCGCACGGAGGCGAATGTCAGGCAGCCATCGGCGCCAAATTCAAACAGCCATTCGGAACCATTGGCATCGAATTCGTTCAAAAGCAGGCGCACGACTTCATCCTGTTCGCGATACTGTTCGTAAACGCGGATGCCATGCATCAGCATGCGGGTCGAAACCAGAATGGCGCGCGCCATCACCAGCCCTACCCCCAACAGCAGCAGACTGATGGTCAGCGTGTGCCAATCGGAAACAATGACGCCAGCCACCATGCCGATCATGACCACGCCCACCAGCACCAGAGAGCCCAGCGGCCAGTTGACAGTCGAAAACGCCATGGTGGCGACGCCGGCAATCGACAGCGCAATGGCCATCATGGCGTCACTCTTGTCGGAATTGCGCACGATCAGGAAAATCAGCACGCTCCAGGCCAGCCCGGTCATGAACAGCCGCAGCAACAGGAACAGCATATCATTGCGGGAAACGAACTGCTTGCCGTCTCTTTTCCAGACATAGCCATGCAGGGCGCCCAGACCAATGGTGAGGGTAATCGCAACCGCCACGAATATCATGCCAAAGCGGCTGATGCGATCCCCGAACTGCAGGATCAGCGCAGTCAGCGCCAGTGTCGCCACGAACAGGTTGAACGGCAGATAGGCATAATAGGCCTGAATCTGCGCCGTGCGCAGCCGGCAGGCAAAATTGTCATTCCGCGCAAGCGCGAAATAATCCCTGAACGAGAATTGCTCCAGCTGCGTCGGCGGGCTGAACATCATGGACATCAGCGCCCTCGCAAATCTTCCAGGCGCATGCCCGGCCCGGAATGGACATTACATTGCATGCACTGCATTCACGGCCATTCCCGCAGAAATCTTAGCGCTGGCGGTGAAGTTCGGTAAAAGTTCCTGCTACCCGCCTGTCAGGCGTCGATGCTCAGTCCGGGCTGTCATCTTCGGTGGCTGTCGCCAGCTGCGCCACCGGATAGGTGCCAAGGCTGCGCACCCAGCGCGAATGAAAGGCCAGTTCCTCCAGCGCCCGTGCCACAGCGGGATCGGCCGGCTGGCCCTCGATGTCGATGAGAAATTCCGCTGCAACGAAACCGCCGCCGCGCAAATGGCTTTCAAGGCGTGTCAGATTGATTCCATTGGTGGCAAAGCCGCCAAGCGCCTTGTACAACGCCGCCGGCGCATGCTTCACTTCAAACGACAAGGTGGTCTTGAAAGCCCCTGCTTCATCGGGAAGCGCCAATGGCGTTCGCGACAGGATCAGGAACCGGGTACGGTTGTGATCGGCATCCTGCACGGCTTCCAGAAGCAATGAATTGCCGTACATTTCCCCGGCCAGCTTCGAAGCAATGGCGGCCAGCCGCCGGTCGCCTTCGCCCGCAACCAGCGCCGCCGCCGCCGCGGTATCGGCATGGTTGCGCGGGCGAATGCCCAGCGCCCGCATGCGATGCCGGCATTGCCCCAGCGCCTGCGGATGCGACAGCACTTCCCGCACATCGGCCAGAACCGCGCCTGGCGCGCCCAGCAGGCAATGCTCGACCTTGAGGTAATGTTCGCCAATGATCGACAGCCCCGATTCGGGCAGTAGAAAATGCACATCGGCAACCCGGCCATGCAGATTGTTTTCCACGGGTATGACGGCCAGACGCACTCTGCCATCGACCACTGCGGCAATGGCATCCTCGAAACTGAAGCAGGGATGCGGCAGCGCATCAGGAACTGCTTCCAGAACGGCCTGGTGGGAATAGGCGCCGGGCGCGCCCTGAAAGCTGACCGCGCGTGCCGGGTCGGCGGCAGCGGCCGCGCGCATGCGGTCGACGAGCGTTTGCGCAAGAGGAGGATAGTTTTTCATGACGACGCCGGCGCCATGCACCGGGGCCGCGCATTCGTCAACGCAGACCACGCCAGCAGGAACAGGGCAATATTCCGATCGCGCTGCCTTTACGGCGGTGCCGGTTTTGCACCCGGCGTCCCGCCCGCCATGGGGTGGATTTTGCCGGGAAAGCATTGCAAAGACGCTTTCGGCTTTCTATGAGCGGCAAATGGTCCGGGTGTTCTGGCGTCGCCCGGCCAGGGGCGTATGTTCTGTCAGAGGATTCTGTCAGAGGCGCCGGCAACAAGGGCGCCGCACGGGCATTTTGGAGTGATCAACAGGTGGACAGCTTCGAGTGGAACAAGATTGCGGGCTGGACTCTGGCCGGAGTGCTGACCGTCATGGGTCTGTCGCTTGTGACCGGCGCCATGTTCACTCCGGAAACGCCCGCCAAACCCGGTTTCATCGTTGAAGGCGTGGAAGAAGAAAGCGGCCCCGCAGAAGCAGCGCCGGCGGAAAAGCCGATCGAATTTTTCCTCGCATCCGCCAACATCGCCAAGGGCGAAGCGCAATTCAAGAAATGCGCTGTCTGTCACACCATAGACAAGGGTGGCGCACATGGCCTCGGCCCCAATATTTACGGAATCATCGGTGCCCACCATGCCCATGAAGCAGGCTTCGCCTATTCCGCCGCGATGCAGGAAACCGCTGGCAAGACCTGGGACTGGGATGCGCTGTCGCACTGGATCGAAGATCCGAAAAAATACATCCCCGGCAATAAAATGGCCTTTGCAGGCATCAAGAAGCCGTCTGACCGCGCCGATCTGATTGCCTATCTGAACAGCCAGAGCGACAGCCCGAAGCCGCTGCCAACGGAAGCAGACGTCGCAGCCGCGGAAGAAGCCCCGGCGGATACCACTGCGTCTGGTGACGAAGCTGCAACCGACGCAGCGGATGCCGCAGCCAGCGATTCCGCTGAAGCGGCGCCGGCAACCACGGCCTGACGGCCAGCCCGCCTCTGATCTGAGCCGCCTGCGCCTACTAAATTCGGGGCGGGCTGGC
>JBBAGE010000171.1:0-3603 GCA_041655055.1 Paracoccaceae bacterium
TGGCAATCCTGCCCGCCGGTGGCAATGGCGCTGGCCCGCGTCAGATCCGACATGCGCGCAAGCAAGGTGGCAGGCGGACAGATCAGAATATCGCAACCGGCCGTGGGATGGGCGGCGATCAGGGCGCGCAGCTCATCCAGATCGGCACTGGTGCCGTTCATTTTCCAATTACCCGCTGCCAGTTTGCGCCGCATGTTCATCTGCCCCTTGGTCGTGATCAAATATCGGCGCGGACCCTAGCCGAGGCGGGCTGAAAGGGCAAACCCTAGCTGTCAGCGAATTTGATCGATTCACCGCAGCCGCAGGCATCGACCACATTGGGATTGCGGAATTTGAACCCGCTTTCAAGCAACGAGACTTCATAGTCGATTTCGGTGCCGAACAGGAACATCTGGGCCATGGGCGCGATCATCACGCGGGCATCGCCCACTTCGACCACTTCGTCATGGGGATTGATGTCATCGACGTAATCCATCGTATATTCCATCCCCGCGCAGCCCCCCTTGCGCACACCGATGCGCAGGCCTTTGGTGGCCCCCTTGCGCATCAGTTGCGCAATCTGGGCCGCGGCCTGCGGGGTCATGGTGACGGCTTGTTTGCCGGGAATGCCGAACATGGTTTCAAACTCCGTTAATTGAAGTCATATCTAGGGTGGCCTGCGCCTGTTTCCAAGCCGCAGGGGATAATATCAAAGTCGCGGGCGGCCTACATAAAGCCCAGTTCCAGCCGCGCTTCGTCAGACATCATATCCATGCCCCATGGCGGATCCCAGGCCAGGATCACATCCACCTGTTTGATGCCGGGCAAGGGTTCGATCGCATCGGCCAGCCAGCCGGGCATTTCGCCGGCCACCGGGCAGCCCGGCGCGGTCAGGGTCATGATCACCTTGACCTCGTTTTCGGGCGAGATGTCGATCGTGTAAACCAGCCCCAGATCATAGATATTCACAGGAATTTCCGGGTCATAGACCGTGCGACAGGCGGCCACGATATCTTCGTAAAGCGGGTGGTCGGTTGTCGAGGGCTGAATCAGGGGGGCACCCTCGATCGGATTTGCTTCAGCGGTCATGCGAGCCTCATTCATTTCTGACCAAACATATAAGGATTGTTGGCGTCCCCGTCCAGTGGCGCGGGTGTCGCAGATGGCAAAGCGGGGCCGGGCGCGCTAAACTCGGCCTCTGACCTGCGATTCCCGCATTTTTAGGTGTGCCATGCAAATCCTTGAATCCGTTGCCGATGATCTTGCGCGCAAAGCGCTGGCCGCTTTTGAAAAGACCGGCGATCCCACAATCGTCGATCAGATCGGCGAGGCGCTGGGAACATCATCCCAAACCTTGCAGGAAGCCTATCTGACGGCGGTGCGCGTGCGCCGTGCCGAGGCCCGCGCCCGTCATATGCTGGCCGCCTTCGAGGCCGAGCACAAGGGGCAGGGCGCGTGATTGCATCTGCTGCCCCAAGCCGCTAACGCTTGCCCATGAGCACCGCATTTTCATTCCACCTGAACGCCACCGACGGGCGCGCCCGCACCGGCCTGATTTCCACCCCGCGGGGCGACATTCGCACGCCCGCATTCATGCCGGTGGGCACGGCGGCGACCGTCAAGGCGATGCTGCCCGAAAGCGTGCGCGAAACCGGTGCCGATATCTTGTTGGGTAATACTTATCACCTGATGTTGCGCCCGGGGGCCGAACGTATTGCCAGTCTGGGCGGCTTGCACCGGTTCATGAACTGGGATCGCCCGATCCTGACCGATTCGGGCGGATTTCAGGTGATGAGCCTGACGGCGTTGCGCAAAATGTCGGAAGAGGGCGTTTCCTTCAAATCGCATATCGACGGATCGACCCACCATCTAAGCCCCGAACGCAGCATGGAAATCCAGCGGCTTTTGGGATCGGATATCGTCATGGCCTTTGACGAATGCACCCCCTATCCCGCGGATGAGGCCACGGCCCGCGCATCAATGGAATTGTCGATGCGTTGGGCGCGGCGCTCGCGCGATGCCTTTGGCGATCGGCCGGGACACGCGCTGTTTGGCATCCAGCAGGGCAGCACCTACCGCGATCAGCGCGCCGAATCCGCCGCGAAACTGCGCGAGATCGGCTTTGACGGCTATGCGGTCGGCGGGCTTGCCGTGGGCGAGGGGCAAGAGGCGATGTTCGGCGTGCTCGATTACGCGCCCGACATGCTGCCCGATGACAAGCCGCGCTATCTGATGGGGGTGGGCAAGCCCGATGATATCGTCGGCGCCGTGGCGCGCGGGATTGATATGATGGATTGCGTGTTGCCATCGCGTTCGGGGCGCACGGGGCAGGTATTTACCCGCCACGGGGTGCTGAATATCAAGAACGCGCGGCATATGGATGACCCGCGCCCGCTGGACGAGGCCTGCACATGCCCCGCCTGCCGCAACTATTCGCGCGCCTATCTGCATCATGTGTTTCGCGCGCAGGAAATCATCAGCTCGATGCTGCTGACCTGGCATAACCTGCATTACTATCAGGAATTGATGGCGGGTATGCGCGATGCGATCAGCGCGGGACGTTTCGCCGCCTTTGAGGCCGATTTTCACGCCACGCGCGCGCAGGGTGATATCGAACCGCTCTGAACGCGGGAATTGAAACAATCCGGTGACAGCGCGGTTGACACTGATACACCGCGATACCAGATAATGTGCCAACCAAGGGGAAGGCCGGGCGCTGCCGATCATCGGGGCCGGTGTCTTTCTGCCAAGCAAGGAAACGATATGAACGATATATCCGCTAACAGCTATCCCGTCCTGCCGTTGCGCGATATTGTGGTGTTTCCCCACATGATCGTGCCACTGTTCGTGGGCCGCGAGAAATCTGTCCGCGCGCTTGAAGAGGTGATGGGCGAGGATAAGCAGATCCTTTTGTCCAGCCAGATCGATCCCAGCGTGGATGATCCCGATGCTGACGGGATTTACCGGGTTGGCGTGCTGGCCAATGTGCTGCAGTTGCTTAAACTGCCCGATGGCACCGTCAAGGTGCTGGTCGAGGGGCGCGAGCGTGTGCGCATCAACGAATTCCTCGATAATGACGAATATTTCGAAGCCCGCGTTCAGGAACTGAGCGAGGTGGACGGCGCGCCCGATGCGGTCGAGGCCCTGCTGCGCACCGTCGGCGAGGAATTCGAGCGTTATTCCAAGATCAAGAAAAACATCCCCGAAGAGGCCCTTGCCGCCGTGGCCGAAACCCGCGATCCGGCGAAACTGGCCGATCTGGTGGCCGGTCATCTGGGGATCGAAGTGGGTCACAAGCAAGACCTGCTGGAAACCCTTGCCGTCGATGAACGGCTTGAGAAAATCTATGGCCTGATGCAGGGCGAAATGTCGGTCCTGCAGGTCGAGAAAAAGATCAAAACCCGGGTCAAAAGCCAGATGGAGCGCACCCAGCGCGAATATTACCTGAATGAGCAGATGAAGGCCATTCAGAAGGAACTGGGTGATAGCGAGGATGGCGCCAATGAAATCGCCGAACTCGAAGCCCGCGTGGCTGCCACCAAGCTGAGCAAGGAAGCCCGCGAAAAGGCTGATGCCGAGATCAAAAAGCTCAAAAACATGAGCCCGATGAGCGCTGAAGCCACC
>JBBAGE010000172.1:0-3459 GCA_041655055.1 Paracoccaceae bacterium
GGCGGGAACCAACGCCAGCGCGGGCCAGAAGCTTGGCGATGCGTTCACCATTGCTGTCGATGTCGTGGCTGACGGCACTCTTGTCGGCCGTCGCGCGCGCAACGGTGCGGGGGCGCCGGGTCGGACCGCGCCCCGCGTCCTTGGCGACGCCTCTGGCGGGGCGTTGTGTCGGGCGTTGTGTCGGGCCTGCGCGCGCCGGTTTTCGGCCGGCTGGCGCGCTGGAGTCGGCCGGGCCTTTCGCACGTCCGCTTGTGCGCCCGGTTGTGCGCCTGGTTGGGCGTCCGGGGCCGCGCGGCCGGCGTCGGCCAGGATCTTTCGGCTCAGTCATGCGCCGGCACCCCCATTTCGGCCTTGGAGGTGCGAATGGTCAGCGAGGTCTTGACGCTCGCCACATTGTCGGCGCTGGTCAGGCGCTCGGTCAGGAAGTTCTGGAAGCTGGGCAGGTCGCGGGCAACGACCTTCAGCAGAAAGTCGATTTCGCCGTTCAGCATATGGCATTCGCGCACTTGCGGCAGATCGGCCATGCGGGCTTCAAAGGCGCGCAGATCGGTTTCCGCCTGGCTTTTCAGGCTGACCATGACGAACACCGTGATTTCCCAGCCAAGTGCTGCCGCCGACAGATCGGCGTGATAGCCGCGAATGACGCCGGCATCCTCCAGCGCCCGCACCCGGCGCAGGCAGGGCGGGGCGGTCAGCCCGACTTTCTGCGCCAGTTCGACATTGGTCATGCGCCCGTTCGCCTGCAGCAATTCCAGGATTTTCAGGTCGGTTGCATCGAGATGATGGTGTGCCACTGCAAAAGCCTCTTTTAATCTGTCTGCGCTATCGCAGAATCATCCTGTGCTGCAAGCGCTGCCCGGCGCCACGACCGGGCGCCATTTGAAGTCTTCGCCCCGCTCGGTGCTTGTGTCGCCGCAGCCGGCCATCTAAGCAATGCGCCGAAAGGAATGCTCATGGGAGATGTGCGACGGGTCAGGTTGCTGATTATCGGATCGGGACCTGCCGGATATACGGCTGCGGTATATGGTGCAAGGGCCATGCTGCAGCCAGTGCTGGTGGAAGGGCTGGAGCCTGGCGGCCAGCTGACCATCACCACCGAAGTCGAGAACTGGCCGGGTGAAACTTCCATTCTGGGGCCGGATCTGATGGCGAAGATGCGCGCCCATGCCGAACATGTCGGCACGGAGATCGTTTCCGACATCATCAGCAGCGTGGATTTTTCCAGCCGCCCGTTCGTGGCCATTGCCGACAGCGGCACGGAATTTCACGCCGACGCCATCGTCATTGCAACCGGCGCCAGCGCGCGCTGGCTTGGCCTCCCCAATGAAACCCGCTTGCGCGGGCGCGGGGTATCGGCCTGTGCCACCTGCGATGGGTTCTTCTTTCGCGGCCGGCATGTGGCCGTCGTTGGCGGTGGCAATACCGCGGCCGAAGAAGCCATGTTCCTGAGCAATTTTGCCAGTCAGGTGACTCTGATTCACCGCCGCGACGAATTGCGCGCCGACAAGGTCAACCAGCAGCGCGTGCTGAACAATCCGAAGATCCAGCCGCTGTGGAATATGGTGGTGACGGATGTGCGCGGCGATGAAGGTGTAACAGCCATCGAAATTGCCGATGCCCGGACTGGGGCGCGTCAGGATTTTGCCGTGGACGGGTTGTTCATCGCCATCGGCCATGATCCGGCAACGGAAATGTTCCGTGGCCAGCTCGATATGGATGCGGACGGCTATATTCTCACGCCGCCGGGAACACCGCTGACCAGTGTGGACGGCGTGTTTGCCGCCGGCGATGTCGTCGACAAACATTATCGCCAGGCCGTCACGGCGGCCGGCATGGGCTGCATGGCCGCGCTCGAGGCAGAGCGCTTTCTGGCGCGGCAGAACGACTGACCCATGTCTCTGGATTGGGATAAACTGCGGCTGTTCCATATGGTGGCGGACGCCGGCAGCTTCACCGAAGGGGCGCGGCGGCTGAAGCTGTCGCAGCCAGCGCTGTCGCGGCAGATCATTGCACTGGAAAAATCGCTGGGCGCCAAGCTGTTTCACCGCCATGCCCGTGGTCTGGCGCTGACCAACGAAGGCGAACAACTGCGCGCCGCGACGGAAAAGATCGCCGACAATATCGAACGCACGCGCAGTTCGATCGAGGCCACCCGCAACCGGCCGACGGGTGAAATCAAGGTCACGACGACGGTCAGCTTCGGCTCGTCCTGGATGGCGGTCAATCTCAAGGATTTCCTCGACCGCTATCCCGATATTCGCGTCAGCCTGATTCTGTCCGACGACGAACGCGATCTGACACGCCATGAAGCCGATTGCGCCGTGCGCTTTCATAAACCGCATCAGGCGGATCTGATTCAGCGGCCACTGGCGTTGATCCAGCATCGTTTGTGCGCCTCGCCGGAATATCTGGAAAAATACGGTGAGCCGAAGACTCAGGCGGACCTGCTCAATCACCGCATCATTGCCTATGGGCCGGAAGCGCCTTCCTATCTGCGCAGCGTGAACTGGGCCTTGCAACTGGGGCAGGACGGGCCGGCGCGGACGCCGGCGCTGTCCATCAACAGCAGCTTTGGCGTGCTGCAGGCAGTGGAGGCGGGCATTGGCATTGCCGCGCTGCCAACTTATCTCATCCGCTATTCCGGCAAATTGCGGGTGCTGTTGCCGGAAGTGCAGGGTGCGGCCTTTCAGACCTATTTCGTTTATGCGTCCGAACTGCGCGGGTCGGTGCGCATTGCCGCATTCCGGGATTTTCTGCTGGAACGCATGTCGCCCGACAGCCTTGGCGACAATCTCGCCTGAGGCACGGCCCGCAGATCTTCATGCATTTTTTGCATGGCTGGACAGAGTTTTTTGCACTTGCACAATCAATATGATGCGACTACTTAGGATTTGTTGCTGCGATGCAGCGCAGCCGGGATCTCTCCTCCTCCCTGAGATACCCGGCAAGGTCGACCCCCACTCTCCCTCCCTCCCTCGGAGGTCGACCAGAACAATGGGCCCGGTGTCGAGTTTACTCCACCGGGCCCTATTTTTATTTTTATCCTGTGAAGGCAGGATCACCACGGGCGCTGCGCCTTTTGCGATTTATTTTCTGTGTCGGGAAATGGTGGGGTCTGTTAGTCATTGGCCATCAGTAACAGCCGGTCGGAAAGAATCTCTCAATCCATTATCTTGTTTTTATCTTTCCTGATTCCACCGGAATCGGTTTTACCGTGCCCGACGTGCCCGGTTTCACCGCACATATCGAAACCGCCGACCTGGATGCAGCCCTCACCGAAGCGCGCATCGTTCTGGCAGCACATCTGGCGGAAATGGTCGATGTCGGCTGCGATATGCCTGATGCGCGCTCGATCACAGAACTGCGTGCCGATCCGGATCTGGCTCGAGACTGGGCCGAAGCTGCCGGCGCCGTCATGCTGTCGGCCAGCGTTCCGGCTGGCAGTTGAACAAGGGGTGG
>JBBAGE010000173.1:0-3368 GCA_041655055.1 Paracoccaceae bacterium
TTTCCACATAAAGCGCCAAGGCGACGGCGGGCAGATCATCGCCATCGCCAGGCGTTACCGGCAGCAAATCGGTTGCAGGCCCATTAAGCGACGGGCTACGGTTTTCAAAAGGGTTGGTCATGGTGGCTCCTGTCAAATGGGCCACCATAAAACCCGCGCAAAGCTGAAGATCGCGTCACAGGCCCTGCCGCCCCGTTTACGCGCCATTAACGATCGATCAGAGCCGTGGCGGATTTTGCAGCAGCGCCATCACCTGCGCCATATCCGGCCCATGCGCGCGCCCGGTCAGCGCCTTGCGCAGCGGCATGAACAGCCCCCGTCCCTTGCGGCCGGTAGCCTCTTTCACCGCGCCCGTCCATTCACCCCAGCTTTGCGGGCCAAAGGGATGGGCAGGCAGCAGCGCAAAGGCCTGTGCGACAAAATCGCGGTCCTCGTCGTCAATCACGGGGGTGACGCCATCGCGAAACACCGCCCACCATTCGGCCATGTCGGCGCGCAGCACGATGTTTTCGCGCACCGCCGCCCAAAACGGCGCTGCCAGATCGTGGGGCACGCCAATGGCGGCAATATCATCCGCCACATCGGTCAGATCCAGCCCCTGCAAATGGCGCGCCGTCAGCGGCAGCAGATCATCGGCATCGAATTTCGTCGGTGCCGCGCCGAACTGGCTCAGATCAAAGCCGTCGATCAGCTCATCCAGCCCGCCACGCAATTCAACCGGCTGGGACGATCCGAGCCGCGCCATCAGGCTCAGCAGTGCCATCGGTTCGATCCCGCGCGCGCGCAGATCGCGCAGCGCCAGCGTGCCCAGACGTTTGGACAAAGCCTCGCCCCCCGGGCCGGTCAGCAGCGAATGATGCGCAAAAGCCGGTGGTTTGGCGCCCAAAGCCTCGATGATCTGGATCTGCGTGGCGGTATTGGTCACGTGATCCGATCCGCGCACCACATGGGTGATACCGAAATCGATATCGTCACAAACGGATGCCAGCGTATAGAGAAACTGCCCGTCGCCCCGGATCAGCACCGGATCGGATACGCTGGCCGCATCGATCGACAGCGGCCCAAGGATGCCATCCTCCCATTCGATGCGTTCATGATCGAGCCGGAATCGCCAATGCCCGGCCCCCCGTTCGGCCCGCAGGCGCGCTTTGTCATCGTCACTCAGCGCCAGCGCCGAGCGGTCATAGACAGGCGGGCGGCCCATATTCAGTTGCTTTTTGCGTTTCAGGTCAAGCTCGGTCGGGGTTTCAAAGCATTCATAAAACCGCCCCGCCGCGCGCAATTCATCGGCCGCCTGTTCATAGCGCGCAAGCCGCTGCGACTGGCGCTCGATCCGGTCCCATGTCAGGCCAAGCCATTCCAGATCCTCGCAAATCGCATCGGCGAAAGCCGTGGTCGAACGTTCGGGATCGGTATCGTCGAGCCGCAGGATGAACTGCCCGCCCGATTTGCGCGCGATCAGATAGTTGAACAGCGCAGTGCGCAGATTTCCGACATGCAGATAACCGGTCGGTGAGGGGGCAAAACGGGTGACAATCATTCGGGCTCTCCTGTTATGCGATGCTCTTTCACAATGGCCGCAAATTGTCCATATAAGCCGATGAAAGAGGCCCTATGAGCAACCCAGATTCCCCCACCGACCCATTGGCCCCCGATCTCGACCGGATCGAGGCGCTGGCGCGTGCCGCATTCGATGCCCTGCCCGCACCTTTTGCCGATGCCGCGCGCGCCGTGATCTTGCGTGTGGCCGATTTCGCCCCCGACGACATGCTGCAAGAAATGCAGATCGATGATCCGTTCGAACTGACCGGGCTTTATTCCGGCATCCCGCTTACGGAAAAATCGGTGATGGACATGATGGCCGAACCCGACACGATCTGGCTGTTTCGTCGCCCGATTCTGGATGAATGGGTCGGGCGCGGTGATGTCGGTCTGGCGGAACTGGTTACCCATGTGGCCGTGCATGAACTGGCCCATCATTTCGGCTGGAGCGATGAACAGATCGCCCGGATCGACCGCTGGTGGGAATAGACTTTCTGGACAAGCGCCGATGCCTGCCTAGTTTAACGCAAATAACACGATAAACGGGAGGTTCACTTGTCACATCACCGCTTTTCCCTGACGCGGCGCGCGGCATTATCCAGCGCGCTCGCCCTGCCCTTTGTGGGCGGTCTCGCCACCGGCCCCGCCCGGGCCGCCGCCCCGATGATGGGGGCCTCGCAAACGCCCTTTTACCGGTTTCAACTGGGCGAATTTGAGGTCACGTCATTGCTTGCGGGCACCAATACCGTGCCCGATCCCCATAATATTTTCGGCCAGAATGTTTCGGCCGAAGACTTTGCCGCCGTATCCGATGCCAATCTGATCCCCGCCGACCGGGCGCAGTTTTTCTTTACCCCCACGCTGGTCAATACCGGGGCCGAATTGATCCTGTTCGACACCGGGCTGAACGGCGAAGGCATCGTCGCGGCGCTCGCTGCGGCTGGCTATAGCCCCGATCAGATCGATCGGGTCGTGATCACCCATATGCATGGCGATCACATCGGCGGGCTGATGCGCGACGGCGCGCCCACCTTTGTCAATGCCGCCTATGTCACCGGCGCACAGGAATTTGACGCCTGGGATGGCGCGGGGGATGCGGGTTTTGATGCCAATGTCCGCCCGCTGGCCGAGCGGATGGACATGCTCGATGATGGCGGTTCTGTCACCGGCGGCATCACCGCCATGCTTACCCCCGGCCACACGCCCGGCCATATGGCCTATCATCTCGAAAGCGGTGGCCAGCAACTGGTGTTGATCGCGGATGCGGCGAATCATTATGTCTGGTCGGTGGGCTATCCCGATTGGGAAGTCAGCTTTGATCAGGACAAGGCCACCGCCGCCGCCACAAGGCGCGCCCTGATGGATATGCTTGCCGCCGATCGTATTCCCTTTATCGGCTATCACATGCCCTTTCCGGCTTTGGGCTATGTCGCGGCGCGCGATCAGGGCTTCCACTATATTCCCGCCTCATATCAACTGATGATGGGCTAGGCGGCAGGACGGCCAGTCGCTACGCTGGCCGTTCCTGATGCATGAAACAGCCGGACGTTATGACTTTACCCAGCCAGCACCCGATCTTGACCGTCACCCTCAATCCCGCGCTCGATCTGGCAACCAGCGCCGAGGATATCCGCCCCGGCCCCAAGCTGCGCTGCGCCGAACCCGAAATCGATCCCGGCGGCGGCGGCATCAATGTTTCACGCGCGATCGCGATCTTGCGCGGGCAAAGCCGCGTATTCGTGGCGCTTGGCGGCGCCACCGGGCAGCGCCTGCGCGATCTGCTGGCGGCCGAAGGGGTCGAGACCCTGCCCTTTGATATCCCCGGC
>JBBAGE010000174.1:0-3221 GCA_041655055.1 Paracoccaceae bacterium
AATCGGCCCGCCCGCCGTATCGATCAGCCCGACCGCACCAATGGTGGGCGTGGGCAGGATCGCGCGCCCATCGGTTTCGTTATAAAGCGATACGTTGCCCGACACGATCGGCATATCGAGCGCGCGGCAAGCCTCGCCAATACCTTTGATCGCGCCGACGAACTGGCCCATGATTTCGGGCTTTTCGGGATTGCCGAAATTAAGGTTGTCGGTGGTGGCGAGTGGTTTCGCCCCAACGGACGACAGATTGCGGAACGCTTCGGCCACGGCCTGTTTGCCGCCCTCGAACGGGTCGGCCTGCACATAACGCGGCGTTACATCCGAGGTGAACGCCAGCAGCTTTTCGGTGCCATGCACGCGGATCACGCCCGCGCCCAGCCCCGGTGCGCGCACGGTATCGGCCATGACCTGGCTGTCATATTGTTCGTAAACCCATTGTTTCGCACCGTAATTCGGGCTGCCGATCAGGGCGCGCAACCCGTCGATCGCGCCGATTGCGGGCACATCGCCCAGCGGCGCGGGGGCGGGGGTTTCGATAAAGGGGCGGTCATATTCCGGCGCATTGCCCGACAGCGCCTTGAGCGGCAGATCGGCCTTGCACACATTGTTATGCATGATCAGGAAACGATCCTCGGCGATGGTTTCGCCGACAATGGCGAAATCGAGATCCCATTTTTCGAATACCTCGCGGGCCTCGGCCTCAAGCGCGGGGTTCAGCACCATGAGCATCCGTTCCTGGCTTTCGGACAGCATCATCTCATAGGCGGTCATGCCGGTTTCGCGGCAGGGCACCTTTTCCAGATCGAGCCGCACGCCCAGATCGCCCTTGTCGCCCATTTCCACCGCCGAACAGGTAAGGCCAGCCGCCCCCATATCCTGAATGGAAATCACGGCGCCGGTGGCCATCAGTTCCATACAGGCTTCCATCAGGCGCTTTTCGGTGAAGGGGTCGCCCACTTGCACCGTGGGGCGTTTTTCCTCGATCGATTCGTCGAATTCGGCCGATGCCATCGTGGCGCCGCCGACGCCATCGCGCCCGGTTTTCGCGCCCAGATAAACGACCGGCATGCCCACGCCGGATGCGGCGGAATAGAAAATCGCATCGCTTTGCACCAGACCGGCGGCAAAGGCGTTCACAAGGCAGTTGCCGTCATAGGCGGAATGAAAGCGGACCTCGCCGCCCACGGTGGGCACGCCAAACGCATTGCCGTAACCGCCGATGCCGGACACGACACCATGCACTAGCTGTCGGGTTTTCGGGTGATCAGGCCGGCCAAAGCTGAGCGCATTCATCGCCGCAATCGGGCGTGCGCCCATGGTGAACACATCGCGCAAAATGCCGCCCACACCGGTGGCCGCCCCCTGATAGGGTTCGATGTAAGACGGGTGGTTATGGCTTTCCATCTTGAATACCAGCGCCTGACCATCGCCGATATCGATGACGCCCGCGTTTTCGCCCGGCCCACAGATCACCTGCGGCCCTTCGGTGGGCAGGGTGCGCAGCCAGCGTTTCGAGCTTTTGTAGGAACAATGTTCGTTCCACATGGCCGAAAAGATGCCCAGCTCGGTAAAGGTCGGTTCGCGTCCGATGATATCAAGGATGCGGGCATATTCATCGGGCTTGAGCCCGTGCGCGGCAATAAGGTCTTCGGTGATAATGGGCTCGTCCATGGCATTCCCCGCAGGCTTGACTGCGCGACTATTAGGCCAAAGGCCTGCCACGGGAAAGGGGGCGATGGCCGCGTCGGGGCAGCATTTTGGCGCAAGCCGGGCTTTGGCCAAAAAAAGGCCGAGCTAAGCTCGGCCAAGTCCAACAGGGAGGTGAAACCAGAAGCAAATGCTTCGTCATCGGTTTCATCTTCGATCTAGGGGGCTGGCCAGACATGTTCAAGGCCGAACAGGCGATTCACGCACAAGGCTGCTATGCGGCCTGCGCATGGCTGGGGATCAGGCCGCATCGGCTTCGCGTTTCGAGCGGCGCAGGGCGATGATTTCTTCGGATACAAAGTCGCGAAACGCGGCTACGCGCTTGGAATGGCGCAATTCTTCGGGATAGGCGAGGAATACTGGCACCTCGGTGCTTTCGACTTCGGGCAGCACACGGATCAGATCTGGGAAATCCTCGGTCAGGTAATCGGGCAGCACGCCGATGCCCAGATCGCTGATCACCGCCTGCAAGACGCCGTAATAGTTATTGACGGTCAGCGTCGAGGGAATGTCATGCGTGTGCAATTCCTGCACAAGGTTCGCGCCCGCCGCAACCTGTGCCGAGGTGGTATTCTGGCTGATCAGGCGGTGGTTCGACAGATCCTCGACCCGTTCGGGGGTGCCATGCGTGGCCAGATAATTCGCGCTCGCATAAAGGCGCATGCGAATATTCATCAAACGTTTGCGAATCAGATCCGCCTGGCTGGGTTCCTTCATGCGGATGGCGATGTCGGCCTCGCGCATCGGCAGATCGAGCACGCGTTCTTCGAGCATCAGGTCGATTTTCAGATCGGGATATTTTTCGTAAAACGCCGGCAAACGCGGGGCAAGCCAGAGCGTGCCAAACCCGGTGGTCGTGGTCACGCGCAATTCACCATAAACCTCTTCTTCGCTGTCGCGAATACGGGCCACGGCGGTGTCAAAGCGTTTGCGCATGGCCGATGTGGCCTCGAACAGCAATTCGCCCTGTTCGGTCAGGATCAACCCGCGCGCATGGCGGTGGAAAAGCGTGGTGTTCAGACTTTCTTCCAGACCGCGGATCTGGCGCGACACCGCAGATTGCGACAGATGCAGGGCATCCCCCGCATGGGTCAGCGAACCCACCTCGGCCACCGCATGAAAGATGCGCAGTTTATCCCAATCTGTCATTATTCAGCCCCACCCCGTTCCCTGTTCATCCCATATTGGTATTGTTGTGCATTTTGCAATGATGATGCGGCCCTTATTGAGCCATGATTCGATTGCATTGCGGTAAACATTTGTCATTTTGTCCGCATGAAAAAGCCGGGTGGTTTTTCGCGCCATTCCTCCATATGCAGGGGGGATGGTTGCGCCGCGGCGTAACCGGCCGGATTCGCGCAGCGGGTCGGGGGTCAATCAGGCAAGAGGCAGCGCCATGGCGGTGGGTATCTTTGATTCGGGGCTGGGCGGGCTGACTGTCCTTGATGCGGTAGCCAAGCGCCTGCCGGATCTGCCTTTGGTGTATTTCGGCGATAACGGCCATGCCCCCTATG
>JBBAGE010000175.1:0-3163 GCA_041655055.1 Paracoccaceae bacterium
GCGCGATATCGTGGAAATCATCGCGACCGAAGATGAGATTGCTGCAGGCCATGCAGGCATGATTGTGCCCGAACATGAGGTTGCAATCGCGCGCGATATGCTGGGCACCGTCGCGCATGATCGGCTGGCCCGGGAATTGGCCGAAAAACTGCGGGCCTGAAACAAAAGGCCCGCCGGAATGGCGGGCCTTTCTTTACATGCAAGAAGGAGAGATCAGAGCTTTTCGATCAGTTCGGGCAGCGCGTCGAACAAATCGGCGGCCAGACCATAATCGGCAACCTGGAAGATCGGCGCATCGGCATCCTTGTTGATGGCGACGATGATCTTGGAATCCTTCATCCCGGCAAGGTGCTGAATCGCACCCGAAATGCCGACGGCGAAATAAAGCGCCGGGGCCACGACCTTGCCGGTCTGACCGACCTGAAAGTCGCTGGGCGCATAGCCCGAATCGACCGCCGCACGCGACGCACCAATCGCGCCACCAAGTTTGTCGGCCAGTTTTTCGATCAGGGCAAAGTTCTCGATCGACCCGAGGCCACGGCCACCGGCCACGACGACACCGGCGCTGGTCAGTTCGGGGCGTTCGCTGATGGCGACCTTGTCCTCGACCCACTGTGAAAGGCCGGCATTGCCGGCGGCAGTCGCGGATTCAACCGCAGCCGCGCCGCCTTCGCCTGCCGCGTCGAAATTCGACGTGCGGATGCTGAGCACCTTTTTCGCGTCGGACGATTTCACCGTCTGAATCGCGCTGCCGGCATAAACGGGGCGTTCAAACGTATCGGCATCCACCACGGCGCTGACATCGGTGATCACCATGACATCAAGCAGCGCCGCCACGCGGGGCAGGATGCTTTTGGCACTGGTGGTGGCGGGGGCGGCGATATGCGAATAATCGCCCGCCAGCGACACGATCAGATCGGCAACCGGTTCGGCCAGATTGTTGTTATAGGCGGCATCATCGGCCACCAGCACCCGCGACACGCCCGCGATTTTCGCGGCCGCTTCGGCAGCCGCAGCAGGGCCAGCCACCAGCACGGTGACATCGCCCAGCGCCTTGGCGGCGGTTACGGCTTTTGCAGTTGCATCCAGCGCCAGCGCGCCACCCGCAACTTCGGCAAGAAGAAGAACGGCCATCATACAGCTCCTGCTTCCTTGAGTTTCGCCACAAGTTCGTCAACCGAACCCACCATGACCCCGGCAGCACGCTCGGCCGGTTCCGCGGTTTTGATAACCGTCAGGCGGGGGCTGATATCCACGCCGTAATCGGCAGCGGTTTTTTCATCGAGCGGCTTTTTCTTGGCCTTCATGATATTGGGAAGGCTGGCATAGCGCGGCTCGTTCAGGCGCAGATCGGCGGTGATGATCGCGGGCAGCTTGACGCGCACGGTTTGCAGACCGCCATCGATTTCGCGGGTGACCACGGCGGCATCGCCGTCGATCGCCACCTCGGATGCAAAGGTCGCCTGACCCCAGCCCAGCAGGGCCGCCAGCATCTGGCCGGTTGCGTTCATATCGTTGTCGATGGCCTGTTTGCCGGCAATCACCAGACCGGGCGCTTCTTCGGCAACCACGGCCTTGAGCAGTTTGGCCACGGCCAGCGGCTCGATATCGGTATGCACATCATCGGCGGCCACGATCAGGATCGCGCGGTCGGCCCCCATCGCGAGCGCCGTGCGCAGGGTTTCCTGCGCCTGTTTGACGCCAATGGATACGACAACGACTTCGTCAGCTTTGCCGGCTTCGCGCAGACGGATCGCTTCTTCGACAGCAATCTCATCAAACGGGTTCATCGACATTTTGACATTGGCGAGATCAACGCCGCTTCCATCCGCCTTGACGCGAACTTTCACGTTATAGTCGATCACGCGTTTGACAGGTACGAGCACCTTCATTTACGCAAGCTCCCTTGAAATGATCCGGCCAGATCAGCCGGGTTCGAATTTTCAAGAGGCTTGTTAGCCGAGCATCCCCGCGTTGAACAGTCTGAAATGCGGCAATGCCCGGCGCGAATGTTGGCAGATCACGACAAAGACGTTGCACAATGCGTCAGTCAGCGCAAATGCCGCAGGGGCGATTCGGCCCTAGCGGTTCGCCCCCGGCACCCAAAGCACATCGCCCGCGCCATGATCATTGGCCGCACGCGCGGCGACAAAGAACCAATCGCTCAGCCGGTTGAGATATTTGACCGCCGCCGGATTAACATCTTCGGTGGCGGCCAGCTCGGTCGCCAGCCGTTCGGCGCGCCGGCACACCGTGCGGCTGAGGTGCAGATGCGCCGCCAGCGCCGAGCCGCCGGGCAAAATAAAGCTGCGCAGCGGTTTGAGCGCGGCATTCATCGCATCGATTTCGGTTTCCAGCCGCGTCACCTGCGCCTCATTGATTCGCAGCGGCGGATATTCGGCGCTTGCATCCTTTTCCATTTCGGGGCGGCACAGATCCGCGCCCAGATCGAACAGATCGTTTTGAATCCGGGCAAGCTGTTCGTCCATCACGCCGATCGCATAGATCCGCGCCAGCCCGACGGTGGCGTTGACCTCATCCACGGTGCCATAGGTATTCACCCGCGCCGAATGTTTGGCCACCCGCACGCCATTGCCCAATGCGGTGTCGCCGCCATCGCCCGTGCGTGTGTAAATCTTGTTCAGAACGACCATCAATCACCCCCCAGATGCGCGGAAATAGACGAATACCAGGATCAGCACCACGGCCACGGCCTGCGCGTAAATGCGGTAGCGCATGATGCGGTTGGCATGTTTGCGGTTGAATTCGCCGCCAAGGGCAAAGCCGCCGATCCCGATCAGCAAGATGATCGCCACCGCTGCAGAAGCCACGATAACGAGCACGAAAAGCGGGTCACTGAACATGGGCATTCCTTCCTTATAGGCTGCTTATGTCACATAGCACGAACGGGGCGCAATCCAACGCGGCGAATTGATCATCGGGGCGTGATCTTGTGCAGGCACGCTTTACCGCGGCGCGCGGGGCGGCTATCAGGCAGGTATGAGTGACAAGCACCCCGACGACAGCGCGCCCATGGCCGAAATATCCGAACCTCTGCGCCGCGCGATCGGCGAGCGGTATCTGACCTATGCGCTTTCCACGATCATGCATCGCGCCCTGCCTGATGCGCGTGACGGGTTGAAACCGGTGCATCAGGCAGGGC
>JBBAGE010000176.1:0-3107 GCA_041655055.1 Paracoccaceae bacterium
GCTGTCTGCCTGCTGTGCACAGAGCTGTGGATAAAAAAGCATCCCCAGGATTCACCGGCCAACAGACACCACAGCCTTTTTCAGAATCATTCTATTCTGATTATGTTGCCCCCGGCATGGCATTTGCCACCAGCCCCGATCACGGATAGACGATCCAGCCATGAACCGCGCACTTGCTGTCCTTGCCGGACAAGTCCTGGACCCGCCCCCCGTCTGGCTCATGCGTCAGGCCGGACGCTATCTGCCGGAATATCGTGCCCTGCGCGCCGAGAAAGGCAGCTTTCTCGCTCTTGCAACCGACAGTTCGGCCGCCTGCGAAGTCACCCTGCAACCCATTCGCCGCTTCGGCTTCGATGTCGCGATCCTGTTTTCCGATATCCTGATCGTGCCCTGGGCGCTGGGTCAGGATGTCGCCTTCACCGCCGGTGAAGGGCCAAGGCTGTCGCCACCGCTGAAAGACCAGCCGCTGTCCGGCCTCACCACCAACCGCGACCGCTACACCCCGATCTGGAACACCGTGCGCGAAGTGCGGGCACAGCTCGATACCGATAAGGCATTGTCTGGTACTGCATTATTCGGCTTTGCCGGTTCACCCTATACCGTCGCAACCTATATGGTGGCCGGCCAGGGCTCGAAAAATCAGGAAGACGCGCGCCTTATGGCTTATGCCGACCGGCCGGCCTTTCAGGCGCTCATTGATGCCATCATTGCCGAAACCGTGCATTATCTTTCGGGCCAGATCGACGCCGGCGCCGACGCCGTCATGCTGTTCGACAGCTGGTCGGGCAGCCTCGCCGCGCGCGAATTCGAACATTGGGTCATTGCCCCGACCGCACGGCTGGTGGATGAACTGCGCCGCCGGCACCCGCACACCCCGATCATCGGCTTTCCGCGCGGTGCCGGCGAAAAGGCTGCGGCTTACGCCCGCGAAACCCGGATAACAGCGCTCGCCATCGACGAAGCCATGGATCTGCGCCACATCGTCGCCAATACCCCCGATACCCTGCCATTGCAGGGCAATCTCGATCCTATGGCACTGAAGGCCGGCGGCGCGGCCATCACCACGGCCCTCAGCGCCATTCGCGAAGTCATGCGCGGCCGGCCGCATATCCTCAATCTCGGCCATGGCATCGACCGCTTCACGCCGATTGCCCATGTCGAACAAATGCTGACGGAACTGCGGCAAGGACAGCCAGCATGAGCGAACTCATCGGCTGGCTCGGCCCGGCCTGGCTGATGGTCAAGGCCGCCCATGTCATCATTGTCATCTTCTGGATCGCCGGGCTGTTCATGCTGCCACGCTATCTCGCCTATCAGGCCGAAACCGAACCCGGCGCGGCGGAGGATCTGCACTGGCGGCAACGCACCAGGCGAATCCGCCGAATAATTCTCGATCCGGCCATGCTGCTGGCCTGGCTGCTCGGGCTGGCGCTGGCGTTCAACCATGGTTTTGCCGGTGCCTATTGGCTGCACGCCAAGCTTCTGCTGGTGCTGCTGCTCAGTATCTACCAGCTGTGGATAGTTTCGGTGGCCGGGCGCATGCAGTGTGGCATTCGGCCGCTGTCGTCGCGGGCGTTGCGCATCGCCAATGAAGTCCCCGGCATTGCGACCATCGCCATCGTCATTCTGGCAGTCGTCCGGCCGTTCTGAAACCGGCTCGCGCGCCAGCCCCCGCGTCAATCCTTCAGCACATTGCCAACGGCAAACAGGATCTGGCCATTGACGAACACGCCAAGTGCCATGGTCAGCACGGCCATCCACGGCCCCAGACGCAGAAACGCAATCGCTTCGCTCCAGGGGAAGGCCAGCACCATGGCGACTTCGACCATGACTGCCAGGCGCAGTACCCCCATTTCCGTCAGCGCAACCAGCGCTGTTGCTGCAAAGCCGATCGCCATCCACAACCAGGCCAGGATGCGCACGATGGTCGACAAGGCGAAGCTCTCCAGGCAGCAATATCCAGACGAAAATCTTCCACAAACCGCGGGCAAAAGCAATTGCTGGCAGCTTCGGCCTTGACTGTCACCGATTCCCCGCATAGTCGGCAGAGTCACATGGTGGACTGTCCTGGTTCGACCTAACGCCATTCAGACTTGAATTTCAGACTTGAATCCGGTGTGCACGGCGCGTTTTGCGCGAACGTGCCTTTACAGCAAGCAAAGCCCATATGCATCTCATAGAACTCAGCAAAAAAACTCCGGCCGATCTCGTCGCCATGGCGGAAGAACTTGGTGTCGAACAGGCATCCACATTGCGCAAACAGGATCTTCTGTTCGGAATCCTCAAGGTTACGGCGGAATCCGGCGAAGAAATCATTGGCTCCGGCACCACCGAAGTATTGGCCGATGGTTTCGGTTTCCTGCGCGCCGCCGACGCCAATTACCTGGCCGGCCCGGATGATATCTACCTGCCGCCCAATATGGTGCGGCGCTATGGCATCCGCACTGGCGATACCGTCGAAGGCGAAATTCGCGCGCCGCGCGATGGCGAACGCTATTTTTCGCTGGAAAAAGTCACCCGGATCAACTTCGAAAATCCGGAAACGCTGCGCCACCGGGTCAATTTCGACAATCTGACTCCGCTCTACCCGGATGAAAAGCTCAAGCTCGACAATCTCGACCCGACCTCCAAGGACAAATCGGCGCGCGTCATCGACATCATCAGCCCGCAGGGCAAGGGCCAGCGCTCGCTGATCGTGGCGCCGCCGCGGGTCGGCAAGACCGTGCTGCTGCAGAATATCGCCAAGGCCATTTCGGCGAACCACCCGGAAGTCTATCTGATCGTGCTGCTGATCGACGAACGCCCCGAAGAAGTGACCGACATGCAGCGATCGGTGCAGGGTGAAGTCATTTCGTCCACCTTCGACGAACCGGCCGCCCGCCATGTGCAGGTGGCGGAAATGGTGATCGAAAAGGCCAAGCGTCTGGTCGAACACAAGCGCGATGTCGTCATCCTGCTGGATTCGATCACGCGTCTCGCACGGGCCTATAATTCCGTTGTGCCATCGTCCGGCAAGGTGCTCTCGGGCGGCGTCGACGCCAACGCCCTGCAACGCCCCAAACGCTTTTTCGGCGCCGCCCGCAACATCGAGGAGGGCGGCTCCTTGT
>JBBAGE010000177.1:0-3069 GCA_041655055.1 Paracoccaceae bacterium
AATATGCCCGGCGTCTGGTGCGGCTGATCAAGGGGATTCCGGCGAAAATCAACCTGATTCCGTTCAACGAATGGCCCGGCGCCCCCTATCAGCGCAGTGACTGGGACCGGATCGAGAGTTTCGCCGATATCATCTATAAAGCCGGCTATGCCAGCCCGATCCGCACCCCGCGCGGCGAAGATATCATGGCCGCCTGTGGGCAGCTCAAATCCGCCACCGAACGCGCCCGTAAATCGCGCCGCGAGATCGAGGCCGAGGCCGGGCTCGGGGCCTGATCAATCCGCGCGCCGCGCCCGGATCGTGCCTGCATCGCCCAAACTGTCAGCAATCAGCAACAAAGTGCCATCGGCCGCGATATCAAAGCGGTTGATTTCCGGCAGGGCGGCAAAAAATGCGCCCTCATGACGCATGCGGGGCGCGTCGCAGGCCATTTGCGTCGCCATCCCCAGGCCAAAGGATATCCCCTCGCCGGTCAGGGTATAGTTCGCGCCATAGGCGTTGCAGCCGCCACGGCCGGAAATCTGGCCGTCGCGGGCAAAGGTGATGGTGGCGCCCGCATCGCCGGGCATCTGATCGCCAATCGCGATCACCTGCCATTCCGCCCCCGTCAGCAGCGCCGCCGGATCGCCCGCGCAACCGTGCAACACAACGCCACCCACCTGCACCTGCGCCTGTTGGGGATAGGGCATCCCGCTCATCGTGTCATGGCACAGGCTCTGGGTCAGCCGCAGGCTCAGCCCCTCGGTCGCATAGACCAGATCGTCGCCATCCAGCCGCGCATCGGGCAGGGGCGCGGTTATTTCGCCGCCATCCATCCGGTTCAGCAGCATCTGGCCGCCATCGACGGTCAACGACCAAAAGGGTTCGTTCCCGCGTGCGGTGAATGCAGCTTCGGGTGCGGGGGCGATCATTTCGCATTCCGGCAACATATCACCCCCGAGCGAGACTTGCGCCAGCGCGCCCCGGCTATGGAAAAACGTGCCCGGATCATCGGGGGCCTGAAATTTTGCGCCCGAGGCGGCGGGCACCGGTTGCAGCACCAGCCGTTCGCCATCCACCTCAAGCACCGCATCCGCGCCGAAAAACCCCACCCGAAGCTGGCGTTCGCCGCAGCGCATGGTGCTGGCAAACCCCATCGGCTGATAGGCCGATAGCACGATTTCCGGCAGATGCAGCGGATCGCTGCCGGCATCCACGGCGATATCGCCGCTGACCCAGCGGGGCGCATCGCCGATGACGATCGCGGCGCGCAAAGTGGCATCCATGTCATCGGGAATATCCAGCGTGAAGGGCAATGGCACCTGCCGCCCGTCGGGGTGGAATCGTTCCTCGGCCAGCAGGTGATCGCCCGCGGCGCGTGCCTCGATGATGACCAGCGCGTCATCGGGCAGGGCGATCCGTGCCAGATAGGTCACGCTGCCCTCGATCGTGCGCGCGGCCACCGGCCCCGCCGCCAGTGCCGCCACAAATGCCATGATCCAACGCAATTTCATCGCCTGCCCCCTAAACCGGAATAACCGAGCGCGTTTCGCCCGCATCTTGCCAGTTATCTATCGCGGCCACGGCCTCTTCGGCGGTTTCGACAAAGCGGAACAGATCCAGATCTTCGTGCGAAATCGTGCCGGCATCGGCCAGCGCCTGCCAGTTGATGATCCGGGTCCAGAATTCCTTGCCAAAGATCAAGAACGGCATCTTTTCCATCCGCCCGGTCTGGATCAGCGTCAGGCTTTCAAACATTTCATCCATCGTGCCAAAGCCACCGGGGAAAATCACGATCGCCTTGGCGCGCATCAGGAAGTGCATCTTGCGGATGGCGAAATAGTGGAAATTGAAGCTCAGATCTGGCGTCACATAGGCATTGGGCGATTGTTCATGCGGCAGCACGATATTAAGCCCGACCGACACGCCGCCCGCCTCGTGGGCGCCGAGACTGCCGGCCTCCATCACGCCGGGGCCGCCGCCGGTCACGATCACGTTTTCGCATGGGTCGGTCGCAAGCGCGCGCTCGGTGATCAGCCGGGCGAATCGGCGCGCCTCGTCGTAATAGTGGGCCAGTTCCGGCTGCACGCGGGGGCTGCCGGAATCGGGATCGCCGGGGGCAGGGATACGCGCGCCGCCAAACAGCACGATGGTGCTGCGGATGCCGTATTCGGCCATCATCAATTCGGGTTTAAGCAGTTCAAGCTGCAATCGCACCGGGCGTAATTCCGGGCGCGACAGAAAATCCGGATCGGCAAAGGCCAGCCGGTATGCGGGCGCGCGGGTTTGCGGCGTATCGGGGATCTTTTGGGTTGCCTCGATATCTTCGTGCGAATCCCGCAGTGGATGGGTGCGCGATCTGTCGTTCATACTGGCCCTCTGCATTCCATTGCGCGTCATGGACCTTGTCACTATAGGTTTAGCCCGACTTATACCACCGACGAATTGGAGAGCCCCATGTCGAATGCCCAACTCGAAGCTGCTATTGAGACCGCATGGGAGGCCCGTGATACCATCACCCCCGCCACCACCGGCGAGGCCCGCGATGCGATCGAATCCACGCTGAACGCGCTCGATTCCGGTGCCTTGCGCGTGGCCGAGCGGCGCGAGGGTGGCGAATGGCATGTCAATCAGTGGGCGAAAAAAGCGGTGCTGCTGGGCTTTCGGCTCAAGGATATGGAGGAACAGTCCGGCGGGCCGCAGGGCGGCGGCTGGTGGGACAAGGTGGACAGCAAGTTCAAGGGCTGGGGCCCTGCCGAATGGCAGGCCGCGGGTTTTCGCGCCGTGCCGAATGCGGTGGTGCGCAAATCGGCCTATATCGCGCCGGGTGTGGTGCTGATGCCCAGCTTCGTGAACCTTGGCGCGCATGTGGGCGAAGGCACGATGGTCGATACCTGGGCCACGGTCGGTTCCTGCGCGCAGATCGGTAAAAACGTGCATCTGTCGGGCGGCGTCGGCATTGGCGGCGTGCTGGAACCGATGCAGGCTGGCCCCACGATCATCGAAGACAACTGCTTCATCGGCGCCCGTTCCGAAGTGGTCGAGGGCGTGATCGTGCGCGAAGGCTCGGTGTTGGGCATGGGGGTGTTC
>JBBAGE010000178.1:0-3056 GCA_041655055.1 Paracoccaceae bacterium
GCCACGCATGGCTGCAGGAACGTGGTGTGCGGCTGGCGGTAGTGCGATCCGCCGATGAAGCGATCGCGGCGCTCTATGATTGGGGGTGGCTGTGAAAGCGCCGCGAAGCCAGAAATTTTTGCGTGATCAGCTGGCGGCAAAATACGCCCGCGAGGCGCTGCGCGAAGGCCTGCAATGGGATGATCCAGCAGCCGTTCGTCTGGTGGCGCGGATGAGTGGATTGCCAGACAGCGCATGCCGCATGGTGCTTTTGGCCGAAGCCGGTGGTGCAAAGTGACCGTCGAAATCCTGATCGGCGATGTATTCGAGCGGCTGGCGGAATTGCCGGCGGAATCCGTCGATTGCGTGGTGACCAGCCCGCCCTATTGGGGCCTGCGCGACTATGGTGTCGATGGCCAGATCGGCATGGAGCCGACGCTGGCCGAACATCTGGACGTGATGGTCCGGGTGTTCGATGCGGTGCGGCGGGTGATGCGGCCGGCGGGGACGCTTTGGCTCAATTATGGTGATTGCTATGCCTCGACCCCGAATGGACGCAGCGCCGCCGCGGTCAAGGCTGCGGGCCGGGATGATCGCACATTTCGCGACAAGCCCATGTCGACGGTGGGCGGTGCCCTGAAAGCCAAGGACCTGTGCATGATTCCGAACCGGCTGGCGATTGCGCTGCAGGAAGACGGCTGGTGGGTTCGGTCGGAAATCGTGTGGGGCAAGCCAAACCCGATGCCGGACAGCAGCGGGCGATACCGGCCGAGCACGGCGCATGAAAAGATTTTCCTGCTGACGAAATCAGCGAAGAGTTATTACGACAGTGTGGCGGTGCGGATGCCGCCGGCCGGAGTTGAGGTCAGCAACGGTTATCCTGGATCAGACGGCGATGGAGTTCGTAAGCGGTCGACCGTTGGCAATATTCGAACGGACAAGCAGCGCGGACATTCGCGCCGGCACGCCGGGTTTAATGACCTCTGGGATGCAATGTCCAAGGCCGAGCAGCAGGCAAACGGACGATTGCTGCGCAATTACGAGCCGGACCTGTCACCCATTGTGCCGCCGCAAGTGTGGGAGATCGCAACGCGCGGATTCCCCGGCGCGCATTTTGCGACATTCCCGCCGGCGCTGGTGGCACCGTGCATCATGGCCGGATGCCCGGACGGCGGCATGGTGCTCGATCCTTTCGGCGGGGCTGGAACGACGGCACTGGTGGCCGACCGGCTGTGTCGCGATGCCATTCTGATCGAGTTGAACCCCGAATACGCCGAAATCGCGCGCAAGCGGATCAAAGGCGACGGCGCGCTGTTTGCCGATGTCTGCGTCAGCGAGGCCGCCGAATGACGCGGCGGGCAAGCGAGCGGGCGCCGGCGCGCAAATTGAATCGTCGGCTGGCGTGGTGCCCGCCGCACCTGTTGGACGAATATCGCTGGCTGACGGTCGACAAGCATCTGACCGCGGCGGAAGCCCGCGCGGCCTTGCAATCGACCATCGCGGCGTTTGTGCGCACGCGCGCCGGGCAAGCCTGGCTGACCGAAGCCCGCCCGATCATCGAACCGACAATCAAGGAGGCTGAATCATGAGCATAGCGCTGATGAGCGAGGTCTGGCGCATGGATATGCCGCCCACCGAAAAAATGGTGCTGTTGGCATTGGCGGATGCGGCCAATGACGATGGCATTACCTGGCTGCCGGTCAGATCCAAGCGGGCCGGCACGCAATCGCTGGTGAAAAAATGCTCTTTGTCACTGCGCGCGGTGCAGAACGCCATCAGCCAGTTGGTTGATGGCGGACATTTGTCACGCCGTGAGCGGCCTGGAAAAGGGGTCATTTACACCGTGCACCCCGGCAGGACGTGCACCCCGGCAGCAGATGCACCCCCCGTGGTCGACAGCCCGAGCAGCACCGATAAAAGTGATGTAAGTAATTGTAATGATGATGAAATAACCGATGGTCGGGAAAAAGCAGGGGCGCAGCAGGTGCACCCCGGCAGGACGTGCACCCCGGCAGCGGATGCCGGCGGGGGCGCAGCAGATGCACCCAAACCATCAATTAACCCTCAATCTCCGAAAGATAAACTTTCGGAGCGCGCGGGCGCGCGACAGCCGCAATCCGAAAAAAAGGGCAAGGGCAAGCGAGCCGATCCGGCAACCGCCCTGCCCGCCGGCTGGGTCCGGCCGGAGCTGGACGAATTGCCGCCGGAAGTTCGCAAGATGGTGGGCGGCTGGCCGACCTGGGCATTTGACGCCATCGAGGCGAAGTTTCGGGCGCACCACGCCACCAGCCGCCGCAGCGATTGGCCGGCGACCTGGGCAAAGTGGCTGTTGTCGTCGTTGGTCGAAGTGCAACGATGGATTGCCGCGGGGATCCGGCCACAGGCCGAGAGTGACGCCGGGGAGCGTGCCGCCGACGCGCTGGAGCCCGCCGAAATTGCCGATGACGCCAGCCCGGAAGCGCGGGAAATCAAGATGATGCTGCGCGATATCATGGCCCGTCGGCATGGCAATGACGGCAGTTGGCGCAGCTGGGTTGCGCCTTGCCGATTTGCCATCGAGGGCGACGAACTGGTGCTGACCGCCGGAAGCGCTTTTCGGGCTGACTGGCTGCGCAACAATCTGGCGTCGGCGATCGAACATGCGGCTGGCGATCTGGTTGTGCGGGTGGCGGCATGAGGTCGCCGCGGCCCAAATGGACCGTGGCGGAAACGCAACGGCTGATCCGACTGCGCGCTGACGGGCGCACTGTTGCCGAAATGGCAAAAGCATTGGGGCGGACGAAAAATAGTGTGCGACATCGGGTTGGCTATATTCAGTCGAAAATCCGTCCATGGACCACGGCCGAAGATGAGATCGTGCGGGCGCAGATGCGCGGTGACATTAGTTGGCGCGAGACTATTTCCAGCCTGCGCCGCGGTGCCCAGGCGATTGTGTCGCGCCGCCGGCATCTGGCCGGGCAAATTGCCGCGCAATTGACCATGGCGCGGCCGAAAGTCGAATATCCGACGTCGGGCCGGATGGAGAGCCCGGAATCCATGGCAGAGGCGAGCGATGAACTGCGGCGCCGCGTGGTGGC
>JBBAGE010000179.1:0-3005 GCA_041655055.1 Paracoccaceae bacterium
CATCGCTGCGATCCACCCAGACATGCATCACGAAATCAACGGATCTGTCGGTGATCTTGTGCACCTGCACAAAGGGCGCAGGGTCGGAGCGCGCGCGCGGATCATTGGCGATGATATCGCGCAAAACCTGTTCGGCGGCGCGCAGATCGGCCTCATGGCTGACCGAGAAAAACAGCTCGACCCGGCGGGTGGGATAGACCGAATAGTTGATGATCGATTGCCCCCAGATGGAATTGTTGGGCAGGATGATCTTGACGTTATCGGGCGACGCCAATTCGGTGGTGAATAGCGATATCATCTTGACCGTGCCGCTTTCACCGGCCGCGCGCACGAAATCGCCCAGCCGAAAGGGGCGAAAGACCACCAGCATCACGCCCGCCGCGATATTGGATAGCGATCCCTGCACCGCCATCCCGATCGCCAGCCCCGCCGCGCCCAGAATTGCGATCAGCGAGGTCGTCTGGATGCCAAAGCGGTTCAGCACAAAGATCACCGCCACGATCAGGATCGTATAGCGTATCACCGTGGCCAGAAACTGAAACAGCGTATCGTCGATCTGTTTATAGCGGCGCGACAGATTCGACACCCGCACTTGCACCCGTCCGCTGAACCAAAAGGCCCCGATCAGGATGATGATCGCATAGATCAGATTAAGCCCGAAGGCCGTCAGCAGCGCCGTCTGGGCATCGGTCAGCAGATCGATCTGCCCCAGCCGCGTCGTATCAAGATTCACGCGAGTTCATCCATTTTTTGTGCCAGTTCAATATCTTGGTCGGTCAGCCCGCCCGCATCATGGGTGCTAAGGCGCACATCGACCACCTTGTAACTGTTCGACCAATCGGGATGGTGGCCGCGTTTTTCGGCCACCAGCGCCACCCGCGTCATAAAGCCGAATGCCGCGACGAAATCGGCAAATTCAAAGCGTTTGTGGATGCTTTTGCCATCATCGGCCAGCGCCCAGCCCCGGGTCAAAAGGGTGCTTAATGCGGGATCGGTCATTCTGTTTCCTCGGCGTTTATCTTGCGAAACGGGCCGTATGAGGTCAGCACATCGGCCTCGTGATCGACGGCGGCGCGTTCGGCCACCAGATATTCGGCAATCGCGCGGCCAAAGCGGGCATCGGCCACCCAGTGCAGCGAATGCACTTGTGCCGGCAGATAGCCACGCGCAAGTTTATGTTCGCCTTGCGCGCCGGCCTCGACCCGCGACAGGTTATTTTGGATCGCGTAATCAATGGCCTGATAATAGCACAATTCGAAATGCAGGCAGGGGTGATCTTCGATACAGCCCCAATACCGGCCATAAAGCGTATCGCGGCCAATGAAATTCAGCGCCCCCGCCACTGCGCGCCCATCGCGAAACGCCAGCACCAGCAGGATATCATCGCGCATCGTTTCATGCAGATGGTTGAAAAACGCGCGGGTCAGATAGGGTCTGCCCCATTTGCGCCGCCCGGTATCCTGGTAAAACCGCCAGAAGGCCTCCCAATGTTCGGGCGTGATATCATCGCCATGCAGCGCGCGGATATCGCCGCCAAAGGCCTGCGCGGTGGCGCGTTCCTTGCGGATGGTTTTGCGTTTGCGTGATGATAATGCGGCCAGAAAGGCGTCGAAATCGGCATATCCGGGGTTTTCCCAGTGAAATTGCTGGGTCACACGGTGCATCAGCCCGATGTCGCGCCCGGCCGCGGCCTCATCCGCGGTGCAAAATGTGATGTGGAGCGACGAGAAATCATTCTGTTCGGCCAATTGCACCGCGCCCTGAATCAGCGCGGCCCGCCCGATCCCCTCATACCCCGCAAGGGTTAGCAGCCGCCGCCCGGTAGCGGGTGTAAAGGGCACGGCGATCTGTAATTTCGGATAGTAATCCATGCCCGCCTGTTCATAGGCATGGGCCCAGGAATGGTCGAAAATATATTCGCCCTGCGAATGGGTTTTGGCATAAAGCGGCGCGACCGCGATCAGCCGCCCGCCCATCCGCGCCGCCAGATAGCGCGGATACCAGCCGGTGCCGTCGCCGACCGAACCCGATGCCTCAAGCGCGAGCAGGAACCGATGGGTGGTAAAGGGATCGCGCGGCGCGCCGGTTGCGGCCTCGGGGCAGGCACAGGCATCCCATTCGCTGGCCGCGATATCGGCAATGCTGCCGGTGATGGTGATTTCAACCTGTTCGGACATCCTGCCACCTGCGCCGGTCAGCGAATCTGAAAGATGCCCTCGACCTCGACCGCGACACCGCGGGGCAGGGCGGCGGCCGATACGGCAGACCGGGCATGCCGGCCCGCATCGCCCAGCACGTTCACCATGAAATCGGATGCGCCGTTGATCACCTCGGGCTGGTTGGTGAAATCGGCGGTGGAATTGACAAAACCCGTCAGCTTGATGACGCGCACCAGCCGCCCCAGATCGCCGCCACAGGCCGCGCGCACCTGGGCCAGCAGGCTTGCGGCGCAAAGCGCGGCCGCCGCCGCGCCACCTGCCACATCCATATCCGCGCCCAGTTTGCCGGTGACCAGCGCGCCATCACGCATCGGGATCTGCCCCGACACATAGACGATATCGCCCACGGTCACATAGGGGATATAATTGGCCGCAGGCGCGGGCGCATCGGGCAGGGTGATGCCCAGTTCCGCCAGCCGGTGTTCGATCGCATTATCCATTTCGCTTCTCCGACATGTTTGCATCAGGCTAACCGCTGGGCCAGCGCCTGCAAGCCCTGATCAGCGTTCGCGAAAGGCGCGGTTGAAGTAATCGGCCAGCGGTTTCACCAGATAGGCCAGCGGCGTGCGATCGGCGGTGCGGATATAGGTTTCGACCGGCATGCCGGGGATCAGGGTGATGCCTTCGGGCAGGCGGTCCAACTCGCCCTCGGGCAGTTGGATTTCGGCGCGGTAATAGGTGGCCTGCGTGCGATCGTCGGTGAAGGCATCGGGGGATACCTGCGTGACGACGCCCGACAGTTCCGGCGTGGTGCGCGCGTCAAAGGCCGGAAAGCGCAGCACCACA
>JBBAGE010000180.1:0-3001 GCA_041655055.1 Paracoccaceae bacterium
GAAGGGCCGCATTTTTGAAAAGGTCGGCGTGAATATCTCGACCGTGCATGGCCGGTTCAGCCCGGAATTCGCCAAATCCATTCCCGGCGCCGATGCGGACCCGCGCTTTTTCGCAACCGGCATCAGCCTCGTTGCCCATATGGCCAATCCGCATGTGCCGGCCGTCCATATGAACACCCGCTTTCTGGTCACGCAGAAACGCTGGTTCGGCGGTGGCGCCGACCTCAATCCGGCACTGCCGGATGCCAGTGACACCGCCCAATTCCGACAGGCATTCCAGGACTGTGGCGCGCGCCACGACCCGCAATACTGGCCCAAACACAGCGCCTGGTGCGACGAATATTTCTTTCTGCCGCACCGCAATCGCATGCGCGGCGTCGGTGGCATCTTCTATGACTGGCTGCCGGCCGACAGCGATCCCGAGTTCGAACGCAATTTCGCCTACACCCGCGATGTCGGGGAAACATTTCTGGCGGTTTTTCCAAGCCTCGTGCGCCAACACATGGCGAAGGGCTGGACCGAGGCGGAACGGCGCGAATTGCTGAAATATCGCGGCCTTTATGCCGAGTTTAACCTGCTTTATGATCGTGGCACAAGTTTTGGCCTGAAAACCGGCGGCAATGTGGACGCCATTCTGATGTCACTGCCGCCGGAAGCCATCTGGGAATAAGCCTGGCCAGGTTTGGCAGCAACTTTGTTCTTGCCGGATGGCTGGATGAACGGCAGCATCGGGCACATCATGCAACCGCTGCTTCTGGCCATTGATTCCGGCACTACATCCACCCGCGCGCTTGCCTTTGATCTGTCGGGGCGGATTGTACACAGCGCGCAGCATGAAATCCGAACCATATTTCCCCGGTCGGGCTGGGTGGAGCAGGATGCAGCGGAAATCTGGCGCCTCACCGAACAGGCCGTGCGCGAAGTGCTGGATCAGGCCGGCACGCGGATCCTTGCCATTGGCATCAGCAACCAGCGCGAAACCACGGTTTTCTGGAGCCGCAGCACTGGCGCGCCACTGGCGCCGGCAATCGTCTGGCAGGACCGGCGCAGCAGCGATTTCTGCGCCACGCTGAAGGCCGCCGGCCATGAACCCCGGGTGCAGCAATGCACCGGCCTGCTGCTGGACCCTTATTTTTCCGCCACCAAGATCCATTGGGCGCTGCAGCACACCGCCGAGGTGCAGGCCGCCGCCCGCAGCGACGACCTCGCCATCGGCACCATCGACAGCTGGCTGCTGTATAAACTGTCGGGCGCGCATCTGACCGACGCCAGCAATGCATCACGCACCTTACTGATGGATCTGCACCGCCGGCAATGGGCGCCGGACATGCTGGAACTGTTCGACGTGCCGGCGGACGCGCTGCCGATGATCTGCCCGACCAGCGGCCAGCTGGCGGAAACCCGGCTGTTCGGGCCGCCGCTGCCCATTGCCGGCATGGCCGGCGATCAGCAGGCGGCAACCATCGGCCAAGCCTGCAATACCCGCGGCCTCGCCAAATGCACCTATGGTACCGGGCTGTTCATGCTGGCCCATGCCGGCAATGTACCACCCAGCAGCGCCAACCGGCTGCTGGCGACCTTCCTGTCTTCCGCGCCCGAAAGCTATGCTCTTGAAGGCTCGGTGTTCGTGGCGGGGGCTGCAATCAAATGGCTGCGCGACGAACTGCATCTGCTGACCAATGCCGCGCAATCAGAGGAGCTGGCGCGTTCGGTGCCCGACAATGGCGGCGTGGTGTTCGTGCCGGCCTTTGCCGGGCTTGGCGCCCCCTATTGGCAGGCGGAGGCACGCGGCACCCTCGTCGGTCTCAGCGGCGCCACCACTTCCGCCCATATCGTGCGCGCCACGCTGGAAGCGATGGGGCAGCAGACCGCCGATCTCATTGACGCATTCCACGCCGACGGACTGGCGCCCAGCGCGCTCAAGGTCGATGGCGGCATGGCCGCCAATGACTGGCTGTGTCAGGATATCGCCGACATCACCGGGCTGGTGGTGGAACGCCCGCGCAGCATCGAAACCACGGCTTTGGGCGCCGCCATGCTGGCGGGGGTCGGCGCCGGCGTGTTCGCCGACCTTGCAGAGGCCAGCCGCGCCATGGTGCATGCGGACCGGCAATTCCAGCCGCAAAGCGATGCCGGCCGCCGCCAGCAGCGCCGGGCCCAATGGCAACGCGCTATCGCCCAGACGCTGGCCGGGGTGGCCGATGCCGCCGGGCACTGATAAGGCGCCCGCCATGCGCATGCGCGAACTCGAAAAGGCATCGGGCGTTTCCCGCGAAACGATCCGCTATTACATCCGCGAGGGGCTATTGCCGGAACCCGACCGGCGGCACCGCAACAGCGCCACTTATAATGAGAACCATCTGGCGCTGCTGCTGGCAATCCGCCGGCTGCGCGATGAACGCTTCCTGCCGCTGTCGGTCATCCGCAGCCTGTTGCACGGCGAAGAAGAAAGCTGGCCCAATCCGGAAATCCTGCCGGAAATCGGCCATCTGTTGCGGGCAAGGCTCGATTCCGAAGGCGAATGGACCACCGCCAGCCAGTTTCTGCAGGAAACAGGCGCGGATCCGGAGGATTTCGCAGCCGCAGCCCGGGATGGCGTCATCCAGCCCGACAGCAATGGCCGGATTTCCCCACGCGATCAGCGCATCCTGCGACTGCTGCAGGACATCCGCAAGATCGGCTTCACCCGCGAACGCGGTTATCCGGAAATCAGCATGGGCCGGCTGAAGGCCGTCATGCACACATTGGCGGAACGCGAAATTCGTGGCTTTTTCGCCAATGTGGCGCCGCATGTCGGCGAACTGGAAGCCGCCGATATGGCCGAGCGCGGCATTGGCCTCATCAATCAGCTGATGGCGGAATTCTTCACCAGCGCCGTGCTTGCCCTGCTGTCGGAACGGCGGCAGCGCGTCTGCAACGGCGAGGCAAGCGCGCCCAGAAGCAAGGTGCGGGACACAGCCGCGACATTGCACCACAATTCAATCAAGCAGCCGTAATCACC
>JBBAGE010000181.1:0-2959 GCA_041655055.1 Paracoccaceae bacterium
CCGCATGGCGATAGTGCGATTTATGATGCGATGGCGCGTTTGGCGCAGGATTTCAACATCCGCTATCCGCTGGTGGACGGGCAGGGCAATTTCGGCAATATCGACGGCGATAACCCCGCCGCCAGCCGCTATACCGAAGCGCGCATGACCGCCGCCGCCGAAGCCCTGATGGAAGGGCTGTCCGAAGATGCCGTCGATTTTCGCGACAATTACGATGGCACCTTGCAAGAACCGGTGGTGCTGCCGGCCGCATTTCCCAATCTGTTGGCCAATGGCGCCAGCGGCATTGCCGTGGGCATGGCCACCAATGTGCCGCCGCATAATATCGTGGAACTGGTCGATGCCTGCCAGCATCTGATCAAGCTGCCCGACGCCGATGATGACAGCCTGCTTGATTTCATTCCCGGCCCCGATTTTCCCACCGGCGGCGTGATCGTCGAACCGCGCGAAAGCATTGCCGAGGCGTATCGCACCGGGCGGGGCAGTTTCCGCATTCGCGCGCAATGGGAAATCGAGGATCTAGGCCGGGGCACATGGCAGATCGTTGTGACCGAAATTCCCTATCAGGTGCAGAAATCGCGTCTGATCGAAAAGCTGGCCGAACTGATCCAGTTGAAAAAGGTGCCGATTCTGGGCGATGTGCGCGATGAAAGCGCGCAGGATATCCGCCTGATCATCGAGCCGAAATCCAAGAACGTCGATCCCGAAATCCTGATGGGCGCGCTGTTTCGCAATTCGGAATTGGAAACCCGGTTCAGCATGAATATGAACGTGCTGATCGACGGGCGCACGCCCAAGGTCTGTTCGCTCAAGGAAGTGTTGCGGGCGTTTCTTGATCATCGGCGTAATGTGTTGCTGCGCCGCTCGGCCTTTCGGCTTGCGAAAATCGATCACCGGCTAGAGGTGTTGGGCGGCTTTCTGATCGCGTTTTTGAACCTTGATCGGGTGATCGACATCATCCGCTATGATGATGATCCCAAATCCGCGCTGCTGCGCGAAGATTGGGCCCGCGCCCATCCCCGCGCCACATCGGAATCGGATTACCAGACCCCGCCCGCAGGCGAGGGCGAATTGACCGACGTGCAGGCCGAGGCGATTTTGAACATGCGCCTGCGCAGCTTGCGCCGGCTTGAGGAACTGGCCCTGATCCGCGAACGCGATGCGCTGCGCGATGAGCGTGCGGGGCTAGAAGAACTGCTGGCCAATCCGAAAGTGCAGTGGAAGCGCATCAGCCAGGAATTGGCGCAGGTGCGCAAGGATTTTGGCGAAAACTACGAAGGCGGCGCCCGGCGCACGATTTTTGCCGATGCCGTGGCTTTGCCCGATCTGCCGCTTGATGCCATGATCGAGCGTGAACCCATCACCATCGTTTGTTCCAAAATGGGCTGGATTCGCGCGATGAAGGGCCATAGCGCCGCCGAGGGCGATCTGAAATTCAAGGATGGGGATGAGGGGCGCTTTTTCATCCATGCCGAAACCACTGACAAGATCCTGTTGTTCGGCACCAACGGGCGGTTTTACACGCTGGCTGCATCGGCGCTGCCGGGCGGGCGCGGCATGGGTGAACCTGTGCGCCTGATCGTCGATCTGCCGAACGAGGCCGATATCGTTTCGCTTGCGATTCACCGGCCGGGGGGCAAGCTGCTTGTGGCCTCTGGCGAAGGGGATGGATTCATCGTGGCCGAGGATGAGGTATTGGCCCAAACCCGCGCCGGGCGGCAGGTGCTCAACCTGCGCGAAGGCGCGCGGGCGCTGGTCTGCCGGCCTGTGGCGGGCGATCATGTGGCCACGGTCGGGGAAAACCGCAAGGTGGCGATTTTCCCGCTGGCTGAACTGCCGGAAATGACGCGCGGCAAAGGGGTGCGCCTGCAGCGCTTCAAGGATGGCGGGCTGTCGGATGCGACGACCTTCACCCTGGCCGATGGGCTAAGCTGGAAAGACCCCGCCGGCCGCACCCGCACCGAAACCAACCTGGATGAATGGCTGGGCAAACGCGCCAGCGCCGGACGGATGGCGCCACGCGGATTTCCCCGCGACAACCGTTTTAACTAGCCCTGCGCGTTGCGCGGCGGGCCATGGCGCGCTAGTTATGGGCGATCTCGCATCGAAGGAGCCCGGATGATGCCTTTTGCCACTGCCCTGCGCCTGCCTTTTGCCGTTCTGGGGCTGGCCGCGCTGACGGCCTGCACCGATGCCAAACTGGAACCCGATCACCTGCGCGCCGATCTGGGTGATTTCGCGCTGGGCCACAATATCGTGGTGGCCGAAGGCATGCAGCAAGGCCCGTTTTCGCGCGAAGCCACCGAGGACGAGGTTCAGGCCGCCGTCGTCAATGCCGTGGCAGCCCGTTTTGGCCGGTATGAGGGCGACAAGCTCTATCATCTCGGGCTCAAGGTTGATGCCTATGCGCTGGCGATGCCGGGCGTGCCGCTGGTGTTTTCGCCCAAATCGGTTCTGGTGATTTCGGCCAATGTCTGGGACGACGCCCAGGGCATCAAACTGAACGAGGAACCCAAGCTGATCACCGTGTTCGAAGGGGCGTCGGGCGATACGCTGGTCGGATCGGGGCTGACGCGGACCAAGGAAGAACAGCTTGAAATCCTGTCTGCCAATGCGGCGGCGGCGGTCGAACGCTGGCTTTTGGAAAATGGCACATGGTTCGGGCTGGACCCCGCCGATCTGCCCGCGCCCTCCGATGATGATCCGTTGGCGGCACTTGGGGCAGGGCAATAGGGGCCATTCCACAACTGAGGCTTGATTTTCCGGTATTTTGCCAATAATCAGCGCGCGATGTTGAATCGGGCCGGAACGGCCCTCCAGAGAATGAGGCGCCGCGCTATGGCAAAGTCTAAGTTTGAACGCACGAAACCGCACGTTAACATTGGCACGATCGGTCACGTTGACCACGGCAAGACGACGCTGACTGCGGCGATCACGAAATATTATGGCGAATTCAAGG
>JBBAGE010000182.1:0-2864 GCA_041655055.1 Paracoccaceae bacterium
CATTGATCGGCTGCTTCTGCGCATAGGCGCGCAAATGCACCACCTGCCGCAATGCATCCAGAGTCGCCAGATGCTCCTTCCAATGATGGTCCAGGCTCTGCAGCAGGAAGTTCTTCTGCACCTGCTCCCAGCTTTCCGCGCTGACCAGTGCTTCCTTGGCCGCCATATTGGCATCCAGCTGTTCGTTCAGCCGGGCAATGAACAGATCCTGATCGACCGTGTCTTCCTTGACCCAGGCGTCGAACGGCACTTCCAGATTGAGCTTGCGCAGCGCTGCATTCTGCATCTCGGCAACCCGCCACTGCTCCGGATAGCTGTTGGCCGGGGCATGGCCATAGACCAGCGCCGACACCGTTTCGCGGCGGAAATCCTCGACGATTTCGGAAATGCCTTCGGCCTCCATCACTTCCGCGCGCTGCTCATAGACCACCTTGCGCTGGTCGTTCATGACGTCATCATATTCCAGCAGCTGCTTGCGGATGTCGTAGTTGCGCGCTTCCACCTTTTTCTGCGCGGTTTCAATGGCCTTGGAAATCCACGGGTGGACAATGGCTTCGCCGTCATCCAGGCCGGAATTCATCACCCGCGCCAGCAGATTCTGCTGACCGAAAATGCGCAACAGATCGTCATCGAGGCTGAGGTAAAAGCGCGACAGGCCGGGGTCGCCCTGACGGCCGGAGCGGCCGCGCAGCTGATTGTCGATGCGCCGGCTTTCATGGCGCTCGGTGCCGAGCACGAACAGCCCGCCGGCCGCGCGCACCTGCTCGCGTTCGGCTTCCACTTCATCGCGGATGCGCGCCGCGGCGGCATCGCGTGCCGCGCCTTCGTCCATCTCGCCCAGCTCGTCCTCAATCCGGAATTCGACATTGCCGCCGAGCTGGATATCCGTGCCCCGCCCGGCCATGTTGGTGGCGATGGTGACTGCGCCCAGCCGCCCGGCCTGGGCGACGATGCGCGCTTCCTGATCGTGGTTGCGCGCATTCAGCACCGAATGGCGGATTTTGGCCTTTTTCAGAAAGGCCGACAATTGCTCGGATTTTTCAATGGAAACGGTGCCGACCAGAATCGGCTGACCAGTCGCGGATTTTTCCTGAATGGCGCGGACGATGGCCTTGAACTTGTCTTCTTCATTCTTGTAGAATTCGTCCTGATCATCCTTGCGCTGGACCGGCAGATTGGTTGGAATTTCCGCCACATTCAGGCGATAGATCTGAAAGAATTCCGGCGCTTCGGTAATGGCCGTGCCGGTCATGCCCGACAGTTTCGGATATAGCCGGAAATAATTCTGGAAGGTGATCGTCGCCAGCGTCTGATTTTCCGGCTTGATGTCGACTCCTTCCTTGGCCTCCACCGCCTGATGCAGGCCATCCGACCAGCGCCGGCCATCCATCATCCGGCCAGTGAATTCGTCAATGATGACGACCTCGCCATTGCGCACGATGTAATCAATATCCGCCTTGAACATATGCACGGCGCGCAGCGACTGGTTCAGATGGTGCACCACCTGGGTATTTTCGAAATCATAAAGATTGGCGCCTTGCAACAGGCCCGCGGCTTCCAGCGCGCGTTCGGCATATTCCGTGCCTTCTTCGGTGAGGATGATGCTTTTCTGCTTCTCATCCTTTTCGAAATGCGCCGGTTGCAGGGTTTTCACCACGGCATCAACCGCCTTGTACAGCTCGCTCTTGTCGTCCGTTGGGCCGGAAATGATCAGCGGCGTGCGCGCTTCGTCGATCAGGATGGAGTCAACTTCGTCGACGATGGCGAAATTGAATTCGCGCTGCACCATCTGCGCGCGATCGAATTTCATGTTGTCGCGCAGATAATCGAAACCAAATTCATTGTTGGTGCCATAGGTGACATCGGCGGCATAGGCGTCGCGCCGTTCGGCATCGGAGATATTCGGCAGGATCACGCCCACGCTCAGCCCCAGCCAGCGATAGATCTGCCCCATCCATTCGGCGTCGCGACTGGCAAGATAGTCATTTACCGTGACCACATGCACACCCTTGCCGGAGAGGGCATTCAGGTAAACCGGCGCCGTCGCCACCAGCGTCTTGCCCTCGCCGGTGCGCATTTCGGCGATTTCGCCGCGGTGCAGCACCATGCCGCCAACCAGCTGCACGTCGAAATGCCGCATCCCCATCAGGCGTTTCGCGGTTTCGCGCACGGTGGCGAATGCTTCCGGAAGCAACTGATCCAGCTTTTCGCCCTGGGCCAGACGCTCGCGGAAAATCCGTGTCTGATCCTGCAATTCACCATCGGACATGGCTTCGAACTGGGGTTCCAGCGCATTGATCTGCCGCACAATCGGTTGCAGGGAACGGATAAAGCGGTCATTCGATGACCCGAAAACAGCTTTCGCGACTTTTTTCAAACCGAGCATTGAGTGCCTTTATAGAAGCCTGGGCCAGTGAACATGGCGCCCCCGCGGAAGCGGAGCTGTCCTTTGACGATTGCGCTTGTCCAGATAGGTAGCACGGCTTGGCGCGTCAATCACGGGATGGGTCGATTGCGGCCGGCTTTTCCGGCCGGCAAGCGCTTTTCGCGGCAATTCCCGACCATTTTCGGCAATTTCCCTTCCCGAACCGTCCACGCATCGTTAATTGCCCTCATTCATGGAAATCTCGCCCCTCGCCCGCTCTTTCCCGCAGCTTCCTGAACTTGCCGGCGTGCGCCGCGGCGTCGCGACCGCTGGTTACAAGCCATGGACCCGGGCCGATGTGACATTGCTGGTATTCGACCCCGGCACCACGGTTGCCGGAGTCACCACCAAATCCCGCTGCCCTTCCCCCGAAGTGGAATTGTGCCGCCGCCATCTGCCGGGCGGTCAGGCCCGGGCGCTGGTGGTGAATGCCGGCAAT
>JBBAGE010000183.1:0-2858 GCA_041655055.1 Paracoccaceae bacterium
ATGGCAGCAAACGCGAAGTGGAGATTTCCGCGCGGGTGGCCGGCCTGCTGGGCCGACTGGCGGAGCGTCTTTCGCCTTCGCTGATGGTGATTGCCTGCAATACCGCCTCCACCGTGGCGCTCGGCTTTATCCGCCCGGTTCTGAATGTCCCCGTGGTTGGGACAGTGCCGGCGATCAAGCCGGCCGCGGCGCGCAGCCGTACGAAAGTGATCGGCGTGCTCGGCACCGAGGCAACCGTGCGCCAGCCTTATATCGACGATCTGGCGGCGCGCTTTGCCGCCGATTGTCTGGTGCTCCGGCATGGCGCGCCGGATCTGGTCGAAGCCGCCGAAGCCAAATTATGCGGCCGGCCGGTGCCGGCGGCGGTCTGCCGTGCTGCGCTTGCTGGTCTGCTGCAACAGCCTGATGGCGGGCGCATGGACGTGGTGGTGCTGGCCTGCACGCATTTTCCGCTGCTGCGCGAAGAACTTGCCGCCGTGGCGCCACCCGGACTGCAATTCATGGATGGCGCCGACGGCATTGCACGGCGGGTGGCCTTTCTGTTGCAGGACCGGCAATGGCCACAGCCGCAACCATCCGGGCGAATCATCTTTACCGGCGATGCGCAGCATGCAGAGCAGCTTTTGCCGGCGCTGGCGCAATATGGGCTGACCGAAGTGGAGGTTTTCGGATGGCAATGACCGATGCCGAGCTGCTGGCCCGCATGCAGCGGCGGCAGACGAAGACGATCGAGCTTCTGGGCATGGAACTGCTGGAGGTACGCCAGGCTGAGGGCCAGGTGCAATATCGCATGCGCGCGGTGGCCGAATTCTGCAATCCGGCCGGCAATATGCAGGGCGGGATCATTGCGACGGCGCTGGATGAAGCGGCGTCCACCGCCGCCATTGTTCGTTCCGGCCGGCGCGTGGTGGCGCCGACCATCGAATTCAAGGTCAGCTTTTTCGGGCCAGCGCGCCTCGACCGCGACTATCTGTTTGCCGGGCGGGTGCTGAAGATGGGGCGCACGGTCAGTTTCACCGAAGCCGATATGACCGACGCCGATGGCAAGGTTCTGGCAAGGCTCAGTTCCAGTTGCATGATAGTTGACCTGGAAGGCGCGGGTCTGTTTACGGAAAAATCAGTGGGGTAAGGACAGTCATGACCGACGAGATTCTATTTTCGAAACTGGGCCGTATTGGCGTGGTGACACTCAATCGGCCAAAGGCGCTGAATGCGCTCAATCGCGCCATGTGCGTGGCGCTGCACCGGCAACTGATCGACTGGACCATGGACGATGATGTCGAAGCCGTCGTCGTCGAAGGCGCGGGACGCGCTTTTTGTGCCGGCGGCGACGTCGTCGGGCTGGCGCGCACCGGCAAACAGGATCTGGAAGGCTGGCGAGGCTTTTTTCATGACGAATATCGCATGAATCAGGCGGTTGCCAACTATCCCAAGCCCTATGTATCGCTGGTGGATGGCATTTCCATGGGCGGCGGTGTCGGCATATCGGTACATGCGCCCTATCGTGTGGCCACGGAAAACACCCGCTTTGCAATGCCGGAAACCGGAATTGGCCTTATCCCCGATGTTGGCGGCACCCATGCCCTGCCGCGTTTCCCGGGCGAATTCGGCACCTGGGTGGCATTGACCGGCACGCATGTGAAGGGCGGCGATTGCGTCGCCATCGGCTATTGCACCCATTTCACCCCGTCGGAACAATTGCCGTCGCTGAAAGAGCGGCTGGCGCACAGCCATGAAAGCATCGAGGATGTGCTGGACACTTTCGATTCCGACCCCGGCGAACAGCGGCTGACGGAATTGCGCGATGGCATTGATTATCTGTTTGCGCAGGATCAGATCGAAGATATCCTGTCGCTGCTGGATGATGGCGACGACTGGGCGCAGGCGCAGGCCAGGACCATCCGCAGCATGAGCCCGACCTCGCTGAAACTGACGCTGCATGGGTTGCGCGCCGGCGAGGGCGTGTCGATCGAACAGGCGCTCAGGCTGGAATACCGCATGGTGATGGCGATCCGCCATGGCCATGACTTTTTCGAAGGCGTGACGGCGCGCCTGATCGACAAGGGGCGGGAACCGCAATGGAATCCGGCGCAACTGGAAGATGTGGATATTTCGCCCTATCTGAAAGAACCGGAAAGCGGCGATATCAGTTTTGATTGACGCCGCCAGAGGCAGAATCAACAGGGCGTATCGGGCGTGGCGGCCGGCTGACCGGCCCGCGCGGACGCCGGGCGGCGTGATCGCCCGACAGCGAATTGTGGAAAGGCGACATGATGTCGGACGAAACGACAGAGGATAAGGCGCCCGCACTGGCGGACTGGGAAGCCTTGACGGCGAAGGAAGTGAAGGGGCGCGACCTCGACTGGCAGACTCCGGAAGGAATCACGGTGAAGCCGCTGTATACCGCGGCGGATGTGGCGGCCGATCCGGGCCTGCCGGGCTTTGCCCCGTTCACCCGGGGCGTCAAGGCCAGCATGTATGCCGGGCGGCCCTGGACGATCCGGCAATATGCCGGTTTTTCCACTGCCGAGGAATCCAACGCCTTTTACCGCCGCAATCTCGCTGCCGGGCAGAAGGGCCTGTCCGTCGCCTTCGACCTGGCAACGCACCGCGGCTATGATTCCGACCACCCGCGCGTGCATGGCGATGTCGGCAAGGCCGGCGTTGCCATCGACAGCATCGAGGACATGAAGATCCTGTTCGACGGCATCCCGCTCGATCAGATGTCGGTGTCGATGACCATGAACGGCGCTGTCATTCCAGTGCTGGCGTTTTTCATTGTCGCGGGCGAAGAACAGGGCGTGGATCGCAAATTGCTGACCGGCACCATTCAGAATGACATTCTGAAGGAATTCATG
>JBBAGE010000184.1:0-2834 GCA_041655055.1 Paracoccaceae bacterium
CACCAAGGGCGGCCAGATCGCCGGGCCGCGCGTGCTCGAACATATGGTCGATGCGGTGCTGTATTTCGAAGGCGATGGCCGGCACCAGTATCGCGTGCTGCGCGCGGTCAAGAACCGCTTTGGCGGCACCGATGAAATCGGCGTGTTCGAAATGCTGGCCGATGGTCTGGGCGAAGTCAGCAATCCGTCCGGGCTGTTCCTGACCGCGCGCGACCAGCCGGTGGCCGGCGCAGTGGTGTTTCCAGCACTCGAGGGCACCCGGCCGGTGCTGGTGGAACTGCAGGCGCTGACGGTCAGGCTGCCGTCGGGGGCGACTCCGCGGCGCGCCGTCGTTGGCTGGGATGGCGCCCGGCTTGCCATGCTGCTGGCAGTGCTGGAAGCGCGCGCTGGCCTCGGCTTTGGCGGCTCCGAAGTGTATCTGAATGTCGCGGGGGGTTTGCGGGTGGTCGATCCGGCGGCCGATCTGGCGGTGGCAGCAGCGCTGGTGTCGGCGGCATTGGATGTGCCAGTGCCGGCCGATTGTCTGGCTTTTGGCGAAATCGCGCTGTCGGGTGAAGTCCGCCCGGCCGCACATGCCCCCATTCGCTTGAAAGAAGCGGAAAAGCTTGGCTTTCGCAAGGCGCTGGTGCCGGACGCGACCAAAGGCATCGGCCGGTTGCAGACCCTGCCGGTGGCCAGCGTGCGCGCCCTCGTTGACCGCATCCGGGCCAGCGCCTAGCAGCATTTCCATGGACCTGTTTTCCAACCTGACGATTTTCGACTGGGCCACCGCCGTCGCCATCAGCCTGCTGGCGGTTGGCGGTTTCGTGCGCGGCTTCACCAACGAGGCATTGAGCCTCGCTGGCTGGGTGCTGGCAGCGGTCATGGTGCGGATGTTCCACGAAGGCACGACCCTGTGGCTGCAACCCAGAATCGGCAATGCAGCGCTGGCGGCGGGAATGGCCTTTGTATTGCTGTTTTTCGGCACTGCGATTGTCATCAGACTGGTGGCGAGCCTTGCGGGCATTATCGCCAAAGGCAGCCCGGCTGGTCCTGTTGATCGTATCCTCGGCTTTGGTTTCGGCGGCCTCAAAGGCGTGCTGGTGATGGCGGCAGTGTTTGTGCTGGCGCAATTCGCAACCGGGCTGTTCGACAGCAACCGGCGGGCACCAGCCTGGCTGCAGGACAGCCGTTCCGCCCCGGTTCTGGCGCTGGCGGCCGACACCATGGTGGGCTGGATCCGGGAGTTTCGTGAAGGTTCGAACCGCAGCGTCAGCATTCCGCCTCAGTCACGGCCGCAGTTGCAGCTGCCGCCCGGCCATCCCGGTTTTGGACCGCAGTTCCTGCCGCCACGCGATGAAGGCGGTTATTCGCGCGAGGATCGCGATGCTCTGGACAGGCTGCTGAACGAAGGTGCGAAAAAAGGCGAGCAGGTGGAAATCTGAATGCAGCTCCGACTTTACGATACGCTTTCGCGCGAGAAGAAGATCCTGCGCACACCGACTGCGGAAAAGCCGATCACCATGTATGTCTGCGGGCCGACGGTGTATGGCCGCGCCCATATCGGCAACGCCCGGCCGGCGGTGGTGTTCGATGTGCTGTTCCGGCTGCTGCGGCACATGCATGGCGCCGACAATGTGCGTTATGCCCGCAACATCACCGATATCGACGACAAGATCATGGCCAAGGCGGTTGCCGAAAACCGCAGCCCGCAAAGCGTCGCCCGGGAATTCGAAGCGCTGTATCTGCAGGACATGGAAAAGCTCGGCTGTCTGCTGCCGGATTTCTGCCCGCGCGCAACCGAACATATCGAAGGCGCGCATGGCATGATTGCCATGGTGGAAGCGCTGATTGCCCGGGGTGCTGCCTATGCAGCGGACGGGCATGTGCTGTTCGAAGTGGCGAAATTCGACCGCTATGGCGAATTGTCACGGCGGCCGATGGACGAAATGATTGCCGGCGCCCGCGTCGAAGTGGCGCCCTATAAACGCGCACCGGCGGATTTCGTGCTGTGGAAGCCCAGCACCGACGACCAGCCGGGCTGGGACAGCCCCTGGGGGCGCGGGCGGCCGGGCTGGCATCTGGAATGTTCGAGCATGATCCGCCGTGTGCTTGCGGAAGAAACCATCGACATTCATGGCGGCGGCCTCGATCTGCAGTTTCCGCACCATGAAAATGAGCGGGCGCAAAGCTGTGCCGCGCATGCCGGCACTGAACTGGCGCGGATCTGGATGCACAATGGTTTCCTCACCATCGGCGACGAGAAAATGTCCAAATCGCTGGGCAATATCATCACTCCCAATGAATTGATGGAAGCCGGCTGGCCGGGCGAAGTGCTGCGGCTGGCGCTGTTGTCGGCGCATTATCGCCAGCCTTTGTCCTGGACGGAAAGCCTGTTGCAGCAATCGAAATCCGTGCTCGACCGCTTGTATCGCCGCAAGGCGGACGGGCTGGTTGTGGATTCCGCGCCGGCGCCGGCGCTGTTCGATGATCTCAATACACCGCAGTCGCTGGCCGCTCTGCCTGCCGGCACCGACGTTCTGGGGCTGGGCCAGATGGACGCTGCATTATGGTTTCAGGGTGCGGCCGCCATGGATGACATTCAGCCGCAACTGGCGCAGTATCAGCGCGCGCGCGCCGACAAGGACTGGAAAACCGCCGATTCCATCCGCGAGGCACTGGCAGCAGAAGGCATTGCGCTGTCGGTGGCCAAGGATGGCAGTGTCAGCTGGCGGCGGCTGTAAGGGCAGCGGGATTGAGCAGGAGGGTGCGGCTGTGGACAGCAAAAACAGGGGTGGAATTGCAATGAAGCACTTGCGGTCGGGCATGCCGGGGCTTTTGGCGTTGGTCGCTGC
>JBBAGE010000185.1:0-2807 GCA_041655055.1 Paracoccaceae bacterium
GGCGCTGGCGTCCGCGGGTGCCATGTCGGGAAAACTGGCTGCAATGGGGGCGGGTGGTGTGACATGGCGCGGCGCGAGATTGCAGCCGGCCAGCAGCAGAGCGGTCGCCAGGACGGCGAATGCAGCGGATCCGCGGCGGGCCCTGTGCGCCATGTACGGCGGGCGGATCATGCCGGGCCTCCGTCAATCGGTTCATGTGCTTCATGCACCGGCCGGCCGCGATTGATCCAGCGGCGGATCGACAGATAGAACAGCGGCGTGAAGAAGATACCCAGCAGGGTTGCCGCCAGCATGCCGCCGATGACGCCGGTGCCGACGGCGATGCGGCTGGCGGCGCCAGCGCCGCTGGCAAAGAACAGCGGGATCATGCCGCCGATAAAGGCCAGCGATGTCATGATGATGGGGCGCAGCCGCAGGCGCACGGCGCTCAGTGTCGCCTCCAGCGGGGTCTTGCCGGATTCCTCTTCCTCGATGGCGAATTCGACGATGAGAATGGCGTTCTTGGCGGCAAGACCGATGATGGCGATCAGGCCGACGTTGAAATAGATGTCGCCGGAAAGCCCGCGCAGCGTGGTGGCCAATATCGCCCCCAGCACCCCCAGCGGCACCACCAGCAGCACGGCAACCGGCACCGACCAGCTTTCGTAAAGCGCTGCCAGCAGCAGGAAGACGATCAGGAATGACAGCCCGAGAAGTGCTCCCACCTGTCCGCCGGCCTGTTGTTCCTCCAGGCTGGTGCCGGTCCATTCATAGCCGAAACCTTCCGGCAGATTCTCAGCCAGCCGCGCGATTTCCGCCATGGCGTCGCCCGAGGAATAGCCGGGGGCGGCGCTGCCGGAAATCTTCATCGAGGAATAGCCATTATAGCGTTGCAACTGCTGCGGGCCGGTGCTCCATTCCACTGTCGTGAAGCTGCTGAACTGCACCATATCTCCGTCGGTGTTGCGGACCCGCAATGCCAGCACATCGGCCGGTGTCATGCGGTAGGGCGCGTCGGCCTGCAGCATCACCCGCAGCACCCGGCCATTATAGGTGAAGTCATTGGCATAGGCGGAGCCGAAGGTAATCCCGAGGGTGCCGTTGATATCGCCGATCGACAGCCCGAGCGCGCGCGCCTTCACGCGGTCGACGGTCACTTTCAGGCGCGGCGCATATTCCTCACCTTCGGGGCGGACATCCACCAGCACCTGGCTTTGCTGGGCAGCCGCCAGCAATTGATTGCGGGCATCCAGCAACGCATCCTGGCCCCGGCCAGCCAGATCCTTCAGGCGGAAATTGAAGCCGCTGGAGGTGCCGAGTTCCGGGATCGCCGGCAGGTTCATGGCAAATGCAGTGGCCTGCTGGATGCCGTAAAATTCCTGATTGGCGGCGTTGACGATGGAAATGGCATCCTGGCCCTTGCCCTTGCGCTCGTCCCAGTGCTTCAGCTGCACGAAGGTCATGGCATTGGCCTGGCCCTGGCCGAAAAAGCTGAAGCCGCGCACAATTACCATATTCTCGACTTCGTCGCGCCCCTGATAGAATTTCTCCACCTGGGAAATGGCTTCATTGGCGCGCGGCCGGGTGGCGCCGGGCGGGGCCTGGATCGCGGTCATGATGACGCCCTGATCCTCGATTGGCAGAAAGCCGGTTGGCATGCGCAGGAACAATATGGCGGTCAGCCCGACCATCAGCAGGAACACCGCCAGCCAGCGCAATGGCCGGCTGAGGATTGTTCCAACGGCCCCCTGATAGCGCCGGGTGGTGCGGCCGAACCAGCGATTGAAGCGGGCAAAGAACCGGGTCAGCGGATTGCGCGAGCTTGCCTCCCGTTGCGGGTCATGCGGCTTCAGGAAGCTGGCGCAAAGCGCTGGCGTCAGCGTCAGCGCCAGAAATGCGGAAAAACCGATAGAGACGATCAGGGTAACTGCGAATTGCCGATAGATGCCGCCGGTTGAGCCCGGAAAAAAGCTCATCGGCACGAACACCGCCATCAACACCAGAGTGATGCCGATGACGGCGCCGGTGATCTGGTGCATGGCCTTCACCGTGGCGTCATGCGGGGACAGCCCTTCCTCGGTCATCAGCCGCTCGACATTTTCAATGACGACGATGGCATCATCGACGAGGATGCCGATGGCCAGCACCATGGCGAACAGCGACAGCACGTTGATGGAATAGCCCATGATCGACAGCCCGGCACAAGCGCCCAGCAAGGCAATCGGCACGACGATGGAGGGGATAAGGGTGGCACGCCAGTTCTGCAGGAACAGGAACATCACCAGAAACACCAGCACCATGGCTTCGACCAGCGTCAGCACCACTTCGCTGATCGATGTGGAAATGAAGCGGGTGGTGTCGAAGGGGATGACCCACTGGATATCGGCTGGAAAATTGGGTTCCAGTTCATGCAGACGGGCGCGGACTCCCTTGACGGCATCCAGCGCATTGGCGCCGGTTGCCAGCTGGACTGCCATCATCGCCGCCGGCTGGCCGTCGAGGGTGTCGGCCGAGCCATAGGACAGCAGCCCCATTTCGACACGCGCGACATCGCCGAGCGTGACGGTCGATCCATCCGGGTTGGCGCGCAGGATGATATGGCGAAATTCTTCCGGCGTGGTCAGCCGGCCCTGGGTAATGACGGTGGCATTCAGTTCGGTATCATTGGCCAGCGGCAGGTCACCCAGCTGACCACCGGGGTTCTGGCTGTTCTGTTCGCGCACGGCGGCCAGCGCTTCGGCAGCGGACAGGTTGAAGGAGGCCAGTCGGTCGGGGTTGAGCCAGATGCGCATGGCATAGGGCGATGCGAACAGGCGGACGTCGCCAAT
>JBBAGE010000186.1:0-2756 GCA_041655055.1 Paracoccaceae bacterium
GGATCATATGGGCCGCATCGGCCAGATCGCACGCGATTGCATCAAGGACATCGGCTATGAGCAGGAAAAATTCCACTGGAATACCTGTCACGTGCTGAATTTTCTGCATGAACAATCTGCCCATATCGCCCAGGGCGTGAATGGCGGCCACGGCAAGGAAGAAGGCGCAGGCGATCAGGGGATCATGTTCGGTTACGCCGTGGATGAGACCCCGGAACTGATGCCCGCGCCGATCCAGTATGCCCATGCCATTCTGGGCCGTCTGACCGAGGCGCGCAAATCCGGGGCCGAGCCGACGCTGCGCCCGGATGCCAAAAGCCAGCTTTCGCTGCGGTATGAAAATGGCCGCCCGGTCGAGGTGACATCCATCGTTCTGTCGCATCAACATGCCGATGAAAGCCAGACCAGCGATGATATCCGCGCCATCGTCGAACCCTATATCCGCGAGGTTCTGCCCTCTGACTGGATCACCGAGGCCACCGAATGGTGGGTAAACCCCACCGGCACCTTTGTGATCGGCGGGCCTGATGGGGATGCGGGGCTGACGGGGCGCAAGATTATCGTCGATACCTATGGCGGTTCGGCCCCGCATGGGGGCGGCGCGTTTTCGGGCAAAGACCCGACCAAGGTGGATCGCTCTGCCGCCTATGCCGCGCGCTATCTGGCGAAAAATATCGTTGCTGCCGGTATGGCCAGCCGCTGTCTGATCCAGCTTTCCTATGCGATCGGGGTGGCGCGGCCACTGTCGATCTATGTCGATACCTATGGCACCGGCGAACTGCCATCCGAGGAAATCGAACGCGCCGTGGGGCAGGTCATGGATCTGACACCGCGCGGGATTCGCGAACATCTGGGGTTGAACCGCCCGATTTATTCGCGCACCTCGGCGCTGGGGCATTTCGGCCGCGCGCCCGATGCCGATGGCGGGTTTAGCTGGGAGGCCACCGATCTGGCCGAGGCGCTGCGCCGCGCCGTCTGACTTTGGGGGCGGCTGCGGGCCGCCCCTTGACCGCCGCCGCCTGCCTTGCCACAAGCGCCCGATATTGATCGGGCCGATGACATGACTGCAGACGAACATACCCCTGAGGACGCGACTTGGCGCAATTTCTATGGCCGCCGACATGGAAAGACGCTTAATCAGGCGCAAAAGGATTATCTGGCCGAAGATCTGGCCGCATTATCGCCGGGTGCTGTCGATCCCGCCGATAACCCCGCACGTGTTCCACTTGATCTGGCAGCGCGGTTTGGCGGCAGCCCCGTCTGGCTTGAAATCGGCTTTGGCGGCGGCGAGCATCTGGCCCATCAGGCGGCGCTGCACCCCGATGTGGCCTTTATCGGCTGCGAACCCTTTGTGAATGCGGTGGCCATGCTGCTGGGCAAGATCCGGCAGCGCGCGTTGCGCAATATTGCCATATATCCCGGGGATGTGCGCGATCTTTTTGATGTGTTGCCCGATCAGTCCATCGCGCGGGCCTTTCTGCTTTATCCCGATCCGTGGCCGAAAACGCGCCACCATCGCCGCCGCTTTGTCACGCGCGATCATCTGGCGCCGCTGCACCGGGTTTTGATGTCGGGCGCGCAGTTTCGCGTGGCCACCGATATTCCCGATTACGTGCGCCAGACCTTGGCCGAGGTGCCTGCCGCAGGCTTTCGCCGGATCGATGGCGATGATATCCACCAGCCATGGGATGACTGGATTTCGACGCGATACGAACAAAAGGCCCTGCGCGAAGGCCGCCGCCCGCATTACCTGACGTTTGAGCGGGTCTGAGCAGCGCCAAAAACTATGCCTGCGTCACGCCTGCCAATAGACCCCGCGCCCCTTCCGAGGTATCAGGGTGGAAATCTTTGCCAAAGGAGCGCCTATGTCCGGCCACGGTCCGAAAATCCCGATGATGTCACGCCGCGCGGGGCCGCTGTCGGGCACAGCGGATATTCCCGGCGATAAATCCATCAGCCACCGGGCGCTGATCTTTGGCACTTTGGCCGTGGGCACCACCCGCATCACCGGGCTTTTGGAAGGCGAGGATGTGATCGATACCGCCCGCGCCATGCGCATGTTGGGCGCGGATGTCGAACAGACCGGGCCGGGGGCATGGTCGGTCCATGGCGTCGGCGTCGGCGGGTTGCGCGAACCCGAAGATGTGATTGATTGCGGCAATTCGGGCACCGGGGTGCGGCTGATGATGGGGCTGGTGGCCACAAGCCCCTTTGCCACCACATTCACCGGTGATGCCAGCCTGCGCAAACGGCCGATGGGCCGGGTGACCGATCCGCTGGCGCTGTTTGGCGCGCGCGCCTATGGGCGGCATGGCGGGCGGTTGCCGATGACGCTGGTGGGGGCGGCCGATCCGGTGCCTGTGGATTACGCCACGCCCATGCCCTCGGCGCAGGTGAAATCGGCGGTGCTGCTGGCCGGGCTGAATGCGCCGGGCGAAACCGTGGTGACCGAGCGCGAAGCCACCCGCGATCATACCGAACGGATGCTGGCAGGCTTTGGCGCGACGATCGCGACCGAAATCACCGATGCCGGGCACCGCATCACCCTGCTGGGCCAGCCGGAGCTGGTGGCGCAGGATGTGGTGGTGCCGCGCGATCCGTCATCTGCGGCCTTTCCCATTTGCGCGGCGTTGATCTGCGAAGGGTCGGATATTCTTGTGCCCGGGGTCAGCCAGAATTCCACACGCAACGGGCTGTTCATCACGCTGGTGGAAATGGGCGCGGATATCAGCTTTGAAAACCCGCGGGTCGAGGGG
>JBBAGE010000187.1:0-2729 GCA_041655055.1 Paracoccaceae bacterium
GCAATCTTGACCGTCCCGTCATCCTCGATATTGATCTTGGCTCCGGTCTTTTCGACGATCTCGCGGATGACCTTGCCGCCGGTGCCGATCACGTCACGGATCTTGTCGGTCGGGATGGTCATGACCTCAATGCGCGGCGCGAATTCACCGAGCTCGCTGCGGCTTTCGGAAAGCGCCTTGGCCATTTCGCCAAGAATGTGAACGCGGCCATCCCTGGCCTGTTCAAGCGCGATCTTCATGATTTCCTCGGTAATGCCGCTGATCTTGATGTCCATCTGCAGCGAAGTGATTCCGTCCTCGGTGCCGGCGACCTTGAAATCCATGTCGCCCAGATGGTCTTCATCTCCCAGAATGTCGGTCAGGATGGCGTAATCCTGGCCTTCGAGGATGAGCCCCATGGCAATGCCGGCCACGGGTTTCTTGATCGGCACCCCGGCATCCATCAGCGCCAGCGACGAGCCGCAGACAGTCGCCATCGACGATGAACCATTGGATTCAGTGATGTCGGACAGCACCCGGATGGTGTAGGGGAATTCTTCCTTGCTGGGCAGCATCGGATGAATGGCGCGCCAGGCAAGCTTGCCATGGCCGACTTCACGCCGCCCCGGTGCGCCAAAGCGCCCCACTTCGCCGACCGAATAGGGCGGGAAGTTGTAGTGCAGCAGGAAATGTTCATAGCGCACGCCGCCTAGACCGTCGATCAGCTGTTCGGAATCCGCAGTACCAAGCGTGGTCGTCACGATCGCCTGGGTTTCGCCGCGGGTGAACAGCGCCGAACCATGGGTGCGCGGCAACAGCCCGACTTCAGCCACGATCGGCCGCACCTGGGTGGTGCTGCGCCCGTCGATACGGTGGCCATCCTTCAGAATGGCGCCGCGCACGATGTCGGCTTCCAGTTTCTTGAACAGCTTTTGCGCCTGCATCTGGCTGGCGCCATCGGCGTCTGCAAACAGCGCCAGCGCCTTGGCCTTGGCGGCGTCGACGGCATCGCGGCGCGCGGCCTTGTCGACGATTCGATAGGCGGCATCGACATCGGCGCCGGCGGCATCGCGAATTTGCGTCAGCATGGCGCTGTTATCGGTTGTGGCCAGTTCCCACGGTGCCTTGGCGGCTTTTTCTGCCAGCGCAATGATGGCGCCGATGACCGGCTGGACGGACTTGTGCGCGAACATCACCGCGCCCAGCATTTCCTCTTCGGAAAGCTCATGCGCCTCCGATTCGACCATCATCACGGCATCAGCCGTGCCGGCCACCACCAGATCGAGCCGGCCTTCCGCCAGCTGATCCCTGGACGGGTTCAGCTGATATTCGCCATCCTGAAAGCCGACCCGGGCGCCGGCGATCGGGCCCAGAAACGGCACGCCGGAAATGGTCAGCGCCGCGGACGCTGCGATCATTGCAACGATATCGGCTTCATTTTCATTGTCATAGCTGAGGACCTGGGCGATTACATTGATTTCATTGTAAAAGCCTTCGGGGAACAGCGGCCGGATCGGGCGATCGATCAGCCGGCTGGTCAGCGTTTCATGTTCGGTCGCACCGCGTTCGCGGCGGAAAAACCCGCCCGGGATGCGCCCGGCGGCGGAATATTTTTCCTGATAATGCACGGTGAGCGGGAAAAAATCCTGCCCTTCGCGCACGGATTTGGCTGCGGTGACGGCGCACAGAACGACGGTTTCGCCATAAGTGGCCAGCACCGCGCCGTCTGCCTGACGGGCAATGCGGCCGGTTTCCAGGATGAGCTTGCGCCCGCCCCATTCGATTTCTTCTCTGGCAATATCAAACATCAGATGACTCTCCATGCCTCTGACATGATCTTGCGGCCAGAGGCGTTTCCAACATGAGGCGCTTATGCCTCAAAAGCGGCCGGTTTCCGCGAAATCGGAACCCTTGCCGCAACTGCCCCGGTTTTCGGCCGCGGGGCGCGGCGCGATTGCAAAGGGTGACTGATCGAATATCCGCCGCCCTTTGAAAATCATTACTTGCGGATGCCCAGCTTGGCGATCAGCGCCTGATAGCGCGCCTGATCCTTGCGCTTCAGATAATCCAGCAGCGAACGGCGCTTGTTGACCAGCATCAGCAGGCCGCGACGCGAGTGGTTATCCTTGGCGTGGGTCTTGAAATGTTCGGTCAGATTCTGGATCCGTTCGGTCAGGATCGCGACCTGGACTTCCGGGCTGCCGGTGTCGCCTTCGTTGCGGGCATTGTCGGCAATCAGCGCGGATTTGCGCTCGGCTGTGATCGACATCATTTGTCTCCTCTAATCGAAGTTGAAGCCCCGCACGACCTGCATGTCGTTGTCCGCAATCCTGACCAATGCCACCGGAACAGACCCGCAGGTGGCGATATATTGACCAGTTTTCACGTCGGGACCGCCGATGCGCTGTCCTCTTTGGAGGGCAAGTGCAGAGGCGGGGTCGACTGCGATGACCGGGATGTCGTCCAGTCCGGCAGTCAGTGGCAAAAGGGCCTGTTGAGGCCGTGCCCCATGCAGGAGTTGCAGGCATTTGTCCAGCGCCATTGCGTCATCAAGGGTAAAAGCGCCGGCGGTGCTGCGCTGCAGCATGCGGACATGGCCGCGGCTGTCGAGCGCGCGGGCAATGTCGCGCGCCAGGCTGCGGATATAGGTGCCTTTGGAACAATGCACTTCGAATGTGGCGGAGTCGCCGTCGCAGTCCAGCAATTTCAGGCCGTGGATGGTGATGGCGCGCGGCGGCAATTGCACATCT
>JBBAGE010000188.1:0-2689 GCA_041655055.1 Paracoccaceae bacterium
CCGAAGGCACGCCGGGGATCGTGATCGTGGGTCAAGGCGCGCTGAACGAGGCCGATGGCGAAGCGGTGCTGGCCCATGCGATGAAGATCTGCGAACTGGGCGACAGCCGTTTGCTTGTGCTGCACACGGCCGCAAGCCGCGTCGGCGCGATGGATCTGGGCGCGGTGACCGAAGGCGGGCTGCCTGCCGCGCTGGAAGGGGCCGAGGTGATCTATAATCTGGGTGCCGACGAGGTCGAGATCGGGGAAGGCCCCTTCGTGATTTATCAGGGCAGCCATGGTGATCGCGGCGCACACCGCGCCGATATCATCCTGCCCGGTGCCGCCTGGACCGAAGAAAGCGGGCTGTTCGTCAATACCGAAGGCCGGCCCCAGCTTGCGGCCCGCGCGGGTTTCGCGCCGGGCGAGGCCAAGGAAAACTGGGCCATTCTGCGGGCGCTTTCGGCGGAATTGGGCGCGCCCTTGCCCTATGACACATTGGCGCAGCTACGCGGCGCGCTGGTGGCCGAAGTGCCGCATCTGGCCGATATTGACGAGGTGGCGGAAAATGCGTGGCAGCCGCTGGCGCTGCGCGATCTGGGCGAGGCGGGCTTTGTGCCGGCGCTGCGCGATTTTTACCTGACCAATCCGATTGCGCGGGCAAGTGCGCTGATGGCGGAACTGTCTGCCGGGGCGCTTGCGCGCGCGCAAAACCGGGTTGCCGCCGAATAATGGCGCAGAACTGGCGATACCGGGCCACATGGGGGGCGATTTGCGGCGGGCTTGCGGGCTGCGCGCCTGCGGCCCCCGATGCGCAGACCCCCGATTATCGCGGTTCCGAGGCGATCTGGCTTGCCGATGATCTGCTATCGGTGCGCGCCCGGATGCGCGGCGCGCAAGGCGCGGGCGATGTGGCGCGCTATGGCGATTGCGCGCTGGCCCGCTATGCGCAGGCGCAAGGCTTTGGCTATGCGCGCCCGCTGCGATCAGTGGTTGATGTCGAGGCTGGCCTCTGGCAGTCAGATGCTGTTTACACGATTTCGAGATCAGAGCCGCGCGGTTCTCGCGTGATTGACACGGTTGAAACTTTGCAGGCCTGCGCGGCCGACGGCATACCCGCCGCCTGAGGAAATGAGGCAACATGGCTGAATTCTTTGCAACGAATTATCTGGGCATTACGCTGGTGATCCTGGGGCAGGGGCTGTTGATTCTGGTGCCGCTTTTGGTGGCGCTGGCGTTTTTGATGTATGCCGACCGCAAGATCTGGGCAGCGGTGCAGATGCGCCGGGGCCCCAACGTGGTGGGTGTGTTCGGACTGCTGCAAAGTTTCGCGGATTTCCTGAAATATATCGTCAAGGAAGTGGTCATTCCGGCGGGGGCCGACAGGTTCGTGTTTCTGCTGGCGCCTTTGATCACCTTTGTGCTGGCGGTGGTCGCCTGGGCGGTGATCCCGTTTAACGAAGGTTGGGTGCTCGCCGATATCAACGTGGCGATCCTTTATGTTTTCGCGGTATCCTCGCTTGAGGTTTACGGCGTGATCATGGGGGGCTGGGCCTCGAACTCGAAATATCCGTTTCTCGGATCGTTGCGTTCGGCGGCGCAGATGATTTCCTATGAGGTCTCGATCGGGTTGATCATCATCGGCGTGATCCTGACCACCGGATCGCTGAACCTGACGGCGATCGTTCATGCTCAGGATGGCGCCTATGGAATGTTCAGCTGGTATTGGCTGCCGCATTTCCCGATGGTGGTGTTGTTCTTTGTCTCGGCGCTGGCGGAAACGAACCGCCCGCCCTTTGACCTGCCGGAAGCGGAATCGGAACTGGTTGCGGGCTATCAGGTGGAATATTCCTCGACGCCGTTTCTGCTGTTCATGATTGGTGAATTGACGGCTGTCGTGTTGATGTGCGCGCTGCTGACGCTGTTGTTTTTCGGCGGCTGGCTGTCACCGATCCCGGGGCTGCCGGACGGGCTGCACTGGATGCTGCTGAAAATGGCCTTCTGGTTCTTCATGTTCGCGATGGTCAAGGCGATCACACCACGTTATCGCTATGACCAATTGATGCGGATCGGCTGGAAAGTCTTTTTGCCGCTGTCGCTGGGCTGGGTGGTTCTGGTGGCCTTCTTTGCGAAATTCGGCGCCTTTGGCGGTGCCTATGCCCGTTGGGCGATCGGGGGCTGAGCGATGGATCAGATGGTGCGTAACGGTGACGATGCCAAGGTTGGCGCTGGCGGAATTGGCCAGGGAACGATAAACAGCTTTCGTCGCAAGCGCGGCCGTCTGCTTGCCCAGATGATCCAGGGGTTGGCCAAACGGTTGGGCCGACCGGTGAATATTCTGGATGTCGGCGGACGGGCCGAATACTGGGAGAACGTTGGATATGACGGTATCGCCGGGATCACCGTGCTGAATTATGACGCCGAGGAACTGGCGATGCACCGCGCCACCCGCACCAAGCAGGGGTTTTTCCACTATGCGATCGGCGATGCCCGGGCCATGCCCGATTATGCCGATGGATCGGTGGATCTGGTTCATTCCAATTCGGTCATCGAACATGTGGGCGCATGGCATGACATGGCGGCAATGGCGCAAGAGATGCAGCGGATCGGCAAGGCCGGCTGGGTGCAGACCCCGGCATGGGAATTCCCGCTTGAGCCGCATTTTCGCGTGCCCTTCATGCATTGGTTCGGCGCGCCGCTGCGGCGCAAAT
>JBBAGE010000189.1:0-2687 GCA_041655055.1 Paracoccaceae bacterium
CCATTTTCCATCAACAGCGTATTGGCGCGGGCCTCGTCAAAGCCCAGATGCGCGGCGACATGGCCGGTAAAGGCGGTAAACCCGCCCGAAACCAGCACCGTATAGGCGCCATTGGCCTTCATCGTTTTCAAAAGCGCCGCACCGCCGGGCATGAAGGTGATCCGATCCGCGATCACCCGGTCGATCACCCCCGCATCGAGCCCCGCCAACAGCGCCACCCGTTCGCTCAGCGCGCCCTCGAAATCCAGCTCTCCATTCATCGCGCGCGCGGTGATATCGCGCACATGCGCACCGACGCCAGCGACTTCGGCCAGTTCGTCGATACATTCCTGCTGGATCATCGTGCTGTCCATATCGGCGATCAGCATTTTCTTGCGCCGCCCGCCCGCGGGCTGGATCACCAGATCGACGCCCTGTTGTTGCAGGCTTTCCCAGACGTCCCAGCGATTCGCGGGAATCGCCGGGATTGCAAATTCCGCCGCCTCATCGGGGGATAACCATGTGATTTCCGCCCCGCCCCAGGCATCACGCAGCGCCGAAGCGGTCGCAAGATCCAGCTTTGGATCGGCGGGGTTGGTCAACAGGGTCACGATATGCATTGCATTTTCCACAAAAAAGGGGCAGTTGGCGCTGCTATAGCCGCATCTTTCCACTTGCGAAAGATCAGGACTGGCCGTAAAGGCGGCAGTGGGACACCTCGCCCCAACGCGAGGCATTTTATCTGGAAGGATACCAGCAATGGCTCACACTGCTCCGGCTGCGCGCCCGGCGAATCCGCGCTTTTCCTCTGGCCCCTGCGCCAAAATCCCCAATTTCACGCTTGATATGCTGTCCGATGCGCCGCTGGGCCGGTCGCACCGTGCCGCCATCGGCAAGGCCAAGCTGAAAGCCGCGATCGACACCACCCGCGACGTGTTGGGCATCCCCGCCGATTACCGCATCGGCATCGTGCCCGGTTCGGATACCGGCGCCGTGGAAATGGCGATGTGGTCAATGCTGGGTGCCCGGCCGGTGGAAATGCTGGCCTGGGAAAGCTTTGGCGAAGGCTGGGTGACCGATGTGGTCAAACAGCTTAAAATCGACGCCAAGGTGAAAAAGGCCGATTACGGCGATATCGTCGATTTCGCCACTGTCGATTTCAATTCCGATGTGGTGTTCACCTGGAACGGCACGACTTCGGGCGTGCGGGTGCCAAATGGCGATGCGATCCCGGCGGATCGCGAAGGGCTGACCATCTGCGACGCCACCAGCGCGGTTTTCGCGATGGATCTGCCGTGGAACAAGCTGGATGTCGTCACCTTTAGCTGGCAAAAAGTGTTGGGCGGCGAAGGTGCGCATGGCATGTTGGTGCTGTCACCCCGCGCGGTTGAACGGCTGGAAAGCTATACCCCCGCCTGGCCGCTGCCCAAGATTTTCCGCATGACCAAGGGCGGCAAACTGATCGAGGGTATCTTTCAGGGCGAAACGATCAATACCCCATCGATGCTGGCTCTCGAAGATTACCTGGTTGCGCTGGAATGGGCCAAATCCGTGGGCGGGCTGTCGGGCATGATCGCGCGCGCCGATGCCAATACGGCGGTGATTTCCGATTTCGTCGCCACCCATGACTGGATCGATTTTCTGGCGGCTGATCCTGCCGTGCGTTCAAACACGTCGGTCTGCCTGAAATTCACCGATACCCGGATCAAGGATGGCGCCGCTTTTGCCAAAGCTGTCGCCAAACGGCTGGAATCCGAGGGCGTGGCCCTTGATATCGGCGCCTACCGCGATGCGCCCGCCGGTCTGCGGATCTGGTGCGGGGCCACGGTGGAAACCGCCGATGTCGCGGCGCTGATGCCGTGGATCGATTGGGCGTTCAACGCCGAAATCGCCGCACAATAATATCTTCGGCCCAACGCCGGGCCGTTTCCCCACCCTATCCAAGGAGCCTGCATCATGGCACCCAAAGTTCTCGTTTCCGATGCGCTGTCGGATACCGCCGTTCAGATTTTCCGCGATCGCGGCATCGATGTCGATTTCGAACCCGCGCTTGGCAAGGATAAAGACGCGCTTTTGGCGCGGATCAAGGATTACGATGGCCTTGCGATCCGTTCGGCGACCAAAGTAACGGAAAAAATTCTGGCCGCTGCCGATAACCTCAAGGTTGTGGCCCGCGCCGGGATCGGGGTCGATAACGTCGATATCCCCGCCGCCTCGAAAAAGGGCGTGATCGTGATGAACACGCCATTTGGCAACATGATCACCACCGCCGAACATGCCATCGCGCTGATGTTCGCCGTAGCGCGCCAGATCCCCGAGGCCAGCGCCTCGACCCACGCCGGCAAATGGGAAAAATCCCGCTTTATGGGTGTGGAACTGACCAATAAAACGCTGGGCGTGATTGGCGCCGGCAATATCGGCGGCATTGTTTGCGACCGCGCCGTCGGCCTGAAAATGCGCGTCATCGCCTATGACCCCTATCTGAGCGAGGAACGCGCCGACAAGCTGGGCGTGACCAAGGTCGAACTGAACGAACTGCTGGAACGGTCGGATTTCATCACGTTGCATGTGCCGCTGACGGATCGGACGCGGAATATCCTTTCGGCGGAAAACATCGCGAAATGCAAACCCGGCGTGCGGATCATCAACTGCGCCCGTGGCGGTCTGGTGGACGAAGCCGCACTGGCCGAGGCGATCAAATCCGGCCA
>JBBAGE010000190.1:0-2619 GCA_041655055.1 Paracoccaceae bacterium
CGAAAACCGGCCGCAACTGCCTGTCGGCGGCGATGTGCGCGTCGATTTTCGCAATCCCGAAGACACTCAGGGAATCGAAGGCTTTGAAGCCGTATTCTCGTTCCGGCAGAAGATGTATATTCGCCGCCGGCATTTTTCCGGTGCCGGCAATCTTGCCTGCAACAGAAACCTGTTTGTCAGCATCGGCGGATTTGCCGGCATAGAGAAATCCGAAGATGTGGATTGGGGCCATCGCGCAACGGCGGCCGGCCACCCGCCATATTATGTCAGCGCCATGCGCATCTTTCACCCGGCGCGCACCAGCTATGCCGCGCTGCAGCAGCGCTGGCGCCGCTTCATCGCCCATAAATGGAACGTCCACGATAAGAAACTGGCTGGCCGGATCAAATGGCAGATCCGGGCGTTTGCAGTGTTGGGATCCCCGGTGGCGCATGTGTTCCTGATATTATTCTCGCCCCGCATCCCTTCCCTGCGCGGCCGCTTGCGCGCCATTCCGGTCATGATTGCAATACGTTATGATCGATTTGTGGAAATGCAACGGGTGGCGCGCACCAATGATTCATCATCGGCACAAAAATGGAACCGCGCATGAGCGCCAGCCGCCCGGCCACACGCCGGGGTCCGCAGCCATGACCCGGCCCGCAGCTCTGGGCAGCGCTCTCACGCCCGAATCCGCGCCCGCGGCGCAGCTTGCTGTCGTCATGATCAACTGGAACCGCAGCAGTGACACCATCGAAGCGCTGGAATCGCTGCTGCGTTCGGATATCGCCATCCGCGTAATCGTGATCGACAATGCCTCCAGCGATGATTCGCTGGAGCGAATCCGTGCCTGGGCCAGCGGCGCCGAACCCTATCAACCGCCTGCCGGGCCGCTGGGCCGGCTGACTCGACCACCGCTCGCCAAACCGATCGCCTTCCAGGAGCTAACCGACGAGGAAGCTCTGACCACACGCCCCGGCGGCGAGCAGCTGACCCTGTTGAAATCCGCCGAAAATCGCGGCTTTGCCGGTGGCAACAACATTGCCATGCGCTATGCCATGAAGGACCCGGCCATTGCCTATTGCTGGTGCCTCAACAATGACACCGTGGTCGAACCCGCCGCGGCGCGGGCGCTCCTCACCCAGATGGATGCAACGCACAAGATCGGCATGTGCGGCACCCAGGTGCGCTATTACCACCGTCCCGGTGTCTGGCAGCAGCTGAACGGATCGCGTTTCAGCCTGCTGACCGGGCAGAGCAAGGGCATCGGTGGCAATCAGCCAGTCACACGTCCCTTCAATGCCCGCCAGATCGCCGAGGAAACCGATTTCGTCCTCGGCGCATCGCTCGCTGTCAGCCGCGCCTTTCTGGAAACCGTCGGCTATATGGAAGAAAGCTACTTCCTCTATTTCGAGGAAATGGACTGGTCGGTGCGCAATCGCGGCCGCTTCACCATGGCTTTTGCCCGTGGCGCCATCGTCTACCACAAGGAAGGCGGGTCGATCGGCTCGTCGGGGAAAAAAGGTGGCCGGACCGCGGCTTCGGAATATTATCTGCTGCGCAGCCGGCTGAAATTCTACCGGCGCAATTTCCCCTGGCTGCTGCCGCTGCAATATCCGCTGGCTCTGGTGCAGATCGGCAAAAGACTGTTGCGCCGGCAGCCGGCCAAGGCCTGGGCCATGACAAAAGCGCTGTTCGGACTGGCGCGAAACTGAAATATTACGGAGATAGGAATATCGAAGTCACCAATCCGGCGAATCGTCATAAGCCCAAGCCACGAAACCCAAAGGGGGGAAATCCAGTGAAGACACAATCCACGTTCATTGCTTCTGTATCCCGCACGGCAAAGCCGGTGCTGCTGGTGACCGTTGCCGCTGTCGCGCTCGCCGGCTGCAGCAAGCTCGGCATCGGCGGCAAGGAGAAATCCGCACCCACCGGGCAGGTCGTCGCCACTCTCGATGGGCAGGAAATCACCACCCAGGAAATCCGCGCCGAACTTCAGGGCACGCCGGTGCCGCCCGGCATGTCCCGCCAGGAAGCAGAGCGGCTGGCGCTCGGCAATCTCATCACCCGGCGCATGCTGGCGGATGAAGCCAGCACCCGCAAGCTCGACAAGACACCCGGGTTCGAATTGCAGAAGCGCCGCGCCGAGGAACAGCTGCGGGTGCAGGCGCTGGCCCGCGATATTGCCGCCAAAGCCGTCAAGCCGACGCGCGACGAAGCCGACAAGTTCATGCGCGATCACCCGGAAATGTTCCGCGACCGCAAGCTCTATCTTCTGGATCAGATCCAGTTCCTGCGGCCGGACAATATCGCTTCACTTGGTTTCGAAGATGCCGACACCATGGCGGAAGTGGAAGCCATTCTGAAGAGCAACAACATCCAGTTCCGGCGCCAGCCAGCGACACTGGACGCCGCCCGCGCCAATCCGGCCTTCATCACCGAAGTCACCAAGGTTCTCGCCAAGAACCCGCAGGAGCTGTTCATGTTCGCCAGCCGCGCCCAGGGTGCGCCGGCGCCAGTCGTGCTGGTAAATCAGGTCAAGGAAACCCGGGCGCAGCCATTCACCGGCGATGACGCACGCGAATTCGCCACCGATTATCTGCGCAACGAACGCATCCAGAACACCCTGAAGGCGGA
>JBBAGE010000191.1:0-2611 GCA_041655055.1 Paracoccaceae bacterium
TTATCTGGGCGATCTTGCGCAGGAAATGGGGCTGCTGACGCCCGCCGATCTGGCGGATCGGATTGCCCAATCCATCGCCGCCGTGCTGGGTAATCAGGCCAGCAACGGGGCCTTTGGCCTCTGGTCGCCGGGGACGGGGGATCTTTGGCTTGATGCCTATGCGACCGATTTTCTGTCGCGCGCCCGTGCGCAGGGCTATGCGGTGCCCGAGACCGGCTTTCGCGCCGCGATGGATAATCTGCGCAACCAGATCAATTATGCGCAGGATTTTGACAGCGGCGGGGCGGGGATCGCCTATGCTTTGCATGTTCTTGCGCGCGAAAGTGCCGCGCAGATGGGCGATTTGCGCTATTATGCCGATGTCAAAGGCGATGCCTTTGACAGCCCGCTGGCGGCGGCGCAACTGGGCGCGGCGCTTGCGGCTTATGGTGATCCCACCCGCGCCGATGCGATGTTTGCCCGCGCCGCGCGGATGATTGCGGCGCATGAGTCCACCGCCGAACCGCGCGGCTGGCGCGACGATTACGGCACCCGGCTGCGCGATAGCGCCGGGGTGCTGGCGCTGGCGGTCGAGGCCGGCAGCAATGCCGTCGATGCCGCAGATCTGGTGGGGCAGGTGGCCATGGGCATCGCCGATGGGGCTGCGCGCTCTACCCAGGAACGGGTCTGGGCGCTGATGGCCGCGCAGGCGCTGCGCGCCGATGATGCGCAGTTGGGGATCACCGTCGATGGCCTGCCCGCCGGGGGTGTCCCGGCGCAGGTCATGGATGACTTGCGCGCCACGGCCGGCCCGCCGCTGGTGATCACTAACACGTCGGATCAGGATATTCCGCTGGCGCTGACGCTTTTTGGCGTGCCGGATGTGCCCGAACCCGCCGGTGGCACCAATTACACGATCGAGCGGCATTATTTCACCCCCGAAGGCGACCCGATCACCCCCGAAAACATCGCGGCCGGGGCCCGTATGGTTGCCGTGCTGACCATCGACCCGTGGGAAGCCCGGCGGGCGCGATTGCTGATCGAGGATCCGCTGCCTGCGGGGTTTGAAATCGACAACCCTAACCTGTTGCGCGCGGGCGATATTTCGGCGCTCGGCTGGCTAGAGCTGGCGCAAAATGTCAGCCATGCCGAATTTCGCGCTGACCGGTTTATCGCCGCGCTTGAATGGGGTGATGAGCGCCCCTTTCGGCTGGCCTATATCCTGCGCGCCGTCACGCCGGGCGAATTTCACCACCCGGCCGCCAGCGTGCAGGATCTCTATCGTCCCGAAAACCGCGCCTGGACGGATGCGGGGCGGGTCAGCATCGGCCCATGATCATGCGCGCGCTGCCATTGATTCTGGTGGTCGTGTTGTTCCTTGGCGCAGTGGCGCGCGACGGGTTCGACCGCTGGATCGATACGGCCAGCCTGCCGCCGCTTGCGATTGCCACCTCGCCCGAGGTTCTGGCCCGCGATGGCAGCCTGCTGCGCGCCTATCAGGTGGCTGATGGCCGCTGGCGGCTGGCGGTCCAGTTGGGCCAGACCGATCCACATTATATTGCCATGCTGATCGCCTATGAGGATCAGCGGTTTTACCGCCACAATGGCGTCGATCTGCGTGCCCTGATGCGTGCGGCGGGGCAGGCGGCGATGAACGGGCGTATCATGTCGGGGGGATCGACGCTGACGATGCAGGTCGCGCGCCTGCTGGAGGATGGGCCCACCGGCGCCTGGCGCGGCAAATTGCGGCAAATGCAACTGGCCTGGGCGCTGGAACGGCGGCTGAGCAAGGATGAAATCCTTGCGCTCTATCTGAACCGCGCGCCCTATGGCGGCAATCTCGAAGGGGTGCGCAGCGCCACGCGCGCCTGGTTTGGCAAGGAACCCACGCGGCTGACCACGGCCGAGGCGGCGCTGCTGGTGGCGCTGCCGCAATCGCCCACGGCGCGTCGGCCCGACCGCCATCCCGAGGCCGCGCGCGCGGCGCGTGATCATGTGCTGGCACAACTGGTGCGGCGCGGCGCGATCGATGCCGGCGATGCCGATGCCGCGCGGGCCGCCACCATCCCGACGCGGCGGGAATTTCCCGCGCTCGCGCCGCATCTGGCCGATCACCTGCGCGCCGCCCGGCCCGATGCCCCGCGCATTACAACGACGATCGATGCCCGGCTGCAACATTCGATTGAGGTGCTTGCCGCGCGGGTGGCGCGCACGCGGGCGTCGCTGTCGGTGGCGATTGTGGTGGCCGATCATACCGACGGCACGGTGCTGGCACAGGTGGGCTCTGCCGCTTATGGCGATGCCGGGCAGGGCTATGTGGATATGACGCAGGCGCTGCGTTCGCCGGGATCGACGCTTAAGCCATTGATTTATGGCATGGCCTTTGATCAGGGGCTGGCCCATCCCGAAACGCTGATCGACGATCGCGCCACTACATTCGGCACCTATGCGCCCCAGAATTTCGACGGCCAGTTTCGCGGCACCGTGCGGGTGCGCGATGCGCTGATCCAGTCGCTGAATATCCCGCCTGTGCGCCTGACCGAGGCGCTTGGCCCCGCGCGGCTGGTGGCGCAGATGCGCCGCGCCGGGATGCAGGTGGCGCTGCCCGACGCGGCGGCGCCGGGGCTGGCGG
>JBBAGE010000192.1:0-2598 GCA_041655055.1 Paracoccaceae bacterium
ATAGCCCAGATAATCCGGTGACATGGTGGTTGGAAACACCGTGATGTTCACGCCAAAAGGCTTGTCGGTCATGCTCCGGCAACGCTCCACTTCAGCGGCCAGCGCTTTTGGATCGGGCTGGGTCAGCGCCGTCAATATGCCGAGTCCGCCGGCGTTCGACACCGCCGACGCCAGTTCGGCATAGCCGACCGACTGCATGCCCCCCTGAACGATCGGATGCTCGATATCGAGAAGTTCCGTGATCCGCGTGTGAAATGCCATTTTTTCCACTTCTCCCTGTCGATGTCATGCCAGCGCGCCATTGCAATCGCGCAATGCTACCCATCCGGCGATTTTTGAAATATCCGTCCTCAGATATTTCTTGCCGCCGGGCCGTTCATCTTTCAGTGGCCCTGGGCAGTGGTTTGCCTGTTTTTGAAAACCGCTGCCGTTGCCGCAAATAGGTGATTGGCACAGTCGCGCATTTGGTGGCAAGGGGTATCACACCGCCCGGCTTTCCGGGCCTATGGACTTTCCCCGCACAGGAGAAGAGCATTGAGTGAAGCTTATATCATCGACGCCGTCCGCACGCCGCGCGGCATTGGCAAGCCCGGCAAAGGCGCGCTGCAACATCTGCACCCGCAGCATCTGGCTGCAACCGTGCTGAAGGCAATTGCCGAACGCAACCACCTGAATACCGCCACCATCGACGATGTCATCTGGTCGACCAGCACCCAGAAAGGTCCGCAGGGCGGCGACCTCGGCCGCATGGCCGCGCTCGATGCCGGCTTCGACATCCGCGCGTCCGGCATGACTCTCGACCGTTTCTGTGGTGGCGGAATCACCACCGTCAATCTTGCGGCCGGCATGATCATGTCGGGCCTCGAAGACTGCATCATTGCCGGCGGCACGGAAATGATGTCGCTGACGGCCAATATGGCCGCCGCAGAACATGCCGCCGGCCTGCCGCCGACGATGATGGGTTCGGGCAATGCGCATCTGCAGAAGATCCATCCGCAATCGCATCAGGGCGTGTGTGCCGACGCCATTGCCGCGATGGAAGGAATCAGCCGCGAAGCGCTGGACGCGCTTGGCCTCGAAAGCCAGAAGCGCGCCGCGCAGGCGATCAAGGAAGGCCGCTTCGACAAGTCCATCGTGCCGGTCTATAATCTCGATGGCACGCTGGCGCTCGATCATGACGAATATCCGCGCCCGCAGACCACGGCCGAAAGCCTGGCGACGCTGAACGCCAGCTTCACCAAGATCGCCGACATGCCGCTGGATGAACGCGGCACCACTTTCCGCAGCCTGATCAACCAGAAATACCCCGATCTGAAATGGGAATCCGTGCACCACGCCGGCAATTCCTCGGGCGTCGTCGACGGCGCCTCCGCCATGCTGGTGACCAGCAAGGCCTATGCCGACAAGAACGGCCTGAAGCCGCGCGCCCGCGTCGTTGCCATGGCGAATATGGGCGATGACCCGACGCTGATGCTGAATGCACCGGTGCCCGCCGCCCGCCGGGTGCTGGAGAAGGCCGGCCTGACCTTGGATGACATCGACCTCATCGAAATCAACGAAGCCTTTGCCGTGGTGGCGGAAAAATTCATCCGCGACCTGAAGGTCGACCGCAACAAGGTCAATGTGAATGGCGGCGCCATTGCCCTTGGCCACCCGATCGGCGCCACCGGCACCATGCTGATCGGCACCGTGCTCGATGAACTGGAACGCCGCGACCTGAAGCGTGGCCTCGTCACCATGTGCGCCGCCGGCGGCATGGCACCGGCCATTATCATCGAACGGGTCTGACACCCATCCGCTGAAACGGCACTGCGGGCTTCCCCGGCGGGAAGTCCGCAGACCGCCGCCGGGGTTTCCGCACTTTTCGCCCTGCTTCAAACCGCAAGCCCTTGCCGGCCGACAGCTGCTGGTCCACATTGACCAACGGAAAGCGAAAAGGAGGAAAGCCCGATGCTGTATTATGCCATCGCATTCCTGATCATCGCGCTGGTGGCCGGCGCGCTGGGATTCTATTTGCTGGTCGGTCTGCTGGCCACCATCGCCAAGATCCTGTTCGGCCTGTTCGTCATCCTCTTTATCGTCTCGCTGTTCACCGGGCGCAACCGAAGCTAGTCCGGGCGAAAAAGCGTAAAAGGAACAAACAATGGCTGCATTTCGCCTGTTTTCGATGCCCCGGCTGCTGATCGGGCTGTTGCTGGCATGGGTGCCATTCGCCGCTGGCGCAGCGCTGGCAGCGGATGCAGCGCAGGTCAGCAATGCCTGGCTGCGCCTGCCCGCCGTGCAGGATCGGCCGGGCGGCGGCTTTTTCACCCTGCAGGGCGGCAGCGAAGCCGATGCGCTGGTGGCCGTGACCTCCCCCCAGGTCGGGCGCATCGAAATCCACGAGACCAGCAATGAAAATGGAATCATGCGCATGCATGCCCGCGACAGCATGGCTTTGCCGGCGCATGGCGAAGTGCAGTTCGCGCCCGGCGGCTGGCATCTGATGCTGTTTGGCGTGCAGCCGGGGATCAAACCCGGCGACAAGGTGCCGCTGACCTTCCGGTTCAGGTCCGGCGCGGAACTGACCACCGAAGCCGAAGCCCGCGCGCCGGGTGC
>JBBAGE010000193.1:0-2593 GCA_041655055.1 Paracoccaceae bacterium
CGGAATTTCTGCGGCTGGCCGCCGGCATAATGATAGCTGCGCGCGGTCTTGATCGCGCATTCGACGGCTTCGGCGCCGGAATTGGTGAAGAACACCGTATCGGCAAATGTGTGCTGCACCAGCCGCAGCGCCGCCGATTCAGCCTGTGGCGAGGCATAGAGATTGGAGACATGCATCAGTTGCGCTGCCTGTTTCTGGAGGGCCTGCACCAGATGCGGGTGACCATGCCCCAGCAGATTGACGGCTATGCCGCTGGAAAAATCCAGCCATTTGCGGCCACCCGCATCATAAAGCCAGGCGCCGTCGCCGCGCACCGGCGCCACATCGCAGCGCGCATAAACCGGCATCAACGCAGAAATTGCCATGCAACACCCCATATTCCTGACAGCGGGTTATCGCCTTCCCGGCGTTAGCCGATATCGCTGCCCCAAATCACTGCCTTGCCTGCGCAACCGGAATTCATCTGCGCGCCGGCCGGACTGTGCCCGAATGAAATGCCGCGCCCGAAAACAAAAAACGGTGGCGCTCGCTGCCACCGTTTTTCCAGTTCGCCCGTCATCATTACGGTGTCAGGCGCGCAATTTCCACCCCGATCTCAACAACAGCACCGCGACAACCCACAACAGCACGCACAAACCGCCAATAATCGCCAGGCCGATTCCAACGGGCGCTTCGGCAACACCGGTGAAACCAGCGCGAAAGCCGTCGATCATATAATAGAAGGGGTTGGCAAGGCTCATCTGGCGCGCAACTTCGGGCAGCACATGAATGGAATAAAAAGTCCCCGACAACAAGGTCAGCGGCTGAATGAGGAAATTGGTAACGGCGGCACCATGCTCGAACTTGTCGGCCCAGATGCCGGTAATGACACCAATGAGACCAAGCAGAATGCCACCCAAAGTGCCCTCCAGCAGCACCAGCGGCAGATTGGCGATAGAGACATCAATGCCCGGCCAGGCCAGCATGGCCACCCAGATGGCGAGGCCGACCGCCCAGGCGCGCGTGACGCAGGCGGCGACATAGCAGAACAGCAATTCCCCCGCCGACAAGGGCGGCAGCAGCACATCGATGATGGTGCCATGGATCTTGCCGATCATGATCGACGACAGGCTGTTCTGGAAGCTGTTCTGCGCCATGCCCATGACAATGAGGCCCGGCGCCAGAAAAGTGGTAAAGGGAATGCCGTTCACCTCACCTTGCGCGCGACCCAGCGCCAGTGTAAAAATGGCCAGGAAAATCAATGTGGTGGCTGCAGGCGCCCAGATACTCTGCAACTGCACCTTGAAGAAACGCCGCACTTCCTTCAAATAGAGGGTATAGATTCCAAGCCAGTTGAAGCGGTGAATGACAGGTTCACCCGGCGGCCGCAGTGCAGATGGCGGTGTCGGTGACAGGGTCGGTGGCGGGGCCGACGGCAATGTCGATGCCCCGGTCGGCAGTGGGGCAGTCGAAAGCGGGGCAGTTGTCTGCGGAGCTTGGCTGGCGTCGGAATCTGGCATGATTTGACACGCTTCCTATCGGCACAGTCCGGCACCTGCAAGTGCGACCTGTGCCGATAGGAAGCGCAAACAGAAAACGGAACAGATATCTATGGCCTGGACAGACGAGCGCGTCGAACTGCTGCGAAAATACTGGGACGAAGGGCATTCCGCCAGCCAGATCGCGGAATTGCTGGGCGATGGCCTGTCGCGCAATGCCGTCATCGGCAAAGCGCATCGGCTGGGACTGGCAGCGCGGCCGTCGCCGCTGAAAAAGGGCGAAGTGGCAAAAACGCCACGCCCGCGCGCCGCGCGGGCGAAAACCGCCAAGACAGCAAAGCCGGCCACCGAGGCAGCACCGGCCAAGACCGCGACAGCCGTCGCCGACAGCAAGCCAGCGGGCACACCGGGCAGCGCCGACACACCGCCGCCCGCCGCCGGGGCGGCCGCAGCCCCCGTCACGGATGCGCCCGCCCGCAGCCAGCCACCGGCACCGGCCGCGAGGTCTCAGCCGGCCCGCCCGGCCGCAGAGACCATGGTGTCAGGCGCGGAATCCGCCATCCCTGCGGCATCGGCGCCGGCTTCGAACCGGGCGCGCGGCAAAAAGGGCCGGGTGGCGCTGCTCGACCTCAATGACCGCATCTGCAGATGGCCGATCGGCCACCCGGACAAGGCCAATTTTCATTTCTGCGGCCGGCCGGTCAATCCCGGCTTTCCTTATTGCCCCGAACATTGTCTGGAAGCCTATCAGGCGCAGGTGCCACGCAAGGACCGCGCCACCATCGGCGGACAGCCGAATGCACCCCGGGGCCGGTTCGGCAATAATCTGCCGCGGCCGCGCTGACACGCCACTGGCGGATTTCGCCTGACAGCAGTATCGGCAACACTGGCCGCAGCGGAGGCTCGGCCGTCGTTCCTTCGGCTTCATCGGACAAAGTGCAACATCCATGAGCAACAGCTGGGTTTCCTGAATGATGGGCAAGAAATGCGTGGACAGCGCACCTCTGCGTGTCGGCCTCGCCGGCCTCGGCACGGTTGGCGGCGGAGTCATCCGGCTGCTGGACGCCAATGCCGATCTGATCTGCCGCCGGGCCGGCCGGCCGATCCACATCACC